>DATIDX010000264.1:0-30589 GCA_035456025.1 Cellvibrio sp. | reverse complement strand
GTGCAATGGAGACTTCTTTTTTCCGCAGTATTGATATTGGTTTTGCGCAACTACTGGATCCAGCTGCTTACCGCGATGAAAAACAAGTGACAGAAAAATCTGTTTCGTTGGATGATTTGTCGCTGGTGAAGAATGATGAGTTGGAAGAGATGGTTGCTGTTGACGGAATGATCAACAAAGCCAACGAGCAGTTTGCAGAACCCATTCAGCATTTAACCTTGCGGATTGATCACTTGGTGCCCACCAAGGTCTATCAAAAAAATAATCCATTAGGCGTTGATGTTATTTGTAATGCTTTTACTGATGCGACCAAAGCTTTGAATGTGGATGTAAAAGCCAAATTAGTATTGTTCAAATTATTCGACAATATTGTGATGACCAAGTTAGGCAAGCTCTTTGAAGTGCTTAACCATACATTGATCGATGCCAATATTCTCCCCTCATTAAAGCAAGAAGCTCGTGTTAAAAAACCTGGTTCTTCGACTGCAGATCATTTTGGCCAAGGCCTCAGCGCACAGTACGGGTTGGGTGGCCAAAAAGCTGGCGGCGGGACTGGTGGATTAACGCAAGGTTACGATGATCAAACCAATCAGGTGTTGCACCAGTTGCGCGACCTGTTGGGCTCAAGTCGCAGTACACCGCGCACACAATTGCCGGGCGAAGAAATTACCACTCAGGATTTAATTAAAATTCTGTCCCTGGCGCAGCAACAGAACACGGTCAGTATGCCGCTCTCCGCTGGAGCAGCGGGTAATTTACGTGGATTGTTAAGCGAGTTGCTGCGTAACGAGACCCAGACTGTGGCAGCGATTAACCAGGTGGATGACGACGTTATTAATCTGGTCAGTATGATGTTTGAATTCATCCTTGATGACCGCAATCTCGCTGCACCGATGAAGGCATTAATTGGCCGCTTGCAAATCCCGATGGTAAAAGTCGCAATTGCGGACAAAACTTTTTTCAGTAAAGGCGGCCATCCTGCACGCCGATTATTAAATGAAATGGCAATGGCTTGTTTGGGGTGGCAGGAGTCTAGCGAAGAGAGTCAGCGCAAAGATGGTCTCTTCACCAAAATGGAAGAAACTGTCCGGGCAATTTTGACCGAGTTTGATACCGACATGGGAATCTTCGAGCGTCTGCTCGTGGATTTCCGTTCATTTCTCGACAAGGAAAAACGTCGTGCCCAAATTCTGGAGCAGCGCACTATTGATGCCGAGGATGGTAAGGCAAAGTCCGAGCGCGCCCGCGCCCAGGTTGATGCTGAGTTAAACCGAATTTGTGCGGCGAAAGAGCTGCCTATGGCAGTCACCAAATTGCTGCGCGAAGCTTGGGCAAATGTCATGTTCATTACCTCACTCAAACAAGGAGTGGACAGTGACGAATGGCGTAATTGCTCAATGACTGCGCAGCAACTGGTGTGGAGCGTTACTGCTGCTATGGATAAAGATAATCGTCAACGCTTATTAAAATTAGTGCCTGATTTGTTGCAAAAATTGCGCACGGGTTTGGAAAGTATTTCGTTCAGTCCGTTTGAAACTACGAATTTATTTAAACAGTTGGAGATTGTGCATTTGGCGCGTTTGCGCGGCGAGGCTAAACCACAGGCTGACGCCCCCGTAGCGACGGTTGCTGATTTAGCCTTAAAAGCCAACGAGATTGCCGCAAAAAATGCGAGTATGAAAGCGGCAATGGCTGAGGCGCAAGTGCGTGCCCAACAAGCCGCGAAAGCCGCCTCATCCAAGGTGCAAAGCGAGCCAACAGCGGAAGCTGGCATCGTGCAAAGTCCTGCGCCTGTATCTACAGAGGTTGGTAGCGACGCCGAGGCTTCAGTGCCGGCTAGAACTGTAGCGGCCGATGATGTATCCGCTTCGGTTGCAGTGGCGACACCCCTAATAGTCGATGCCTCTGTCGAATCCGACAGCGCAACAGCAGAACAAATAGTTGAGGCTGAAACAATCAGTGAGGCAATTCAGGCTGATCCGCAACATATGGCGCTGGTAAACAATATCACCCAGGGTACCTGGTTTGAGATGCAGGGCGATGGCGGCGAAAAATATCGCTGCCGCTTAGCTGCCATTATTCGATCGGTAGGAAAATATATTTTTGTTAACCGCTCGGGAATGAAAGTCGCAGAGGAAAGCCGTGAGAGCCTAGCGATTGCTTTGCAGACCAAGCGCCTGACAATTTTGGATGACGGTATGCTATTCGATCGCGCGCTTGAAGCGGTGATTGGTACCCTTCGCGAGCAGCGCCTGAGTAATTAATTCTTCCTGGATGTTAACCCGGCCTGTGCCGGGTTTTTTTATTTCAGGAATGATGAATTGCTACATGCAAAATGCATTAATGCACTTTTATAAAACGTCTAATTTTTTCCGAGGGTCGGCGCAGGCGCTTCCGTTGATGGCCATATGTTGCGGAACATCGGAATTAACAGGCGATTACCGTATTCGCTCAGGTGGTCGTCATCATAATAAAGCGGGCGGTAATTGATCGATCCTATACAGGCGTTATCGCGGCACAGATAATCGAGTGGATCCAGTTCGTGTGCGTTGCAGGCTTTTATTGCACTGCTCATGAAAGTCCGCAATGGCTGTTCACGTTTGTAATATTCATCAAGCGGTATTGCGATATCAACCTTTTCAGATTTATACATCATCGACCTTACTATCGCCTGGGGTACATTCACATTCATCCCAGGAATTGATTGCATAACATACACAGGACGATGTTCAGTGAGTTTGCATAAATGTGACTGATACTCTTGTTTAAACAGCTCTGCAAATTCGGTGGATGTGTTTGGAACCTTGGCTAAATAAACCGGTTTTTTGTGAGCATCGGCGGGCGGGGTCAGCAAATTTTG
This sequence comes from Cellvibrio sp., assembly GCA_035456025.1. Classification (GTDB taxonomy): domain Bacteria; phylum Pseudomonadota; class Gammaproteobacteria; order Pseudomonadales; family Cellvibrionaceae; genus Cellvibrio. The sequence goes on along the minus strand of DATIDX010000264.1, from coordinate 27,729 downwards.
GGTGATGTGGTTGATCACCAAAACAGGACTCCCGGGTAAATTATTTTGTAAGAAGTGAAGGACTTTTTTATTGTAATCCCCGCAATTATAAAAGTGCGGCGTTGATAAATTCATCATTGCCGCACAGCCATCTGCTCCCAGGAACAATACGCCCCCCATCTGCTGAGGGATTGCCGCTGCGACGGCAGTAATAGTCGCATTGGAATGGCTGTCGCCTATCACAATAAGACCAATTTTATCTTTGTCCTCGCCAAATACGCACATGGGCGAGGTCGGGTCTTTACTGGGGATGACAAAACATTCAGATCTTGGGTTGCGGTTATTCTGTTCGCTATCAGCAATTACTACTAATTCGTCGACGCGCGAAGGCACTCCGTTAAAATAAAAAATCCCTAGCCCCGCTACAGCAATTACCCCGGTGAGGCTGGTGTAGCCTAGTACCGGGAAAATTTGTGGAAGCTTGGTTGGAAATGCGTTGCGCCAGGGGCGTTCCACTAAATAATACGAGAGCATTGCCAGCAACAGGGACGCGGCAATACCAGCGGTAATTCCCCATGCACTCTCTTTGAGTTCAAATAAATTGAGGACAACAACAACCGGCCAATGCCATAAATACAGTGAGTAAGAAATGGTGCCGATATATTGCGAGACAGGATTGTGCGTGAACGGAGATTTTTCATTCGCTGCAATAATCACCAGCGCTGCACCCAGCACCGGCAATGCGGCCAGACTACCGGGCCAGGCATAACTGGAATTCAGGAGCAAGATAGATCCCGCGAGCAGTATCAGCCCGACACCTTCAAGCGTTAATTTATATTTCTGGCTTGCTTGCAAACTAAATGCATAGATCAGCCCCCCGGCGATCATTTCCCAAGCGCGCGTAGGGAGGAGATAAAATCCGGCGTCTGCGAGTCGCGCTGGAAAAAATATCGACAGTAAATAGGATGCAACGGCAAAAAATACCAGCGTCCAGCGGGTGACATTAAAAGAAAAGTATTTCCGGATTGCGAGAATTAGAAGTGGGTAGAAAATATAAAACTGCCACTCTACCGATAGTGACCAAGTATGCAGCAGCCATTTTTCATCGGCGGCGCCATCAAAGTAACCACTGTCCCGTGCAAAAATAAAGTTGGATAAAAACGTCGCCGCGCCCAAAATATGTTTGCCGAAGCTGCGCATTTCGTAAGGCGGGAGAATAAACCAGGCAACGACCAGCAATGTTACGCAGAGCACGGCGAGCGCGGGGATTATGCGGGCGGCCCGGGCGAGATAGAAATCCAGCAGGTTGAAGCGATTTTTTTCAATTTTTGAAAAAATTATACCCGTCATCAAATAACCGGAGATGACAAAAAAAATATCAACTCCGGAAAAACCGCCAGCAAAGCCGGTAATCCCAAAGTGATAGAGCACCACTGCAATCACTGCAATAGCTCGTAAACCATTGATATCTTGCCTGAAGATCACAACCAAGTCCTAAGTAAGTTTATTTTTGAATAGTCCAAAGTGGGGCATTGGAGAGTCAGTGTTTTGCCCTATAAATAAGACAAGTCTGACGTCTCAGTTTATAAATGAGCAATAACTATGCCTGCGCATTGGTCGAGCTTTTTGAAAAATAAACTTGGGTGAGCCGACGAAGTGCAGGCTGCTGGCAGTGGGAAAGGATTTATTGAACCGGTACGCCTGATCAACGTTGCATCAGTCAGGTGCGGGCTAGTTAAGTGGGCGTCCCTGCCCAACATGTAGGGGTTAATCCTGGGTAACAAGCATTAGCGTTTGTCCTGCCTGAACGCGCGCTCCATTTGTTTTGAGGATATGGCTGACTCTGCCCTCACATGAGGCATAAATGTTGATCTCCATTTTCATGGATTCGAGGATGAGCAAGAGATCGCCCTCCTTAACTGCTTGTCCTACTTCCACTTGGGTTTGCCAGACGCTGCCGGAAACGGAGCTGTCTACTTTGATCGCATTGTCTGGTAGTTCCGCCGCTTCATCCTCCGCCACAACTTCGTCCTGCTGATAGTTGAATTGGCCATTGGCATGCCAGCGGGCGAGTTCCTCTTCAAAAGCCTGTTCGCGTTGCGCCGTGAAGCTGGCGATAGATTCCTGATTGGCCGCGATAAACTCCTGGTATTCGCTCAAGCTGAAATGGCTGTCTTCAATTGTGATTGGATAGCGCCCCAGTGGGAAATCGCGGCGGATTTGTTGCAATTCGGTCGCGCTGACTTCGTAAAAACGAATTTGGTCGAAAAAATTAAGCAGCCAAGGCTGTTTGAATTCGCGGGTCTGGCGATAGCGATTCCACATTTGTAACGTGCGCCCGACAAATTGGTAACCGCCCGGGCCCTCCATGCCGTAGACACACAGATAGGAGCCGCCGATGCCCACCGAGTTTTCTGCGGTCCAGGTGCGCGCGGGATTGTATTTGGTGGTGACCAAACGGTGGCGAGGATCGATTGGAGTGGCGACCGGTGCCCCCAAATACACATCGCCTAACCCCATCACCAGATAGGAGGCGCTGAATAAAATTGTTTTTACGTCTGCAATGGAATCCAGGCCATTAATGCGGCGGATAAATTCCAGGTTACTCGGGCACCAGGGGGCATTGGCGCGTACAGATTGTATGTATTTCTGGATTGCCTGTTGGCAGGCCTCGTCATCCCAGCTTAGCGGAATGTGGACTATGCGCGATGGCACACTCAATTGCGTAAGCTGCAACATTAATTCACGTTCACCGCGCTCAAGGTGGCGCAACAAATTGGCGAGCGATAACACCTGGCTGTCGTAATGGATTTGCAGCGAGCGAATGCCTGGCGTCAGTTCGCGCAGGCCCGGCAAAGAATTCTGCTCCAGCCATTGCATAAGCGCGTGGGCGCGGAAGCGCAATTTGATATCCAGTTCGAGTGGTCCATATTCGACCAGTAAAAAATGATCGCCAGCTGCGCGATAGACAATGTCCTCACCGAATTCAGCTGCGTTCAATTCTTTTACTAGCGGTGAAATTAATTCGCAGGTATTGCCGCGATAAAATCTATTTTCCAATGCGGACAGCGACTGGTTTTGGGCTTTCTCTATAGCCACCGCATCGTCAATGGTAACCGGGACAAAACGGATTTTATCGCCAGCGCGCACTTGGCCGAGTTTCCATAAATCCGCAGTGATGACCGTTGCCGGGCAGACAAAACCGCCGAGGGAGGGGCCGTCCGGGCCGAGGATGACCGGCATATCGCCGGTGAAATCCACTGTGCCAAAGGCGTAGGCGTTGTCGTGGATGTTGGATGGGTGCATGCCCGCTTCACCGCCAGAGGTGCGCGCCCATTCCGGCTTGGGGCCGATCAAGCGCACGCCGGTGCGGCTGGAGTTGTAATGCACTTCCCAGTCGGTGTCGAAAAAAGTATTTATATCGTTCGGGGTAAAAAAATCCGGCGCGCCGTGGGGGCCGTAGATCACCCGGAACTGCCAGTTATTGTTGATCTGCGGTTTTAAATCATCGCTAATATTCGCAGCGATAGTTTTCGGATTGCATGTTGCTGCGTCAAGCGAAAGTACATCACCGGCGCGCAGGGCGCGGCCGTTGTGTCCGCCGAATTGGCCGAGGGTAAAAGTGGATTTCGAATCCAAATAGTCGGGGCATTGAATACCGCCCGCGATAGTTAAATACGTGCGCGCGCCTTGGTCAGTGATTCGCCCAAGGTGCAATTGTTGTCCGGCGGCGACGGAAATAATTTCGTAGAGTGGAATTGTGTGGCCATCGAGTTTTGCATCAATTGCCGCGCCGGTTAAAACAATTTTGCTTGCGCAACTGAATTTCAAGGTTGGCCCTTGCAGGGTGATTTCCAATCCGGCGGCGTCTTCAGGGTTCTCAAGCAGGCGATTGCCCAAGCGAAATGAATAACTGTCAAACGGCCCGGAAGTCGGCACACCCACATGCCAATAACCTGAGCGGCCGGGATAATCCTGGATAGTGGTTTGCGTTCCGCCCTGGATAATATCGATACGCGCGGGATTGTAAGCAAAGCTGTTTAGATAGCGCGTGGTCATGCGCCCATCAATCAAGGTTTGATCGCACAGGAGTGCACGCAGGTAGCCGATATTGGTTTCAATTCCGTAGAGATGTGTATTTGTCAGCGCCTCGGATAATTGGGCCATGGCTTGGGCGCGATTGTTTCCGCGCACAATAATTTTGGCCAACATAGGGTCAAAAAACGCAGGTACTTCAATGCCGCTTTCAATCCAGTGATCGATTCGCAGGTTGCTGTGTAATGACGGGAATTCCACCTTGCTGAGTAAGCCTGCGCACGGTTGGAAATTCAGCGCCGGATCTTCGGCATAGACGCGTACTTGAATGGCATGGCCTGCGGGTGATAGCTGGTCGCGTAATAATTTTATATCGCCGAGATCGTTTGCGGCCTGGCGCAGCATCCACTCGACCAAATCGACACCGTAAACTTCCTCAGTAACGCCATGCTCCACTTGCAGGCGCGTGTTAACTTCAAGGAAATAAAATTTTTCATCGCGCGAGTCGTAAATAAATTCCACTGTGCCCGCGTTGCGATAGTTTACCGAGGCCAGCAATTGCTCGGCAGTTCGTTGCATTGCTTTGCGCTGCAATTCAGGAAGATTGGGAGCAGGGCATTCTTCTACTACTTTCTGATTTCGTCTTTGGCTTGAACAATCACGTTCACCAATAGCAACAGCGGTGCCTTTGCCGTCGCCAAATACTTGCACTTCAATATGGCGCGCTGCGGCGATAAATTTTTCCAGAAACACACCGTCGTCGGCGAAATTGTTTTTCCCCAGACGTTTTACCGAATCAAATGCAGCGACCAGTTCAGTTTCACTGTTGCAGAGTTGCATGCCGATACCGCCACCACCGGCGGTACTTTTAAGCATAACGGGATAGCCAATGTTTGCAGCAGCGGTTATTGCATCGGCGAGATTTTTTAATAAATCAGTTCCGGGGCAGAGGGGAACATTGGCGGCATGGGCCAATTCTCGCGCTTTGTGCTTTAAACCAAAGGTAATCATTTGCTCTGCAGTCGGGCCGATGAATACCAGGCCTGCTGCTTCGCACTCTGCTACAAAGGTAGCGTTTTCACTCAAAAAGCCGTAGCCCGGATGAATGGCCTGCGCGCCTGTCTGCTGCGCAAGTGCAATAATTTTTTTGCGGTCGAGATAGGTTTGCGCAGCTGCACCTTCGCCGAGCGAAAAGGCTTCGTCAGCAAGGCGCACGTGCAGGGAGTCTGCATCGGCTTCAGCGTAAACCGCAACGGATTTTATATTCAGCTTTTTTAAGGTGCGGATGATGCGCGTCGCTATAGCACCGCGGTTGGCAATTAACACTTTGGTAAACATGTCAGCTCCGGCAGGCCGTCCTGCTGGGATTAATACGACAATGGCCGTCCATTGAAGGCGAATGATTGGTAAGGGCGATGCAAATAAAATTTAATTCCACACGATGACTTCAATCGGTGTTGGGTTATAGCCGTTACACGGGTTGTTTAATTGCGGGCAGTTGGAGATCAGCATAACGATATCCATTTTTGCTTTCAGCTCGACATATTTTCCCGGCGCAGAAATTCCGTCTTCGAAGGTAAGTCCGCCCTCTGATGTGACTGGAACATTCATAAAAAAATTAATGTTGTGGGTGATGTCGCGCTTGCTGATACCAAATTCCGGATGTTCAGCTATGGCGAGCATCCAGCTATCGCGGCAGGCGTGCATGCAGCGTTTTTCTAAACTGTAACGCACGGTGTTGCTTTCGGTGGCGCAGGCGCCGCCGAGGGTGTCGTGACGGCCACAGGTGTCGGCGACAATTTCCAGTAATTCGCGGTTGGCATTGGAGATTAATTTGGTGCCCGCCGTTAAATATAAATTGCCTTGGTTACGGATGGTATCCATCGCACTGTAGCGCTCGCTCGGATCTTGGGCGTTGTAAAATAAAACATCAGCCGCCTGATTGCCTTTCAAATCGACAATACGAAAGGTTTGCCCTTGCTTTATTTCGCCGAGGAAATAATCGCCAGCAGGTACGTAGTGTGTGGAGAATGCAGTTTCGGGATGCAAATTGCTCGGAGTATGTGACATTGCCTTTTTCCTCTCTCTATTTGTTCTACCAATTATTTCGCGACTGAATTATTTAGCTGCCAAATAATACAGCGCGTTGTTTTGGAAGCCGCGCTGGTTTTCTTCGCGGAAATTTTTGCAGTAATCATCCTCAGTAACAGCGTCAGCTTCACTCAATTCAATTTTCACTGAGGTAAATGGATAGCGTTCAGATTTGTTGAGCGGATGTGGGCACGCATGCATGACGACCAAGGTGTCCATTTCAAACCGCAAGGTGACACTGTTGTTGGCGGATTGGTTTTTGGTATCGAGATGGATATTGCCTTGGTCATCCGCAATCACCTTGCTAAACCAATTGATATTTGCTGCCATGTCGGCGCGACCTAATCCGTATTTGGCAAGTTCCACTAAAAATGCATCGTAACCATTTTGCAGCCACTGGTTGCGGTGGCTTTGGTAATCGCGCTTGCCCCATTGCTTCTCGATAATTTCGGCGTTGCTATTGCCACAGATGGTATCGTGCCAATTGCCTTCGCCGTTCGCGGAATGGTCTTCAACAATCGAGGCAAAAATTCGTCCCATATCGGAATACAAACAATTGCCGCGCTGCAATTTAAATGTGTGTTGACATTTAAGTGTGTCGGGCGCGTTGTATCGCTCCAGCAAATTGCGCGGGTTGTAAAACAGCATGCCGACATTGGCACCGCCTTCGATATCGGTAATTTTCATCAAACTGCCGCGACGCAACTCCAGCGACCAATGGCCGTTGCCTGGCAGGGTAGTGGTGTAGTGCATATTGCTCATCGGCTAAATTTCCTGTTGTTCTTGGGCAATGGGTAATTCATAGGTGGATTCACTCTTGTTGCGCGCGACTGGTAGGTCATAGGTAATATTGGCACCATAGGCACCGGGCGCTTGGTGGTCGCGGCGTAATTTATCGAACACCCACAAACGGGTGCCCAAATAAAATCCCTCGCTTAAATCGTGCGTCACCATAAATACAGTGAGCTGGTGCTCGCGCCAGAGTTGCAAAATTAAGTGGTGCATGTCGGCGCGGATACCGGGATCAAGTGCGCCGAAAGGTTCATCGAGCAACAAAATGCGCGGCTTGCGGATCAATGCCTGCGCAATGGCGAGGCGCTGTTTCATACCGCCGGATAATTCGTGCGGGTAGCGATTGATGGCTGGGGTTAATCCCACGGATTCGAGCAAGGCTTTGGCTTCATCAACTACTTGCCGCTTTTTACTACCGAATAATTTTCCGAAGAAAGGCGAGTGTTCAAACTCGCGCGCGATAATGACATTTTCCAATACGCTCAAATGTGGGAACACCGAATATTGTTGGAAGACTATACCGCGCGATTGATCTGGCTCATTGGGGATGGGTTTGCCGTCCAGCAATAATTCCCCGGAGCTGGGCGCTTCCATACCCAATAACATTTTCAGAAAGGTACTTTTGCCGCAGCCGGAAGTGCCCACCATGGTAATAAATTCACCGGCAGACACGCTGACATTCATGCGCTCCAGTACGACATTGTCTGCGTATTTTTTCCACAGATTTTTTGCCTGAATCATAGGTGTGAGTTTCGCTTTTTTTTCTTCCAGACTTTTCTTGTCAAGAAGCGCTTTATCAAAAGGGATAACGGTCATGGTTCTGTTTCCGTGTTCTTCTGCTTTTGTTGTTAACAGATAAGTTGCTGCATATTTTTATTTGCCTGGCATTTGGTAATGCCAGGGGAAACATCTGGTACTGATTTTGACTAGCAGCCAATCTACTAAAAATGCGAGCAGCGTAATCCAGGCAACGTAGGGCAGGATGACATCCATCGACATATAACGGCGCACCAGAAAAATGCGATAGCCTAGCCCGTCGGTCGATGCAATCGCTTCGGCGGCAATTAAAAATAACCAGCCCGCGCCGAGCGATAAGCGCACTGCATTGATCAGGCGCGGCAGTAATTGCGGAATTAATACGCGCACCAAAATTTGCCAGGTAGACGCGCCCAGGGTTTGTGCCTTGACCAATTGTTCGAGCGGAATTTCCTGAGTGCAGCGCTGGATATCGCGCGCGATAAACGGCGCAACACCGATGACTATCAAAGCAACTTTGGATAACTCGCCCAGACCAAAGACAATAAACAGTACTGGCAAAAGCGCCATCGGTGGCACTAAAGAAATCACCGTTAATAAGGGCGCTATAGGTGAATAAAGCGTAGGAATTGCACCGGTTAATATGCCGATGGTGAAGCCTAATATCGCAGCGATAAAAATACCCAGTGACAAACGATACAAACTGCTGAAGGTATCTTGCCAAAATAAATATTCGCCACTGCGTTTGCTCGGTTCAAATGCCAAGCCTTCAATTGCATCGCCCATTTGCGCAAAACTGGGCAAGAGTTTGTCGTTGGCATTTTCTGCCAGACGCGCATCCGAGGCGATGAGGTAAACCACTAGCAATATTGCGAAAGGCAGAATCCCCAATAACAAATTGATGGATTTTGACGGAGTGAGGTTTATTAGTCTTTTCATGGCGATTCTGCTTTTTCAGGTTATCCATACCCAAACGCGGCTTGGGTATGGATTGGTCATTACAGGATATTTATTAGAGTTTTTTATCGGCGGCCATTTGCATGTAGGTGGTATCAAAACGCAGCTTCACGTTTTTCTTATCGCCATACACGCCCTTGGGCCCTTCCACGCCGATGAATTTTGCATCGGGTGCGCCTTCACCTAGCAAGCCGTGATCAAAGGAAAACTCTGCCACTTTTTGCATAGTTTTTAATAACTCGTCGCTATTGATGAGTGCGAGAGCAGAGGCGGGGGTATAAAACATTTTTGTGCTGGCGAGTTGCGCTTCAAAACCGGCGAGGTCAGTACCTGATGCAACCGCCATGGATGTTTTGGCGGCGGTAGCGGCTTTGTCCGAAGCGCTCATTACGCCCATGATTTCGTACCAGGCGCCCACCAATGCTTTACCTAATGCGGGATTCTTTTTAAGGGTCTCGGTGTTCACGATCATCAAATCCATAATCTCGCCGGGGATTTGCGCTGAGTCGAAGACTTTGTTGCTGTTGGGTTGTGCGAGTATTTCGCTCAGCAGCGGATTCCAGGTGGTTACGGCGGTTACATCTTTGGTGCCGTATACGGCCACCATATCGGCATCAGAGGTGTTGACGACTTTTACATCCGACTCTTTCAAGCCGACGGTTTCCAACCCGCGCGCCAGCAAGTAGTGGGACACGCTGAGTTCCACCAGATTAATTTTTTGCCCTTTAATATCCTTCAAGCTTTTTGCCCCTTTAAGGACAATGCCGTCGTTACCGTTGGAGAAGTCGCCCACGATCAGGGCGGTGGAATCTATCCCGCCCGCTGCAGGAATGGTGAGCGCATCCATATTGGTCATCACGCAGCCGTCAAATTGGCCGGCGGTGTATTGGTTGATGGATTCGACGTAATCGTTGATTTGCACCAGTTCAATTTCGATGCCGTATTTTTCGGCCCATTTATCGATAATTTTTTGCTCGCTGGCATAGCCCCAGGGCATCCAGCCAACATAGATGGACCAGCAGACTTTGAAGGGTTCAGCGGCACTGGCGCAGGCGCCGGAGGTGGCGAGTGTAAGGGCCAGTAATACTTTTTTAAGGCGGGAATGACGCAACATGAATAACCTCCAAGGTTTTTGATGACATCGGCGCAAGCATATGGGAGCACTCTGGCGGTTAGGCCATCCTGTCTCCCGGGCTTTTATCCCGCCGTGTAACCTTAAGGTTGCCGGAATTCTCGGCATGCCTTTGGAGGTCGGAAGCTCTCGGACCAGACATCGATTTGATCATTGACCAAACGACCGGAACCCTAGCCTCCCATTAACAAATTGTGTTTTTACAGTTTGTCGAATAGCTAAAACCGCGCAGAGTGCGAATCAGTTATTACCAGCCAGCTATCGCAATATGAATGCCAATTGTGGAAGTCCCTGATTCTACGAGGGTTTTAGGCGGTGCCTCAGAGGCTCGCAGGGCGAGCTCGCCCCATAATGCAGCACGCGTGCGGGCATCAGGGGTATTTTTGGTGCATTGGCGGAAGAGAGATAAGCCGCGCTCTATTTTTATCGGTTAGCAATGTTTATCTGGCGCAATAATCATTTATTGGCTATTTTTTATTAAACCGTGATACGTGTCTCGTATTGGGTGGTAGAAATTTCACAAACTGTTAAGATTGTCGCTCAGGACAACCTATAAAAAAGGCACACTCATCTAGTCTTTTCCTGCATAGGCCCTGATTCCATGCGCGGTGAGAGCGTATGCGGCGTGGTAGTAAACAGGTGCTAGGGATTATGAAAAACATGGAAAAACACGGAATAACTATGCGTAATTCAGGCTTGCCAGGTTCTGATATTAACAAGTCATCGCCGTACTCTGCGGTGGCCATGTCAGAGCAATTGGTCATTCAACACCTAAAACAGTGCCGCGACCTTACCCGTGGCTTTGCTTACCGTGTTTTCCCCAATTTTTGGCGCCAATGGTGCAAACAAATCCTGGAGATTGCCGAACAGGCTAAATCCAATAAAGATCAAGTTGCTCTCTACGAAACCCAAAATCTGCTCGCCGCCGTACAGCAGGCTGCTGAGCAGGAGTTTTGCCAGCACTTGGCCAACGGTTTCGTGAAATTCAAGAACAAATCGCTGAATACCCTCACCGGGGAAGAGCGCTTTAGCGGCGATATCCTTTCACTGGTTGAGCATTCCGATCTCGAAGAAACCATCGCCATCACTTCTATTACCCATCGAGCGGACAACTTTTTTGCCGAGCAGCTATGGGCATTCCAGCAGCGTCTGGCGCTGCTAAATGACGGAGAAAAAATTGATGAGCGGGCCAACCCTGTCAGCCCGGTGCAATTTTGCGAGGCGCTCCGGAAACTGCTGAGTAATCTGGAGATTGATGTTAAGACCAAGCTCATCGGCTACAAATTGTTTGACCAGGATGTAATTGGCGTGCTTGATGGACTTTATGCCGAGTTAAATGATTACCTGGTGCGGCAGAATTTGTTGCCCAACCTTCGCTTTGTCCCTGCGGCTGACCAGCCCGCACAAAAAGCGGCAGAGGCGGTGCAGGATGATCCCTTCGAGCGCGCGCAGCCGGTTGAGGTCAAGCCGGAGGAGGAAGAAGAGCAGCATCAGCGCCGCGCCAGCGACAGATTATTGAGCGGCGAGCTCAGCCACGGCGATATCGAATACCAAAACAGCTTGCTGACTGCGATTCGTTTATTGCAGACCCATGTCACCCAGCAATTGCCAGCTATCCAGGCGGCACAATATGCATCTGCAAATCCTACGGCTACCAATGGTCAAGCTGCGGTTATTCATACGGCGGCGGCCGCTGCTCTGAGTGCGGCAACCGCTACACCAGCGCGAGCAGCAGCTTCGTCGGCTAATTTGCAGGTTTACACCCAGCCCCAGTTAGTCGGGGTGTTGGAGCAAATGCAAACCCAGGCTTTTACCACTACCCAGCAAGCGCTGGCCAGCCACGAAGCCGGCCCGGCGCCCATCCCCCCGCAGACGGTGGCCGAAGTCGGCCGCAAGATGATGGAGCAGATCGCCAGTGAAAATGAAAATGGGGCGGTGGAAGCGGGGGATATGCAGACTATCGATCTGGTCGGGATGCTATTTGAATACATGCTATCGGATGATCATCTGCCCGATTCAGTGAAAGCATTGTTGAGCTATTTGCACACCCCTTTCCTGAAAATTGCGTTTATCGATAAGGGCTTTTTCGAGCAGCCCGAGCACCCAGCGCGGGTGCTGCTCAACAGTCTCGCCGAGGCCGGTGTGCGCTGGGTGAGTAATGATGGCAGCGACCAGTACGACATCTTTACCAAGATCAAAACCACGGTGTTCCGCCTGCTGCAAGAGTTCAAAAATGATGTGCGGATTTTTGCGGAATTGCTGATCGAATTTAATGCCTACACGCACAACGTCGCGCGTCGCCAGGAGTTGATGGAGCGGCGCGCATTGGAAAAAGCCCAGGGCGAAGAAAAACTGCGCGAAGCAAAAATCCAGGTCAACAACGAAGTGCGCGGCCGCACCGATAACCGCGAAATGCCCTCGGCAATTCTGCTGCTACTGTTGCAGCCTTGGTCGGATTACCTCTCTTTTGTGCTGCTACGCTACGGCGACAAATCCGACAGCTGGAAACGCGCGCTGCAAGTAGTTGACGATTTATTGTGGAGCCTGGAGCCCAAGACCAATCAAACGGACAAAATTAAACAAATGGAGCTCCAGGATGGGCTGTTTGCCGCCTTGGAGCGCGGTTTTGAAACTATCGGTTACGAGCAGGCGAAAGGGCGTAAATTGCTGGATGCGGTAACTTCTTTGCAGCGTATGGCCCTGCTGAGCCGCAAGGCGGAGCCTGCGCCACCGCCGATGCGCAGTAAACTTGAATCGCTCGCGGCGGAAAAAGCCGGCCATGCTGCGGTGCAGTTGCAGCCCGTGTTGCCGGAAGAGGCAAAGATTGTTGATAGTTTGAAGATGGTGGAGTTTGGCACCTGGTTTGAGTTTGAAGGCGGTAAGCGTTTGAAGGTGGCTTGGTACAACAAGAAAACCCAGCATTACATGTTGGTAGACCAGCAGGGGCGCAAAGTGTCGCTCGCGGCGGGTCTACAATTAGCGCGCGATATGCTCTCTGGGCGCGCGCGGATTATTGCCGGCAGCACCAAACCCTTCTTCGAGCGCGCGTTGGAAAATATTTACCACACCCTCAACGAGCGCGCTGAGACGCTCAAGACCGGTAATGAATCATGACCCATAAGTGCTCGCATGAACATGACAGGGAGTTGGAGCGCCACACCATCAATGGCGACGTGGATGTGTATGACAACCTGCGCGACCAATACATTGGCCGCTTGGTCAACATCCATGCGCAGGGATTGATGATTGTTGGCGATGTCGCTATGGAGGAAGATCGGCTCTACACCCTGGATTTGCATGTGCCTGAGCCGGTAAATGGGCAGATGGTTATTCAACTGGGGGCCGATTGCCTTTGGGCGCGGGACGCGGATTTATCGGGCAAGCACTGGATCGGCTTTTCGATTATTGATGCTTCGCCGCAAGCGACTGAGTCGATCCGTACCCTGGTGGAATTGTTAGGTGAGTCCTACTGAGGGCTGTGCGAAATTAAAATAAATCGGTAAAGACAATCCCCAGCGCAAAGACTTCCATATCGGTGTTGTAGTCAATCAGGCTGTGCCCATAGCCGTTAAAATATTTAACCTGCCCGCGCAAATTGGTGCTGATCGGAAAGCTCCAGCCCAACTCCAGCGCACCTTTATTTTCTGCATCGAGGTTGTTGCGCAGCATCAGGCTGTAAATATTATCGCTGTGTTTATAGGCGCCGTTAAATTCAAAATTTCCCATGTAGTCGGTGATATCCGGGTTGTCATCGCCATCCGGATCGCCGGGATATTCCTGTTCTGGTTCGGGGATGCGATACCAGGGGCTGAGAGCGAAGGCAAAATTGCCGCGCTCAAACACCGTATTGAGCATCACCCGATTCCAACTGCGCGACAACTCCCCGCCCTGGCCATTGGATTGGTGGTTGAGTGAGACTTCATTAAGTGCATTGCGAAAACCAAAAATCTCCCAATCATTGGTGAAGCTCAGCATCAACTCCGGTTGATGGTCCGTTTCGCGGAATGGGGCTGAATCGGCGTCGCTGTACATTTGCCAAAGAGAGCGGTTGGTATAACCCAGGAAAAAGTGGCCATTATCGCCAAACAGGTCTTCCAGCAGCAGGATCTTGATGCTGAGCTGGAAATCGACCTCCGTTTTGCTCAGGTCGCTCAGGGATTTACTGTTGGCATTGACGTAGGGTTCGGTATTAGGGCGTTCGGTAAAACTGAGCGGTAACAGGTAGTTACGTCTATGTGGAGTCAGGACAAACCGGTTGGAGCGATTCATTTGCTCCAGCGCCATGCGCTTTTGCAATACCGGGGCGGGTTCGGCCGTCTCCTCGGCGACAGCTGCTTCAACCAGGCCCTGGTTTTGCACGTGCAACAGCACACAGGCTTGTTTTAGCTCGGCCACAGTCATGGATTCCGCCGCGCCAATCACTGAGGCTTGCAGGCATTGGTTTAGTTCTTCAGTGGTGGGCTCGGTGGCCGATTCAGCAACTGATTCCGGCGGCGGTGTGGGCATTACATCTTCCGCTAATGCGGATAAGGGGAAGGAGAGCAAGCAGGCTAGCCAGAACTGACGCATTAAGGTATTCCTTGGGGTAAACGAGGCCTATTGTAGGGATTGTCCTGCGCGAGGCAAGCCCATAGGCCGCTACTGGCGTTCCTGGTTGGATCGCTAATAGGATTGCACCCACACTTCAATGTCCTGCTCATGCCACTGGGTCAGCAGGTGGACACCCTCATCCACAACCTTCAAGTAGACATCGATAATGTCGGTGGCAAGGCTAAACAAGCGGCTACTGTCGGCGTTGATCTGGTGCGCATTGACCACGTCGCTCTCTACCATCGAAAGCAAAAATTCCAATTTAATTTCGTAGCTTTTGAGCTGGGTGAGCAAGCTCAAGTCATTGTCCAGCAGCCCTTCCAGGCGTTTGGTCTGGTGGCGCAGCTTCTCATTGTTCACGCGCGTGCATTGGATGACGTAACGCAGCTTGCTCGCAAAATCCTTATCGCAGTAACCCATGGCTGAAGCGTAGGTTGCAAGCGCGCGGATGCGGCCAATCTGCTCGGCCACCGCAGGCATAAGGCGGGTAGAAAAATGCAGGACTTCCAAATATTTAAAGCGGTTGGGATAAAGGGTTTCATCGGCGCGGATGACTTTGGGCTCATTCATGTCCGGCATGGATTGGGAGGTCGGCTGCTCTAATTGTTTGCCTAAAGCTGCAACCATGCTCAGTAATTGCTCAATCAAATGGCAGTGCAGCTCGTAATTATCAATGACGGCGTCTTCCTGCCAGTCGCGGCTAATAGTCAGCCAGGCATTGCTCAGGTTTTCCTGGTCGCGCGGGCTGAGCAGGGCAGAGCTGCGTGCGGAAAAAGCCTGGAGCAACTCCAGGCGGCGCTCCAGTTGGACTTGTAGATGGGTGAGCTCGTCGCGAAATAACGGGTTGCCTCCCAGGGTACCCATGGTCATACCGCGGTGGCGCTGTACCGCTTTGATCATGTGGATGAGTTGCTTGGCGAGTGTCAAAGCATCTAACCGCTGGTGATAGTGGTCGCAAAAGTGTGCAAACTGGCTGGAGCCTTTGCCGCGAGATGGTGCAATCGGTGTTGCTCCCTGTCTGTTGATGGTGCTTGCTGCCATTGGTTGCTCTACTCCAATCTCGTAAATCCCGACTTTCTGGCTGTATGTGTCGCCCTAAGTGTTGCTACTGGTGCAATCGCGTGGTGATTGGTTAAACCTACCGCAACCTACAGCAACAGCTATGCCAGCCAGTCAGCTGCGAATAAAGCAGCTGCATTGGCCTCAATATATGATTAATAATATTGGTCGCATGGCGGAGGGGTAATTCCTGTCGCCCAAAAAATAAAAACGATTCGGGAGTTTTCATGTCTGCGCAACCGGTTAAAAAAATTCTGGTAGTTGGCGGTGGTACGGCGGGTTGGATGACTGCTGCCTATCTGGCGCACTGGTTGGAAAAGGTGGATATCCAGGTCACGCTGATCGAATCCGAGTTAATCGGCACAGTCGGTGTAGGTGAAGCAACGGTGCCGGGTATCCACCAATTTATCCGGGATCTGGAGATTAAGGAGAGCGAGTTCATCCGCGCGACCAACGCGACTTTCAAGCTGGGCATTGAATTTGAAAACTGGGCGGGCTTGGGCAAGGATTTTTTTCATCCCTTTGCGGGTTACGGTGTGCCGATTGAAGACCGGCCTTTTTACCAAACCTGGTGGGCGGCGAAAACGCAGGGTTACACCGAGGGGCTGGAAAAGTTTTGCCTGTGTACCCAGTTGGCCAAAGCCGGCAAATTCGCGTCGCCAAGTTTAGACGAGAAGAGCCGCTTGGCCTGGTACAACTACGCCTATCATTTCGATGCTTCCTTATTTGCAAAATTCCTGCGCGGTTATGCTGAAAAACGCAGGGTCACGCGCATAGAAGGCAAAATTAACCAGGTAAAGCTCGACGAGAGCACCGGCTTTATCCAGTCAGTGACACTGGAGTCGGGGCAAATGGTCGACGCGGATTTATTCGTCGATTGCACCGGAATGCCCGCGCTCTTAATCGGCAAAACGCTCGGTGTTGGCTATGAGGATTGGAGCCAATGGCTGCTGTGCGATAGTGCCTTGGCCGTGCAAACCACAAGCGTAGTTGAGCCGGATCCCTTTACCCGCTCCTCGGCCCGGAGTGCAGGGTGGCAGTGGCACATCCCCTTGCAGCATCGGGTGGGCAACGGTTATGTCTATTCCAGCCGTTTTATTTCCCACGACCAGGCGCGCGCAGAGCTGCTTGAAAACTTACGGGGTGAGCGGGTCACTGAGCCTAAATTAATACGTTTCACCACCGGCATGCGCAGTGATTTCTGGCACAAAAACTGTGTTGCGATTGGCCTGTCGAGCGGCTTCCTGGAGCCGCTTGAATCAACCAGTATTTCATTGATCCAAACCGGGATAGCCAAAATGACTGGCTATCTGGTGGATTTTAAAATTGATGAAAAGCATGTTGCTGAAGCCAACCGTCTGAATCGCCTGGAATACGAGCGCATCAGAGATTTCATTATCCTCCACTACAAATTAAACGGCCGTGCCGATCCCTTCTGGCAGCAGGTGAAGGAGATGGAGGTGCCCGCAACCCTTGCCAAAAAAATTGCTGCGTTTAAGGGGGCCGGTGAAATCACATTGGCCGAGCAGGAATCTTTCAAGGAGGAGAGTTGGATCAGTATGTTTTATGGTTTCGGCTTGCAACCCAATGCTTTAACGCCTGCAGTCGATCCAGAAAGGAATCACGCCATTATGAATAAAATGAAGGGTGCCATTGAAAAAGGTTGTCAAGTGGCGACATCGCACGCGGAATTCATCCGATCCATCGATGCCTAAGCCGATTTTTTCTGGTTTGCTATCTGACGAATGTTCGTCTTGGTGGCTTTAGAAATTCCGCCGCGTCAGATATGTCAAAACAAAATAGCTGGCGTGGAAATCCCTTGTTTTTAGGCCTATTAAGTGACGCTTTAATCTTTTTTGTTTCCTTTCGTATCACTAATCAAGCGGCTTTTTTATCATAGGTAATTCATATTGCGCGTATAAAAACATTGGCTTACCATTGCACCATATAGTCATATATACCATATAAAATAAAGAGTAGTTTCTTTGATGAGCAGTCCCCGATTTCGCCTCCTGCTGCCACTCCCAAGCGGAGTGGTACAGCGTTTGGCGATTGCAAGTTCTCTGGTCGTGTTGGCGAGCAATCCCGCATGGGCAGCTGTGCCTGCAACTATCTGGTTTGATCGACCCGCGACTAATTGGGAAACCGATGGCCTACCGATTGGCAATGGGGCTATGGGGGCAGTAATAGCGGGTGGGTTGCTACAGGATCAGATTCAATTTAACGAAAAAACTCTCTGGACTGGCGGGCCGGGTGCGGCAGGCTACGATTTCGGTTGGCCGGCCCAACCCAAAACGGCGGCCTTGGCGCAGGTGCGCGACACTATTAATCGCGAAGGCTCCATCAGCCCGGAAGCGGCTGCAGGTCTACTTGGGCAAAAAATCACAGCCTACGGCGATTATCAAACCTTTGGCGACTTAATTCTCGACTTGCCAAAAAATGACAGCGATGTCACTGGATACCGACGCGAACTATCGCTGGACGAGGGGCAGGTAACCGTAAGTTATGCGCAGGGCGGCGTGCATTATCGGCGCGAATATCTGGCCAGCTATCCCGACGGGGTAATTGCGATCAGGCTCAGTGCGGATCAACCGGGTAAGATTTCTTTTGTTGCCAGCGTGCAAACACCTGATAACCGCAGTTTGGTAAAAAAAATAGAAAATGGTCGCTTGATTGCGACGGGAAAATTACACAGCAACGGTTTGCAGTTTGAAACCCAAATCACGTTTTCGCACCAGGGCGGTGAGCTGGTCGCGCGCGATAATCAAAAAGTTGAAATTAAAAACGCGGACTCAGCGGTAATTTTGCTGACGGCCGGCACCGACTATGCACAGCGTTATCCAGCCTATCGCGGCGAACATCCACATGCACGCCTGCAAAAAATAATGAACAGCGCGAGCGCAAAAACCTTTGACCAATTACAGCAACATCATCGCCGTGATTATCAGGCACTTTTTGAGCGTGTTGCGCTGGATATTGGCCAGCAACCTCAAGCGCTGCCTACAGACAAATTGCTGCAAGGCTACAAAAAAGGTAATGCGGCGCTGGATCGCAGCCTCGAATCTACCTATTTCCAATTTGGCCGCTATTTATTAATAGCTTCTTCCCGCGCAGGTTCGCTGCCCGCTAACTTGCAAGGTGTGTGGAATAACTCGATTACACCGCCGTGGAATGATGACTACCACGTGAACATCAACTTGCAAATGAATTACTGGTTGGCAGAGACGGCCAACCTGCCGGAATTGATGGCGCCTTATTTTGATTTCGTCGATAGTTTGGTCGAGCCGGGAAAAATATCCGCACAAAAAATTGCCGGCGTTAACAAAGGCTGGACCGTTTTCCTGAACACCAACATTTGGGGCTTTACCGGTGTAATCGATTGGCCCACCGCCTTTTGGCAACCAGAGGCATCCGCTTGGCTCGCGCAGCATTATTACGAGCATTATTTATTTTCGGGCGATAAAAAATTCCTGCGCGAGCGCGCCTATCCCGTCATGAAAAGTGCAGCCGAGTTTTGGTTGGAGTTTTTAATTAAAGATCCGCGCGACGGCAAGTTAATAGTGTCACCCAGTTTTTCGCCGGAGCAGGGGCCTTTTACGCGCGGCGCCGCCATGTCGCAACAGATCGTATTTGATTTGTTGCGCAATACCAGTGAAGCCGCCATCGCCCTGGGCGATAAAAAATTTACCCAACTCGTGAATGAAAAGTTGGCGCAGTTAGATCCTGGTGTTCGCGTTGGCAGTTGGGGACAATTACAAGAATGGAAAGAAGATATCGATGATCCCAAAAATGAACATCGCCATATTTCCCATTTATTTGCACTGCATCCGGGGCGCCAAATAGATGCGCACAAAAATACGGAATTGTTAGCCGCAGCACGTACCACATTAAACGCGCGCGGCGATGGTGGTACCGGCTGGTCGCAAGCCTGGAAAATCAACATGTGGGCGCGCCTGCTTGACGGTAATCGTGCGCACAAAGTACTGGGTGAGCAATTGCAGCGCAGTACGCTCAGCAATTTGTGGGACAACCACCCACCGTTTCAAATCGACGGCAACTTTGGTGCGACGGCCGGGGTTGCGGAAATGTTAGTGCAGAGTCATCAAGGGGAATTGCATTTGCTGCCGGCTTTGCCAGCGCAATGGTTGTCAGGTTCAGTCAAAGGCCTGCGCGCACGCGGCGGGATTATTGTGGATCTGGAATGGCAAAAAGGTGAATTGACCCGCGCTGTTATTTATACGCAGCAGGATGGAAAAATTACTATCAGAAGTTCGCGTCCAGCCAATAGTTTTACATTGGTGGATGCAAAGCGCGGAAAAACTGTGGCGCTACAGGCAGAAAAAAATACAGGGACATTTACAGCACAGGGAAGCGGTACGTATCTCTTGTCCAACAGCGGGAGATAGCTTTAGGGGTAGGTTTATAATTCTAACTGGAGATCATCATGTCATCTAACAATAAGCATCCGTTTAAAAAGCAATTTCTGAAAAAACAATTGCCAATGTCGATCAAAATGGCATCCGGCCTTTCACTCATGATCGGCGCAATGGGGGTTGTAACCCCGGCTTTTGCGCAAGCTCAAAAAGCTGACACATCTGTTGAAGAAGTTGTTGTGACCGGGCAGCGCGCGAGTGTGCAATCGGCGCAAGAGCTTAAGAAAAACTCTTCGGTTATTGTGGACTCAATTGTGGCGGAAGATATCGGCAAGCTGCCCGACCGCAGCGTGACTGAAGCCTTGCAACGTGTCCCAGGTGTATCTATTGGTCGCTATACCGGTAACGATCCTGAGCACCCTGCTGTTGAAGGTAGTGGTGTAGCTATCCGTGGTTTGACACAGGTTCGCGCTGAATTGAATGGCCGTGATGTGTTTTCTGCTGCAAGTGGTCGCGGTTTAAGTTTTGAAGATGTTCCATCAGAATTGATGTATGCCGTTGATACTTATAAAAGTCCGTCGGCCGATATGATCGAAGGTGGTTTGGGCGGTACGGTAAATCTGCGTACCCGCATGCCGTTTGATTCTGAAAAACAATTAATCGGATTGTCCGCAAAAGCTAACTACGGCGATCAATTGGAAGAAACGAATGGTGAATACTCCGGTTTGTATAGCAATCGCTGGGAGACAAGTGTGGGCGAATTCGGTGTGTTGGTGAATGCCTCCACATCTGACTTATCAAGCCGCTCAGATCAAGTCTATTCACGTGCATTCTTGCCGAGAACTATCAACGGTGATGATGTATGGGTTTCAAAAGGCGTGGATTGGCGTCGCAACGATTATGAAAGCACCCGCGAAGGTGGTTACCTCGCATTGCAATGGGCGCCGAATGATGAAACAGAATTGTATTTCACTGCATTCCAAAGTAAACACGATTCTTTGTATGACGAGAATGCTTTCTTCCTTGAAGGTGGAAACGGCGATCAGGCGTTAGTTCCAACCAGCAGCAATGACTGGGTGTATAACGAAAACGATGCAATGGTGTCGGGCACTACGACCGTTAACAATCCTGCGCAATGGGGGTTGGATTTTGGTACCAGTACACGTTGGGCAAATAATGTTTCAAAAACTACCGACTACTCGACTGGCATTAAATGGTCACCTGATGATCACTGGAAATTCTCTGCTGACTTACAATATGTAAAAGCAGAGGCAACAGTAGATGATTACACTCTCGGTTTAAAAGTTATTCCATCAGTTGCGGAATTGGGTGGTGTAGGTACAAAGAGCCCGTCAATTTTGATTGACCCGTCATTCATGAGCGATTACCGCAATTACAGTTTGGGTCAACAAATGACTCACTTCGAGCGTAATGATGCTGAAGCTAAAACGGGTCGTTTTGATGCTGAGTACGACTTCGACGGCGACGTAATCAAGTCAGTGAAAGTAGGTATGCGTTATTCGGAAAAAACCGCAGATAACGTTAATACCGGATATGACTGGAACACACGTTACGCTACCTGGTTTGGTGGCTACGATAAAAATACCCTGCCTAAAGTTACCGATGCTCAAGCCGCGGAATATTTGAATTTGTATTCGTTCGATAATTTCCAGCGCGGTGATATCGATGTGCCTGCAGCCGGTTATTTGTATTCCAGTGCTGCAGTGCAAGACTTTAGAGCCACTACCGATGCTATCAATAGTAACTGTGGTAGTGATGGCGTATCTGCGGGAACATGTAAAGACGCGGTCTATCTCGATTGGACGCGTTTGGATAATCCCGATTACAGAAACCAGCAGGAAGAAACCAAAGTCGCGCTTTATATGATGGCCAATTACGCCTTTGAAGATTTGGCTATGCCCATCGACGGTAATGTGGGTGTACGTGTTGTGCAAACGGATAACGTGGCGAGTGGTGCATTTATCGTTAACCAAGTGGCCACGCCCGACGGTGTCGTAATCATTCCTCAATCATCAACACCCTATGATGCTGTAAATAACTACACCGATGTGCTGCCCAGTTTTAACCTGAAAATGGCAGCGACGGACGATATCTTCGTTCGCTTTGCTGCGTCTAAAGCAATATGGGCACCAAGCTTTTCTGACTTGGTTGCGCGCACCGTTTTGTCGGGCAACAGAAGCAACGAGGGTGTTGTTACATTTAGTTTGGATCAAGACACCAACCCTTATCTGGAGCCGATGAAAGCCAATCAGTTCGACTTGTCGGCAGAATGGTATTTTGACGAAAGCGGCGGCATGGCACATGCGGCGCTCTTCCATAAACAAGTGAAAGATTATTTCAGAGAGGGTAAAGAGCCATTCACTGTTACTCCCGGTAATGGCCAGACCTACACAGGCACAGCAACCTGGTTGGGCAACTACGGTAAGAGTGATATCACCGGTATGGAAGTGGGCGTCAGTAAATTCTTTGATACTCTGCCCGGGTTGTGGAGCGGTTTTGGTGTGCAAGCAAACTACACCTACATCGACAGTAAGATGAAAGTGCCTCCAGTAGCTGCTCCAACGGATACTGATAAATCTACCTACGGTGTCTTACCTGCGGAGCAGTTATCCAAAAATTCATACAACTTGATTGGTATGTATGAAAAAGCTGGATGGTCTGCGCGTTTGGCTTACTCCTGGAGAAGTCAGTACCTGGTTGGAACCGGACCTAACGGTTTTAATCCTGACTACACTGACTGGTCGGGCAAAGCGGCAATCCCTGTTTACAACGATGACTATGGTCAGTTGGATGCATCTATCAGCTACACCTTCCTTGAGAATTACACAGTTACAGCGGATGCAACC
Organism: Cellvibrio sp.; assembly: GCA_035456025.1. Lineage (GTDB taxonomy): Bacteria > Pseudomonadota > Gammaproteobacteria > Pseudomonadales > Cellvibrionaceae > Cellvibrio. The sequence goes on along the minus strand of DATIDX010000264.1, from coordinate 5,098 downwards.
AATCTGCTGCAAGAGAAAACTGTGGGTATCATGGATCAAAATGAATCGGGCGATAACGTAGGTTACACCTACGCTCAGGACGCGCGCTTTTCATTGGGTATCCGCGCCAAGTTTTAATTAATAACAGCGCATGAAAACCTTGCCTCCTCGTGGGGCAAGGTTTTTTCATTTTTAAAGGATTGATTCGTTCAACAACGTGTTTGTAAACAAGGGTAAAAGCCAACGCTTTTGTTGATGTATACAAGGCAAATCCTTATGGTTTATATGATAATAAGCCCCCCAACGAAAGCAGCTAAAATATTATTCAGGCAATTATTCTTCTATAAAAGTATAACGAGAAATCAATACAGGTTTATTTATGGCAAACACCGCGTTTTTTAAAGCGCCCCTGCGCTGGTTAGGATTCTTATCGGGCTTGAGCCTTTTATCGTTGTCGGTGCACGCGGCAGAGCTGCCCCAGTTGGTGAGTAAGAACGGCAAGCATGCGTTGATGGTGGACGGTGCGCCATTTATCATGCTCGGCGCACAAACCAATAACTCGTCCAATTATCCCCAGGCATTACAGTATGTCTGGCCCTCAGTAAAAAAAATGGGTGCCAATACGTTGAGCATTCCAGTTGCCTGGGAGCAAATTGAACCTGAAGAAGGGAAATTTGATTTCTCATACCTTGATGTGTTGCTGAAAGAAGCGCGCGAGCACGATGTAAAAGTAGTTTTGCTCTGGTTTGCCACTTGGAAAAACAATGCACCGCATTACGCACCTGCCTGGGTGAAGCTGGATAACAAACGTTTTCCGCGTGTAGTGAAACAAGATGGCGATACATTGAATTCACTCACACCGCTAGGTGAACAAACGCTGGCTGCAGATACCAAAGCATTTGTGGAATTAATGAAGTATCTGGCCAAACGCGATAAAGAAAATACCGTGATTATGGTGCAGGTAGAAAACGAGGTCGGTACTTACGGCGCTGCGCGCGATTTTTCTGCGAAAGCCCAATCCGTTTTTAATGCCCCGGTGCCTGACGATTTAATTAAAAAATTGCAACTTAAACCCGGTACATGGCCGCAAGTATTCGGTAAGGACGCAGACGAATTTTTTCACGCTTATTACATCGCGCGTTTTTGTGATCAAGTAACGGGAGCGGGCAAGGCAATTAAAAATTTGCCAATGTATGTGAATGTAGCCTTGCGCAACCCATTTAATCCTGGTTTGCCAGGGCAATACTCAAGTGGCGGCGGAACTGACAACGTGTTGCATATCTGGAAAGCGGCAGCGCCTAATATTGATTTAATTGCGCCGGATATTTATTTCCGCGACCACAAAACCGCAACGAAAGTATTGGACATTTATGCGCGCCCGGACAACGCGTTGTTTGTAGCAGAGATTGGCAGTGCGCAGCCCTATGCCCGCTATTTCTTCCCAACCCTCGGTCATGGCGGGATCGGTTTTTCTCCCTTCGGTATGGACGACACGCCTTACACCAATTATCCGTTAGGTGCGCAGGATTATAACGATGAAACCATCGAAAATTTTGCAGAAGTATATCGACTTGTGTCTCCCATGATGCGCGAGTGGGCTAAGCTGAGTTTCGAGAGCAATGTGTGGGGTGTCGCGGAACCTCTGGATAGCACCGTAGAACAACAAAAAATCTGGAATGCGGAAGCCACACCTGAAGAAAAAGAAAAACACAGTAAAGACCGCGCGGCGGCGCTTACCCAGCAGCTGGATTTGGGCAAGTGGGATGCCGAAGTGACTTACGGCCGCCCGATGTTCTGGATAGAGCCACCTAAAGGTAACACGCCGTCTTCTGGTGGTGCCTTGATCGCACAGTTAAGTGAAGATGAATATTTGGTAACCGCCTACAAAGCGCGGGTGGAATTAAAACCATCCAAAGAAATTGCCAATAAAAAATACATGATTGTGCGCGTAGAAGAGGGCCACTATGAGCAAGGCAAATGGATCATGCACCGTGTCTGGAACGGTGATCAAACTGATTGGGGGCTCAACTTCCCGAATCGCCCGATTTTATTACGCATCAAAATGGCAACTTACGAAACCAACTAATTTTTAAAAAATATTAAGTATCAATAGCAAACGAGGATTAAAACATGCTATCTGCATTTAAAGGGCTTTCAAAAAAAGCCGTGATCACGCATTGCGTTATTGGGATGGCTTCTGTCGCCCTGCTGCAAGCTTGCTCAAAATCAGGTAATGAAACAGCATCCGGCAGCAATGCTTCAGCTGAGCAAACCAAGGCACTGGCACAAGTTGAAAAAACTGCTGATGGTGTAGTACTCACCTTGGCTGAAGGCGTAGTTAAAAAAGTACGCTTACAAGTGATCAGCGAAAAAATTATCCGTGTGACAGCATTGCCAGGTACAGATTTCGGTGTAATTCCTGAGTCCATTCAGGTGGTCGCAAAGCCTGCAGCCAATGTGCAATTTACCTCCGAACAAGCAGGTAATAAACTGGTTTTAAAGACCGCAAAAGTCACTGCTGAAGTTTCATTGGTTGATGGTACGGTGAGTTTCCTGGATGCTAAAGGGAATGTGTTATTGAAAGAAGAAAATCGCGGTAGCTTTGGGCCGGTAACTGCTGACCCAATTAAACCCGATGCAGATTCTTTTGCACTGCGTCAGGAATTTAACCGCGGTAGCAATGAAGGTTATTTTGGTTTGGGTCAGCATCAAAACGGCCAGGTTAATTATTCCGGTGAGAACGTAGAGTTAACCACTTACAACCTCGCGAAAACAATTCCATTTGTGGTATCCAGCAAAAACTACGGCCTGCTCTGGGACAACAATTCCGTTTCCCGTTTTGGTGATCCGCGCGAGACCCAACCATTAAACGTATCACTGAAATTATTTGATGCAGAAGGCAAAGAAGGCGGCTTGACTGCACGTTATTACGATGGCGACAAATTATTGCTGACCCGTGTTGAAGCTGATCTCAATTATCAATTCCTCAGTAATAACAGCGTGCGCGAAATTCCATTCCCGGACGAAGTGAAAGATGCAAAAAATCTGCGCATCGAATGGGAAGGTAGCATCTTGACCGATGAAGCCGGTATCCATCATTTCAAAATGTACAACTCCGGTTATGCAAAATTGTATGTGGATGGCCAGTTGGTACTGGATCGCTGGCGCATGAACTGGAACCCATGGTGGCACACCTACAACACCGAATTAAAAGCCGGTGAGAAAAAATCCATTAAAGTGGATTGGACTGTTGGTGGTGGTTACTTCCGTTTAACGCATCTTGATCCAATGCCAAAAGAAGAGCAGGGCGAGTTGTCGCTGGCTTCTGAAACTGGCAAGTCAATTGATTATTATTTTGTAATCGGCGCGAATAAAGATGAAATCGTTGCGGGCTATCGCGACCTGACCGGTGACGCAGTGATGCTGCCAAAATGGGTTTATGGTTTCTGGCAAAGCCGCGAACGTTACAAAAACCAGGACGAAATCGTCAACACCTTTAAATACTATCGCGATAAAAAAATCCCAATCGACAACATAGTTCTCGATTGGTCTTACTGGCCGGAAAATGCTTGGGGCAGCCATGATTTCGATAAGAAATTCTTCCCCGATGCCAAAGCCATGAACGACAAGATTCATGCAATGAACGGCAATATCATGATTTCTGTTTGGCCGAAGTTTTATCCAACCACGGATAACTACAAAGAGCTGAACGCGAAGGGTTATATGTTCAACAAAAATCTGGACGAGAAAAATCTCGACTGGATTGGACCAGGTTATTTGAATGCCTTCTACGATCCCTACCCGAAAGAAGCGCAAGAAATTTTCTGGAGACAAATTAACGAGAAGTTAAATTCCAAAGGTTTCGATGCCTGGTGGCTGGATGCGGCAGAGCCGGATATCCATTCCAACCTGTCATTCACCAAGCGCAAAGAAATTATGAGCCACGAGCAAGGCATAGGTTCAGGTGCTGAATACTTCAACTCCTACGCCATTCCAAATGCTACTGCCGTGTATGAAGGTGAGCGCAAAACTGATCCGGATAAGCGCTCCTTTATTTTAACGCGCTCGGCGTTTGGCGGCTTGCAACGCACAGGTTCTGCTTTCTGGAGCGGTGACACTTCTTCACGCTGGGAAAACCTGAAAGAGCAAGTTGCAGCGGGTGTAGGTGTTGGTATTTCCGGTGTGCCTAACTGGAGTTTTGATATAGGTGGCTTTACACCGGAAGACAAATATCGCTGGGGCAACAAGAAAGGCGGCGAAGCACACAATATCAACGACCTGAAACCGGAGTTGGTTGCAGAATGGCAAGAGTTGAACGTGCGTTGGTTCCAGTTCGGCGCATTCGTGCCACTGTTCCGTTCGCACGGCCAATTTCCGTACCGTGAAATTTTCAGTCTGGCTGATGAAGGCACCGAGGTGTACAACACGCTCGAGGACTACATCAAATTGCGCTACCGGTTGATGCCTTACATCTACACATTGGCGGGCGATAGCTATCACAAAGACGGCACCATTATGCGTCCTTTGGTGATGGATTTCCCTGAAGATAAAGCGGGCTGGAACATCAACACCCAATATATGTTTGGCCCGGCGTTTTTGGTAAACCCTGTGTATGAAGACAAAGCGCGTTCACGCGATGTGTATTTACCAGCGGGCGCCGACTGGTACAACTTCTACACCGGTGAAAAAACGACTGGTGGTCAAACGATTAAAGCAGATGCGCCATTGTCGCAAATGCCGTTGTTTGTTAAAGCGGGTTCAATCGTTCCAACTGGCCCGCTCATTCAGCACACTGACGAAGGTTTGAATGCACCAATCACCTTGAATATTTACGCTGGCGCTAACGGCACTTTCGAAATCTACGAAGATGACGGCCGCTCAGTGAAATACGAACAAGGCGAATGGTCGCGTATTCCAGTTGCCTATGACGATGCAACCGGGACTGTAACCATCGGCGACCGCATCGGCGGTTTCACCGGCATGGCAACCGAGCGCAAAATCAGCGTCCGCGTTATTGCCGGTGCATCTAAAGATGCAGCGAACTTTGATGCAAAACCACAAGAGACAATCACCTACACTGGTAAAACAGTTGCGGTGAAATTAGCGAAGTAACTCGTTA
>DATIDX010000263.1:0-7306 GCA_035456025.1 Cellvibrio sp. | reverse complement strand
TTTAAATCGCTGTTGAGTCTTTAGTGACTTGAATGACTATCAGGTGATGAGCGCACCGACAAATTTTTCACTTACCAACTCCTCGTAGGCTGGCATTTGACTGGTGGGTGTCCAAAGATTTTCATAGGCAACTTTGAGGTTGGCAGCGGTTTGTTTGGCTTGCTGTAAGCGTCCGCTGCAATCCTTGGCGGTTTGCGAATCCACAAACGAATGGTTGGCGACTTTATCCAGGGATTTTATTTCGTTTTTCATCAGTTGGATTAATAGGCCAAGGTCGGTAAGTGTAAGCGCCATGGTGATGTGCTCCTGTTTATTGTGATGAACTGTTGCGGTGAAGCTTGGACTCTGCGGCGTTACAGAAAATTCCCCCGCATTTGCGGGAGCCAATCACAGTTCCCAGGTTAATTTTGCCAAGATGCTGCGTTCAATCTCACCCGCGTTCAGGTCGTTGGCGCTGCCGAATTCGCGGTGGGCACTCTCGGCAAGATTTTGCCCGACCAGATTAAAGCGTACGGATTTGCTTATTTGGGCGCCGAGGTTGATATCCAGACGCAGATAATCATCAACCTGGGTTGCGGGCAACTCATCGACCCAAGTGGCCGTGGTATCCAGCGTCCAGTAATCCGTGATGTTCCAAAACAGGCTCAACCCGGCTTGATGCTCAGGCGACAATTTCTCGGGATATTCCTGTCCCGGGTCGAGCGCTTCGAGTGCCATATTTAGGTAGCTGTAGGTAGCCGATAACTTCAGATCCGGTTGAATCGACCAGTTAATCGCCGCTTCGAGGCCGTCGGTTGTCCCGTGCATCTCGTTGGTGAAGATGTAGGGGATCAAAAAGTGGAGCGGGTCAGTGCCGTTGTTAACCAGGCTTATCTCCGCAGGAATAGCAGCGGTTGTGCCGAGGTGTTCGTACTCGTTGTAGAAGGCGGCGAGATCCAGCGACAGGCCGCTGGCCAATTGCTGGCGATATCCCAGCTCATAGGAGACCAATTCTTCGGATTTAAACGCATCGTTCGGTACAAAAGCCGCGCGGAATCCCGATGCCGTGGCGAGTGTGCTGGTCATGTCTTCTTCCATCCGGGTCGGCGTGCGCACGGCGTGCGAAATCGAACTCCAGAGCGTTTTATCCGGATCGGGTTGCCACTGCAGGCGCACATTGGGTTGGAATTCAGCGCCGGAAAATTCGTTGTGTTCCCACTTTGCGCCCAGGGTTAAAAACCAGCGCTCGGGGGCGAGGGTAATCTTGTCCTGCGCGAAGGCGCTGTACAGGCTGGTTCGTGCGCGCTGCGGATCGAAGGAGACATTGTTATCGCCCTGTTCGTCATCGCTGAGGAAGCGGAAGCCCGCGCCGGCGATAAGCACATGGGCGCCCAACGGTGCGAAATCGTATTGTGCTTCCAGATCGTAGGTGATGCGGTCGTCGATAAAATTAATCGGTTCATCGCGCTTGGCCCAATCGATATAGGTTTGCAGGCTCAGCTGTGAGCCATCGCTGTGTTTGTCGGTCCAACGCCCGAGTAAATTAATGCCTTGGTAGCGGAGTAATTGCTGCTCGATAGGCGCAAACGGGGCAGTTAAGGAGAAGTGGGGGCGCAGTTGTTCGGCGTCTACCCGATAGGCATCGCCTTGGAGTGTGAACTCGTCCGCCCAGTCGGCGCGGAACCCGGTGCGGAACCCGTCCCACTCGTCATAGGTGTCTTGTTGCTCGTCGGTTTCAGCGGACTGGGGTTTGCGCGATGGCTCCTGGTTGAATCCCTTGGCGTAGACGCGGTAACTGCCGTTGTTACCCAGGGCGCCGCCGTGACGCGCGCCCAAGCTTTGCTCCTCAGTGCCATAGATGGCGCTGGTGAGCGTGCCCGGAGTTGCGCGCGTATGTTTAGTGATGATGTTGATAACGCCATTGACGGCGTTGGCACCCCAGAGCGCTCCGCCCGGACCGCGTATCACTTCGATCCGTTCTATATCTTCCAGCATCAGGTCGTGGGCCTCCCACAATGTGCCGCCAAATACCGGGTTGTAGATGGTGCGCCCGTCGATCATCACCAATAACTTATTAGCGAGCGCGCTGTTGAACCCCCGGATGCTGATCGCCCAGCTGTTGGAATCGGAGCGGGCGACTTCTACGCCTGGCACCATGCGCAGGGCATCGGGAATATTAGTCACACCGGAGCGGATGATGTCTTCGCTGGTCACTACATGGACAGCAGCAGGTGCGTTGGCGACCGATTCTTCTTTTTTAGAGACGCTGTGGACTTTGACCTCCAATAGTTGCTCGAGGCTGAGTTCAAAGTAATCAGCACTGGCGAGTGCTGTCGCGGGGGTGGTGAGGAGTGCCAGACTAAGCGGGGTTACAGAGGAAATGAGTTGCGGGATAGATCGGTCTTTCGGCATCGGTTGTTCCTTTTATTGCCTGTACAGGAATATTCGGGATATCAGGAATAAACGAGGCGACAGGTGGTCACCACCGGGTCGAGTGGACAGGATAGTCCAGCGATTTACCCTGTGCCTGCGGTTTTTGGCAGAGCGAGATTGGGGTCACGGATAAGGTCACGTGGAGTTGCGGTCGTGGTTGTTTTATGTGTCATTTGGGCAGCGCCTAGGCAGCAGTGGTATAGGCATTATCCAGCGGTCTTGAGGCGTCCACGAAATGAACACCCGCGCGCAGCTCAAGGCTAATGGGGGCTGCGCTCTATTACCAAAGGTTCATTCACAGAGTTATTCACAGCTTTTGTGGATAAACGCTCCCTGCGGGGTACCTGGGGGTATGGGCACAGTATTTGCTCCTGTGGATAGAATATTGGCAAACCGGTGCTGTAAGGATTTTCGCCCCGCCAGAGGTAATCGGGATAGGTTGTTGGCGCACGAAACGGCGCCCTGGCTGTCCCCGGCAATCGCCCTTCAGGGGTGATTTATGGTGTATAGCCGGCCGCGCTTGTTTGGTGCGCTTGCATCGCAGCCTGCACCTTTGTAATCTGCGCGGCCGCTAAAAGCCCGAATAATTCAATAATGCGAGTTTTTATCATTAAGTAGGTTATTCCTTCTGCCATTTTCTACCCATACAAGGGGTGATGGCGTAGAATGCCGCCCGCTTTTAGTGATTCGCTTGTGCGTTTTTTAATCCCCCGATTTGTTGGAGAAGCCCAATGTTAAAGCTGCCTGAAACCCTGCGCGAAAATGTCCGTCTGCTGGGTGAGCTCATAGGTGAAACGATTTATGCCCACGAGGGTGTTGATCTGTTTACCAAGGTAGAAGGTATTCGCAAATTGGGTAAGGCCATCACCAAAGCGGAAAATGGCGATTCGGCCCCCTTGGTTGCTGCACTGAGCAGCCTGGATGACCAGGACATTCTGCCGATCGTGCGCGCTTTCAACCAGTTCCTGAATCTAGCGAATATTGCCGACCAGGAATACTTTTCCAGCGCTGAAGCTGAGCGTGATGACAGCTTACAGATCATGATTCAGGAGTTTGCCAACGTCCACGGCAAAGATGCCCTGACCGAAATTATCAACAAACTGCGTATCGAATTGGTGCTGACGGCGCACCCAACTGAAGTCACGCGCCGTACCCTGATCCGTAAATACGACCAGATTGTCGACACCCTGGCGGATCGCCAAAACGGCAGTTTGCTGACCTTTGAACAAGATAAATTGCGCGGCCGTCTGCACCGTTTGGTGGAAGAAATCTGGTCGACCGATGAAATCCGTACCACTCGTCCAACCGCCGTCGATGAAGCCAAATGGGGCTTTGCGGTTATCGAAAACAGCCTCTGGCAGGCAGTGCCGGACTTTATCCGCCATCTCGACCGCCTCTGTCTGCGCCATTTGGGCGGCTCCCTGCCGGTCGACATCCGCCCAATCAAGTTCTACTCCTGGATGGGCGGCGACCGCGACGGCAACCCTAATGTAACCCACAAAATTACCCGCGAAGTGCTGTTGCTGGGCCGCTGGATGGCCGCCGAACTCTATTCGCGCGACGTCTACAGCCTGGGCGGCGATCTGAGCATGATCGAGGTGAGCGATGAATTGCGCGCGCTTTATCCCGATAGTTCCACACCTTACCGCGATGTGATGTTTGATCTGCGTCGTCGTATCCAGGCCACCCTGGAGTGGGCTGAAGCGCGCTTACAAGGCCGCTCGGTAGAAGTGCCAGTTGACCTGATTACCAGCCGTGAAGACCTGTTGTCACCGCTGATGTTGTGTTTCCGCTCGCTCAACGATGTCGGTCTGCCACACATTGCCAACGGCCCCTTGATGGACACCATCCGTCGAATCCATTGCTTCGGTATCAACCTGGTACCGCTCGATATCCGTCAAGACGGCGACCGCCACGTGCAGGCCATTGACGAGCTGGTTCAGTACCTGGGGATAGGTGATTATCGCGATTGGTCAGAGGAAAAGCGTCAGGCGTTCTTGCTTGAGTCCCTCACCAGCAAGCGCCCATTGCTGCCGATCAGCTGGCCGATGAGCGACGAAACCGCTGAAGTACTGGCAACCTGCCGCGTTGTTGCGCAAGAGCCGCGCGAAATACTCTCTCATTATGTTATTTCCATGGCGCAGCAGCCGTCGGACGTGCTGGCCGTAGCCCTCTTGTTGAAAGAGTGCGGCATGACCTGGAATATGCCGATTGTGCCGCTGTTTGAAACCCTCGACGACCTCGACCGCGCGCCGGTTGTGATGGAGCGCTTGTGGGACCTGGAGTGGTACCAACAGTATTCTGCCCAACAGCAGACGGTGATGATCGGTTACTCCGACTCCGCGAAAGATGCGGGCAAGCTGGCAGCGACCTGGGCGCAATATAAGGCGCAGGAAAAACTGGTCGCCCTGGCCGATAAATTCGATGTATCCCTGGTGTTGTTCCACGGCCGTGGCGGCACCGTTGGCCGCGGCGGTGGCCCGGTAGAAAAAGCTATGGCATCGCAACCGCCAGGTTCAGTTAAAGGCCGCATCCGCGTGACTGAACAGGGCGAGATGATCCGCTACAAATTCGGCTTACCGCGTGTAGCTTTCAGCAGTCTGTCTTCTTACGTTGTGGCGACTATGCGTGCAACTATGGCGCCTAACGCCGCCCCTAAGCCTGAATGGCGCGACCTGATCGAGCGCATGGGCAAGGCGAGCCTCGAGGCTTATCGCGCTGTGGTGCGCGGCCACAAAGATTTTGTACCTTATTTCCGCAACCTCACCCCCGAGCAGGAGCTGAGCTTGCTGGCACTGGGCAGCCGTCCGGCCAAGCGTAAATCGACTGGCGGTGTTGAAAGCCTGCGCGCTATCCCTTGGGTCTTCGCCTGGACGCAGGTGCGTCTGAACCTGCCGGCTTGGTTGGGTACCCGCCAAGCGTTTGAATACGCAATGCAACATGATCCAGCGCTGCTGGAAGATATGGTCAGCAACTGGGCATTTTTCTCCAGCTTCCTCGACCTGCTGGAAATGGTAATCGGCAAGGCCGATGGCCCCATCTGCACTTATTACGAAGAGCAGCTGGTTCCGGTTGAGTATCGTGGCCTGGGTCAGGAATTGCGCGGCGATTTGAAAGCGCTCGAAGGTTTGATCAATAAGATGAAGAAGCAGGACACGTTGCTGGCCGACGACCCAATGCTGCGCCAGTCGCTCGAGGTGCGTAAGCCTTACGTTGACCCGCTCAACTATTTGCAGGCGGAACTGCTTAAGCGTTACCGCAGCAGCGAAAATATCAGCCCTGACTTGGAGCGTGCGCTCAAAGTTACTATGGCGGGTATTGCAGCTGGTATGCGCAACACGGGTTGATGCGCTTTAGCCCAGGTACCAGTGCCGGCCTTCGGCACTGGTAAATTTCGATTTCCCCTCCTTAATTTTCCCCAGCTTTCCCTGCTTATAGCCTTTTGCCCAAAAACGGCGCCAAAATGCCTTTCAGTATATTATTTGTGCGCTTCGTCGCAAAAAAACTTGGTTTTTTGCGCCATTGTCGTTAAAGTTTGCATAACGCTGCGACTGACAGCGCAGTCATAATTAAGAACAATAATTCAAATCATACTAATAGCTTTCGGCAAATTCGGCCGCCCATCGCTCGATCGGAATATACCCACAATACGGATAGCCAGCTTTGATCATGCGTTTTGCCTGACAACAAAGCTGTATTTGCTTTTGCTAGTTAATAGCGAAAAGTTATAGAAATTCTTTTTTTTGTAAAAATATGCAGTAAGAGGTCATGCGCTCATGAAAGTATCTCCGCATTGGGATTCCAAAAGTTGCAATAGGCAAGGCGCCTTTACGTTGATTGAAATGATGATCGTGGTTGCAGTGGCGGGAATTTTGGCTGCTATCGCTTTGCCTGCTTACAACAGTTACATCATTAAAAGTGAGATTCGCAGCTCTCAGGCTGATTTGCTCGCCTTGAGTCTGAATTTTGAAAACTTCTATCAGCGCACCCTGGCGTATCCGGTAATTGCCAGCGGTGACAATACTACAGATGGTTTGAAGACAAAATTTACCGGCTGGACACCAAGCTCGACCAATTTCGATTACTCCTTAACCGCTACCACGGCAACTACTTACACGCTCAAAGCGACAGGTAAGAATCGCCAGAACGGTTGCAGTATCACCATTACCCATACCAATGACCGGAGGAACTCCGGTTGCAAGCACAGTGATGGTAACTGGCTATGAAACAGGCTGGTATGACCCTGATTGAAATGATGATCGTAGTGTTGCTGATCGGATTGCTTGCACTTGCGGCATCGCCCTTCACCAATGCCTGGGTTCAAACTGCTGACAAATCCAAAACCCTGTCCCTCCTGGAGCAGGCAGTGGGTAGTGCCAAGGCCACGGCGTTGCGCAACAAGGCGGCGGTAAAAGGTGATGTTGCATCCAGCGCGCTTTGTCTGGCCAATAACAAGCTGCAATTAGTTGCTGCGCTGGCGCCCGATACCGCGATCAACTGCGCAGCGGTATCGGCCAATGCCGTGCTTTGGTCGACAGATGTCTCCCCCGCGATTGCAATCACCCAAGGTGCAACTGCGACTCCCTGGACCTGTAGCTGTTTCACTAATAAAGGTCTGCTTACTTCCACTGCCGCCAACTGTAATAGCTGCGGCACCACTCTGGAATTTACTGTTTCTATCGGAGGGGCACATGCCGATGACGACACGCGCCGTATCTACTAAGACCGCTAGAGCTCCACGTTCAAGTTTGCGCCAGCGAGGCGGCATATTGATCGAATCACTGATCGGGATGCTGATCCTCGGGCTTATCGGCGGTGGGATCATGCATGCCACTGCGCGCATGACCAATTCCCAGCGGGAAATGACGGTCAATAACCTGGCCGTTGACCAGAT
>DATIDX010000262.1:0-5479 GCA_035456025.1 Cellvibrio sp. | reverse complement strand
ACCTCTTTAATTGAATTCTGCGCTTGGGTGCGATCAATCACGGTGAAGTCGCCGACCGGTTTATCAATGACAGCTTCGCCGCTGTAATCGTCAGCCGGGCTTGTTTCTGTGGGTGCTTCCGTGAGCGGTTCTATGGGTTTTTCTGCGGGCGTCGCCATGCTAGGTAGTTGTTCATCCGCATAGGTGACACGCTGTGCATCTACTACAAAAATGGTGAGGCTAAATCCCAGTGCGAATAACCATGATGTGATTGCCGTGTGCTGTTGGCGTTTGTTAGCGATGCGGCGAAATGCTATGTCGATATCCCAGGCTTCCAATTTAATGCGGCGATTTAAATAAAGCGCAAAGCCACAGGCGATATAAAAAGGTGCAGTGAGGCTAATGGCGCAATACCAGAGCAGCAATTGCAGGCTGTGTAATTCGGCGGATTCCTGATTGAAAAAAAGCCCCGCCCAATCGACATCCAGTTCTTGTGGCAGCAGCGCCCAAATAAAACTGAGCATGCCGCCCCACAATAATATTTCCAGCGCAAGACCGATAAAACTGATCCAACCCGTTGGCGATGAATCTTCGCGGTGCAATACGCTCAGTCGCTCCTGGCGACGCGCTCCAGCCAGACCTTCTAATTGCAGTACGGATAAGTCCATTGCACGCGTGGGGCTAAAGCGTCGCCAGGTCAGGCTGGCAAATAATTGCTCGGTTGCGAGTGAGGGAAATAATTTGTAAGTGCTGCGTGTATCGGGCAATTCATTGAACACGGCGTGGCTGAGGATGTGCAGCAGCGGCCGTTCAAACACCGGTTTAAGCCACCACATCAGCAGCGCGCTAACCCAGAACCAGCTGTCGGGAATGAGCAGTGTCAGCGCAAATACCGGCGCGCTTATCAGCAGCCAGATTTTTGTCATCGGCAGCCACCAGCGTTTTGCCATCAACAAGCCGAGGTCGACAGCTTCCCAAGCGCTGCGCGGGCGAATTTCCAGCGTGACTTGATCCAGGTTCATCCCAACTGGCTCCCGCTTTTTTCGCTGGTCACACTGCTTGAGACCTCGCCGCGAAGGCCGCGCCCGCTGAATACGAAATAGCTAATCACCAGCGCCCACAAAAATCCGCCCACCAGATATTTTTGCCAGGGCATAAGGATATTGTTAGATGACCAGAAAGCTTCGATGAACGCAGCGATAACCAACATGATGATGACACCATAGACTAATTGGATCGCGACTTTTCCGGCTCGCATTAGCGCTGCCTTGCGCGTGAGGTTGCCGGGCGCGAGCAAACTGTAGCCGAGTTGCAAGCCGGCCGCGCCGGAAATCGCGATAGCCGTCAATTCAAAACTGCCGTGGCCGACTACGAAGCTGAAAAAGGTCTGGGTAAATTCTGCGTTGGTCAGATGGCCGGCGACGGCACCCATCAGCAGACCGTTGAACACAAGAAAAAAAATCGAGCCAACACCGAATAAAATTCCCGACGCAAACGTGCGGAAAGAAACGCTGATGTTATTGCTGATATAAAAACCAAACATTTGCACGTTGGTTTCAGAATCGCGCGCGCTGCCGAGGGTGCGGTTTTGCGGATCGTACATGGCTTCAAACTGGCTGACTTGCTCGGGGGCAGTGATGGTGTAAACCAGATCCGGCTGCCAGAGTATTGCTAAAAACATCAGCACGCCGGGCACATACAACAGCGCCGTCGCCCACCAGATGTAGGCTTGATGCTCGCGCACCAGACGTGGAAATCCCGCCACAATAAAGCGAATAAATTGATGAAAAAACGGTTGCTTGCGGCGATACAACTGCTGGTGGCCGCGCACGACCAGGTCGCCAAGTTTATCGACTAAATGGCTGGAGTAGTGGCGATCTTTGGCGAGCGCATGGAAGTGGCATAGGCGGCGATAGCGGCTGGCAAAACTCGCCAGTTCCGTGCCTTTTAGTTTTCCATCGGGCTGTTCCAACTCGATGATCTGCAGTTCGATAACTTGCCAGAGCGGTTGGTAGAGTTGCTCAAATTGCCCCTGTTTCATCGCGCGGCTCCTAGTGTTTGCCGACCATGGTGTTAGCCATTTGTTTGATGGCGATCACCGGATCTTTGCTGGCAAGCAGTGGTTGGAGGATATTGGCCAGCTCGCGTTGGCGCTCGGCTGACAAGTATTTACTGCGCTCGGCAAATGCGAGCAGGGCGCGTTGCTCGTCGGTCGAGAAATCGGCGGGCACGGCCAGTTGCCCACGTATTTCGAAACTCGGCTCATGCACAGGCGGCGCCTCATATATCACCATGCTGCCCGCCGCCAAATCGCCCAGGCGTTTGAACTGGCGATTGCACAGGCTGGCGATAATGCCGGTGAGGTAGAGCATCGGCAGGAAATCCACGAACCGCAGGAGGTTGCGCAACAGGGAGGGCCCAAAGGTAATAGGGGTGCCATCGTCATTGACCACGCGAATGCCCATCCATTTTTTACCGGGAGTACGGCCCTGGCGAGTTACTTCAAAGAACACGGGATAAAACCATTCGAGCAAAAACATGAGTATTAGCGCGAGGCCGGTGCCCATGCGCCCGAGCAGGGACAGGACAATAAAGATCACGGTGACTATGCCGTAACGGATCAGGATATCGAGTAGTTGCGCCAGGGTGCGGACACCAAAACCGGCGGGTGTTAAGGGGAGCAGGGCGCCTTCCGGGGTTTCGAGAGTTTGGCGGGTATCGAGTAACAAAGGCTATTTCCTTACCTGGAGCCTGGCTTTCGCCATTGAGTCTGTGTCGTGAAAATTATTATTTGGGTGGTTGGAGAAGGGGCGAGAATAGCGGATACAACCAGTTAAGGATAGGGGGCAGGTGAATGGGGAGTTGGCCCGATGTGAACAAAAGTTATTAACGATTGAACTCACTAACGGGTAATATTGCGCGCCATTTTTAGGGCCATGAATAAACGAAATTTAATGAGGTATGTATCGATGGATCTGGTTAAAGGGAGCAAGTTCGCGATGATTAGCAGGATGTTGGCTATCTGGCTATGCGTGTCGGTGTTGTCGGCCTGCGGTGGCGGCGGCGGTGGAAGCGATGGGGATAAGGGTGACCCTCCCGCTCAAATGATTAATAAACCAACGGCTAACGCGGGCGATGATCTGGTGGTCAACATGTATGGGCGTGTTGACCTTGATCCCAAGGTGCTGGTGGCTAACGGTACATCGGCAAGCCTTAACGCTAAAGGGCTGGAGATAAGCGGCAGCTCGGACAACAAAGAGGCAATCGTGAAGCTGGTGTGGACCAAAATTGAGGGGCCGGATATTGCACTGATGTCCAGCGGTTTCAATGACGGCAAAATCTATTTCATTGCGCCGCCTACCAACGGGGCGAGCGTTGTAAAAATCGTCTTCAAGCTCACGCTTACCAATGCGGGCGGTTTAAGTGCTGAAGATACCATCACGATTTTAGTGAATCGCGTCAATCAAGCGCCGGTTGCCAAAGCGGGCGATGACATCGTTGTGCTTAGTGGCGATACGGTTACCTTAAGGAACGCTTATTCCAGTGACGCCGATGGAACCATCGTTAAGTTCCAATGGAGCCAGACCTCCGGTGCAGCAGTAGTATTGAATAACCCTGCGACCATGGAGTCCACCTTCGACACACCAATTGTTAAAGAAGAGACTGCGTTGGAATTTGAACTGCGCGTCGAAGATAACGATGGCAAGACGGCAACGGACAGGGTTCAAGTGATTGTTCGCCCTCGCGACACTCCCGAAGTCCAGCTTCATTTTCCACCAGCAAAAGGTATTTACACGGAAGGAGCTATCTCGCTTTTCGGTAAGGTTTCCAGCCCATTCAGCACGATTGCGTCTTTGTCGGTTGACGCCGGTAATGGATCTGTTGCGGCACAGGTGCAATCCGATGGCAGCTGGCGCTTGGACAATCTCGCGCTCCCGACCGGTGTAGCGGACATATCCATTGTTGTCACGGCAACCGATGTGGAGGGGCGTAAAGGTATTGCCCGTTCGCAGTTGCAAACCTCTACCAATGTTTCAGTGGGAGTTGGGCAGAGCTGGGACAAGATTGCGGGTATTAATGTCGACCCAGCGCTCAATAAGTTGTGGATGCTCACCTATGACGACACTGACATGAAGCTGCTTTCGATTAGTCTTGAGAGCGGAGATCGTAGTCATACTGTTTCCGACTTTAGCAATGCTGATCAAGGCGTAAGCACCCGGTCGCCCGGCCATATCATTTTTGACGGGTACCTTAACCGTATCTACATGTCTTCGTTGGACGCCAATGACGCAGGACAAATCATTGGTATAGATACCGTCTCAGGTAGTCGCTATCTAGTGTCTGATGCTACACGCGGTGCGGGGCCAGCTCTGGAATTGCCAGTGGGGCTTGCTTTGGGCAATCACGAGACACTCTTTGTCGCAGATAACCATACCAGCTCCATTGTGGCTGTTGACCTTATTACGGGTAACCGTAGGGTTGTCGCTGACGGATCAACGATGGATTACGGTATTGATGCACCTTTGTTTTTGGCTAACAAACGGTTTGATGAGGCTAACCGCCTGTTTATCGCACCGCACTCGAATCGGGTTTATTTCTTTGAGCTGGATCTCTCTGGTGAGCCTGTAACGAATAGCCTCGTGTTCGATGGATCCAACTCTGACACTTTTGCCATGGGAGAAGTTGAAGGCTTGGCATTTAATTCTTCCACCAATTCTCTGTATTTTTATACTTTTTTTGAGGGTTTAACCGCAGTCAACCTGACGACGAATGAGAAAAAAGAGTTACTGGGATCTGGTGTTTTGCTGGATGGCTTAGCCTTTGATGAGCTACATGGCGTCCTGTATGCGGTAAGAGGCTTTCCAGAAGTCCTTTATGCTGTTGATCCGGTTTCAGGTAGTAAGGTCATTATTAGTAAACCTGATGCTTATTAATTAGCAATAAGTAATTAGGTGTTCGTGGTGAGGGGCTCCCCTCACCACAATCTAAAACCTCAAAAGGCTAGTCGTTTCCGATCACGCTGGTTTAAGTCCTCTGGTTGGGCACGTATAATTGCCGTCCCTTCAGAGGTTATAGATTCATGTCCCAGCAAGAACCCCCAAAAATTGAATTCCCCTGCGAAAACTACCCGATCAAGGTGTTGGGCGAGGCCGGCCCTGAGTTGCATACCTATGTGGTGGAGATTATGGAGCGCCATGCGCCGGGTTTTGACCAGGCGCGCATTACCATCAAAGAGAGCAGTAAAGGCCGCTATAACTCGCTGACGGTGTGGATTACCGCTACCGGCGTTGAGCAGCTGACGGCGATTCACGAAGACTTGCGCGTTAATCGCAATATCAAGATGGTGATGTAAGTTGTCATCAGCCCGCGTTTTGGAAGTGATTAACCTCGGCCAGCAGGATTATCTAAGCAGTTGGCAGGCGATGACTGACTTTACCAACCAGCGCGCCCCCGAAACGACCGACCAGCTGTGGTTGGTGGAGCATCCCCCGGTATTTAC
>DATIDX010000261.1:0-6271 GCA_035456025.1 Cellvibrio sp. | reverse complement strand
TCAGATTAGCAATGGCGCCATTCTCGGTTTAGGCCGCGCAGTGCTTTTATGCCTGCATTGGTTAACCGCATTGCCAAAAGACAATGGGATTGACGGTTTGATTGGAGTCAGCAGCAGCATCCAAAAAGTGCGCGACCAAATTCAGCAAATCGCCCCCACCGAGCACGGCGTATTACTGCTGGGTAAAACCGGAACCGGAAAGGAAGTCGCGGCCCAGGCGATTCACTCGCGCAGCCTGCGCAAACAAAAACCGCTGGTCAGCGTCAATATGGCCGCGCTCAATGAAGACCTTGCCGCGGTAGATTTATTCGGCGCAGTCAAAGGCGCCTACACAGGCGCACAAACCGCACGCAATGGTTTTTTTCAGGAAGCGGAAGATGCAACATTATTTCTGGATGAAATCGGCAATGCGCCCGCGAATGTGCAACCCATGTTATTGCGAGTTCTCGAAACCGGCGACTATCGCCCCTTGGGCGCCACCAAAGATTTAACAACAACCGCACGCATCATCGCCGCCACCGATCAGGATTTATATGGTGGAGACTTCAATCCGGCGCTGCTGCGTCGCCTGGAAAGCTTCGTGATTAACTTGCCACCGCTGCGCAACCGGCGCGAAGACCTGGGTGTATTGATAATTCATTTAATGCAATCCCCCTCGCTGGCCAATATTGCCGATAAAAATTTGTCTTTCACACTGCTCACGCAATTCGCCACTTACGATTGGCCCGGCAATGTCCGCCAGTTACGCCATTTTTTAAAACGCGTATTACTCGGCATAGCCGCAAACGAACCGCCCTCGTTTGCCTCTCTTATCGATACACCACCGCAACGCATTACCTACAGCGCGGAACCCGCCAACGCCTACTCACCCTCAGTTCCGTCATCTGTCGAAAAACAAACGCGCAAAAAATTAAATGAATTAAGTGAAGAGGATGTTTTAACAGCACTGGAAGAGAATGAATGGAATATCCAAAGTGCGGCGCAGGCGCTGGGGATATCGAGGCCGTCCATGTATAAGTTGATGGAGGCAAATTCAAAAATTCGTCGTGCGGAAAAAATTCCCGAGGAAGAGATACAGCAAGCGTGGAAGGCGGCTAACAAAAATATTGAAGTATGTGCATCGTTGCTGAAAACCCCGGCGGAGGCGTTGCGAAGGAATCTAAGAGGAAAAGGAATCGAATCTTAAACATAGAACTCCATCCCTGGAGTTGATATGTGATTACTGCAAAGGGTTACTATTTATTAAAAGATTAATAAGTACTTCTTCTGGGGCATTACCGACAAAGTCCATTGGAACAATTCCATAGCGACCTATACCACGAGTAACCAGATAAGTAATAAGTGCAGCATTAATTCCGTCCTCCCCGACAGCAAAGCTTCTTGGGTCATCCCAGACATGACCTAAGGCTGTACAACTTGCAAAATTTATAAACCAGGCATGAGGTAACGAATTTTTTGCAGCATCCAAATACTTTATGATTAAACCCACTTTTGAAGCTTGCATCCTGGTTCCCAGATTGTACCAATCCTGAATGACGCAAGGCGTGTTACCAGGTTGCTGTAAAACCACATTTCCATCACCCACTTCGGCAAACGTATCTGAGTTGTCAGGCCATGCGTACAATCCCCCATTTGCATCTTTGAAATCTGTCAATCCAAATCCAGAATCAGCGTCATCCACTTTATGTTTGTTATGATCAGGATCAATCCAGTAACGTCGCAAAAGCACAAGCTTACCGCGCAGATCACCAAGCTTTGGTGGAACATGGCTGGTACATACTCGGGATTTAATATACTGGTACGGTGCAGCAGCAAGCATTTGTAAAATATCGTCATGAAATTCATTCGTTGAACCATGCTCATCCTTAACACACAGTAAAACCGTCTCATTGGGATTTTCGTTAAGAAAAGTCATTACCGGGATTAAACAATCATCCCAAAACCATGTGGCAGTGGGTGTACCTTCATGCATGATTTCAAAATTACGGCTTTTGTTTACACGAATATCAAGGAAGCGAATGCCGATGTTGAGTTGCTGTGAAATACTTAAACCCTGACATATTCTTGCTCTCGCCACAGAATTATCTGCCCGACCTGTTATCGCAGCCGTACCTGTATCATGCGAACCTGGCACCGTAAGCTGGTTAATAGTGTAATCATCGGGAAGACGAGCCATCCAATTTCGTGGATCTACTTTAGGTAAAATAATTACCGATAAATGACGCCAGCCGTATCCGTTGTTGTCCCAACTTTGTTTATCGTATTGCGCTTCAATTACCCAATACTTATCGACGGCCGTACCACCAGCGCACAGATAGCCCTGCCGCTTCCCACCATTAATAACATCCAATGCATCGACTGTTGTCTCAACAGTACCTACATTTGGAATCGTGAATGTAACGTTAAACTTTGCACTTGCTTGCCCATTAACAACTTCAACATGAACTTCCTTTGAGGAATTTCCTTCCACAGTAGCCCCATTAAGCTGACGAGGACTAAGTGATTTCTCCCAATTATTATCATCAACAAGGGATACAGAAATTTGCACATCATATTTAGCCAAATTAACAACACTTACCAGGCATCCGTAACTCATTTTGATTTCTCCTCTAATAGAGAATTAAATTAAATTGAAAATTAAGTAAAAACCAACAAAGCCTATTCGATATAAAATGATTAACTCTGCCATTAGGCTTATCGCAATGAACGTGCCAAATAAAATTCAATAAATTTAATGATTCAATGGCGCCGCTTTAGGCATAAACGCAAGAAAAGGAGAAGAAACGAGTAAAACAATAATTATTAGTGCATTGGGGGAAGGAAATTACCGATCTATTTACACGTAAACCGTGCTGATTGGGGAAAATCAAAAACAATTACATGTAAAGAGCGGGGCATTCACTTACAGAACAGCTCGAAATCATAGATTCCTCGCATGGCATAGCTGTTGCAATACCCCAATCGACACTATGAAGATCATCTATTTTTTTAGCAGATCTGCATTTTGAAAATTGATTTTCGAGCAATTAACAAGCGCAAAAAAAGTAGCGCTAACGTAAACAAACCAAAGAGGAATTTTGTATGAAAAAGATATTTGCATTGGGTTTACTGCTGGCAACTTCAGGTTCAAGCTTTGCGGATGTAGTGGGCATTACTTCCATAACTAATCTGACTATACCTGTTAATCGTCCGCCGATTATTTCCACCAGCGGTATTGAATTCAATCCGGGGGTAAATAAAATCGTGTTTAAAATTGCGGGTAAAACCTGTACGTTCAATAGCTCGGGCAACCCATATGGTGCGGGCCAGGGGAAGGGCTGCACTTATGGCCTTACTGTCAACAATTCAACGAATACTTTGTCACAACCGGTCTCAAATGGAAATGGATGTACACTAGCACGGGATATGCTTGCGGCATGTAAGTAATTATTTGTTGCAAAAAAACCCGCTGCTTTGTTAGCAGCGGGTTTATAATTTACAGCATCAAATTAGATGCCATTAGAATAACCTCAAGATCCAGCAGTATAAAGCGTCGCCTTTTAAATGACTCAGCTCAAAAGTTACACCACAAATCAATTTTAGGAATTTTTTCCTGTTCCATCACCCATTTGGCCTTCAGGATCGACTACTTTCCTTTCTTTATTTATTGTACATATAAAATTAAAAGCCCACCCTGCACCATCAGTAACCATATTTAACTGCAATTCATCACCTTTGCGTATCGTAATTTGATTTGGGTAATTCGGTTCAATTTCGGCTGCCCCCCAGACTCCATCCCTTTTAACTTGGACAACTGGCGTATTACGAGCCGACGTTTTGTGAGGTATAAACTGTAAACATGCTGTTTTTACGCCGGCCCCCTCATCGTCCCAATTAACCACAAAAGCATCCTTGTCTAAAAAAATCCATCGAAAATCGATTTTCAAATTATCTTTTATAAAAGGAGGCGCTGGAGAAATAATAAAAGCATTTTTTAATGGAAAAAATGTAATTTCATATGGCTTATCTCGCTCATAAATTTGACTTTTCACTTCTTCATAATTTATTTTTTCTGCACCTAATGATCCAGAGGTAGAATCAGAAAAACTCCATGATGCTAATATTTTTTTAAGCGGATAACATTCTTTTTTTGCGGACAAATTACTCGACAAATCCCCTGGATGAGAGCTCAAATAGTAGGTAGAGTTGTTCGTTAACATCCAGTGCCCCTTGTCTGTTATTAACGACTTTGGCCTACCAGAAAAACTCCTTATATCGGTCTGTCCTTTTGGCATATATTCAAATTTTGATAAATCAAACTCATAGTTATTAACATGAGGAATACTGACATTCATTAAAACTAAAGCATCTCCGGTAAAATCCTCTTCCGAAAACACTATCATCTTGTGCGTGTAATCTTCACTCATAGCTATCTCCTTAGTATTTATTTAATAAAAATTTTTGGTAGAAAAATCAGCGCTGTAATCTTCCAATCGTAGCCATTCAATAATGCGCGCTATATGCAACCAAGGTTAGATACAGCACAGACCATTTTTATAGGTAAACTTGTTAGCAATAAGTGTAAATAACTAATTTTACAGCGAAGAGATAGAATGTAGACAAATCAATAAAGGTCATATGCTGGGTCACGACGCAAAAATTCGAAATCAGGCTCACCTTCAATTAGATTCAAAGGATAACCAAGATTTTTTGCTATTGCGATTTCTCTCAGTGCTAGTTTTCGCTCTCCTATTAATTCGTATGCCAAAGCAATCCTGTAATGAATTTGTGGATTTTCTGAATCATGGCTCCGCAATCGCTCCAGTAGAACTCTACTTTCATCTGAAAGCTGCAATCGGGCTTTATACAATGCCAATCTTGATATATACCTTAGATCATTAGGATGCCGCGTGAGTATTTCATCCAATAAAGCACAAGCCCTTTCGTAATTTTTTCTAGCGTCTTTTTTTCGGCCTGGTAACCATAATAGTGCATCCGCTAAATTAGCCCATGCCAGATAATCATCTGTATTTCCAAGCTCTGGCCGCAAGGCATCTTCAAATGCTTCAACCGAACGAAGATAGTCGCCATTATAGAAAAAGGCATTCCCTAGATTCGTATACAGCCAAGCACTAGGCCTTATCTGCAACCCTTGTTGCAATATATGAATGGAATCTTCTTGGCGCCCCTGATTAAGTAACACCAAACCAAGATTAGCGTATGGGTAAATTGAGTCTGGCTGAATACTAATACTTTTACGAAAAGCAACCTCTGCTTCTTGATATTTTCCTTGGGATGCGTAGACAGAACCAATGCGATCATAAAAAGTTCGAGTTTTAGGAAATTTTTCAGTTCCATTTTTTGCCATTTCAACAGCCTTATCGTATTGCTTAAGAGCTACTAAAACTTCAATCTTTCCGTACCATGCAAATTTGTTAAGCGAATCCAGCTTAAGTGAGGCTTCAAAATACTGTAATGCTTTATCATAGCTACCCTGCTCCAGCAAAGCGCGCCCTTGAGCGGTTTGGGCAAGTACTAGGCGAGGTGCAAGTTTAATTGCTTGCTGTGCGCTTGCTATAGATTTTTTGTTATAAATTTCATCCTGTTGATCACCCTGATACTTCAAACTATACGCAATCGATAACCCCGCAATTGCCGCCGCATTTTCCGGGTTTTGTTCCGCAAGATTATTAAAATGTTTTATCGCCGAATCCAAACTGCCGGGCCTATCCCATTGCTCTAGCGCATCCATTCCCAATTTCATTTCCTGCGATTCAGAATAACGCGGTATAACTTCTTCAAAGCGCCATAAGTAATTGCGGGTTAACCATCCGCCGAATACAACGCAGCCAATTACGACAACGGAAAATAACACCGCATTTTTTAGATGCTGATGGCGCAGTTGTTTGGGTGATTTTGTTTTTGATGCGGGAACAGGCACAGCTTCAGGCGGTGCTAATTTAATCTCAGCAAACGCGCTGTTTTCAGGATTAGCGTCATTTTCAAGTGCATCCAGTTGCAGCAACACATCAGCCATTGACGATAGGCGCTGCGCCACTTGCTTGGCCGTCATGCGGCGAATGATGTGGATTAGTTGGGGCGATAGTTCCTGCGCGTAATGCCATTGATCCGATGAGGATTGCACCAAAGCCGCTGCGAGCCCTAAGCCATTTAATTCAGCGAAGGGTCGCTGGCCAGTTAATAGCTCGTAAAAAATTACACCGAGTGCGTAAATATCAATTTGCGGCGCGAGTGGTGCGCCGAGCAAGCGCTCCGGCGCCATGTAAGCGAT
>DATIDX010000260.1:0-15255 GCA_035456025.1 Cellvibrio sp. | reverse complement strand
ATCAATGAAGTGGTAAGCGCTTCGGGCGGCAAGGCAACCCTGAGTGTCGACGGCTCCTTCAAAGAGAAGCCGGACGTGGCGATTGTGGTCTTCGGTGAAAACCCCTACGCCGAAATGCAGGGCGACGCCGGCATGCTGGCCTACCAGGCGCGCAACCCGACTGACTGGGAATTGCTGAAAAAACTGCGCAGCCAGGGCATTCCGGTGGTGTCCCTGTTTATCACCGGCCGCCCACTCTGGGTGAACCGCGAAATCAATGCCTCTGACGCCTTCGTTGCCATTTGGCAACCAGGTACCGAAGGTGGCGGTGTGGCCGATGTGATCTTCAAAAATGCCGCTGGTGAGATCAACTTTGACGTGAAGGGCCGCCTGAGTTTTTCCTGGCCGAAAATGCCCGACCAAACCCCGCTTAACCTGGGCGATAAAAACTATGATCCACTCTTCGCCTACGGTTACGGCCTAAGCTACGCCGATAAAAACACCCTGGGCGACGACCTTTCCGAAGAAGGTCCAAAGGCAGCTGAAGCCCTGGATGTAATGGAAGTCTTCAACCGTCGTCCGATCGACCCCTGGCAGTTGGAAATCATCGGCTTCCAGAATGATGCGGTGGCAATGAACAGCAAAGTGGTGAAAGCCTCATCGCTAAGCATTGAAGCGGTCGACCGCGAGGTGCAGGAAGATGCGCGGCGCGTGCAGTGGAATGGCGCTGGCAGCGGCCAGGTCGCGCTCTCGGTTGGCAATCGCCAGGATTTCACCAACTACCTGAAAAGCGATTCAGCGCTGGTGTTTGATATCAAAGTCGATGCAGCGCCCACCGCCGCCACCTACCTGCGTTTGGGCTGCGGTTCCTACTGCGCCGCGGATATCGAGCTGACCAAGAAACTGGCCGGCTTTGCCGGACAGGGCTGGCAGACAGTGACAGTGCCGTTCAGTTGCTACCCCAACTCGGGCGCCAACTTCGGCATTGACCAACCGCCGAGCGAGTACTGGACGCAGGTATTGCAGCCCTTCTCCCTGATCACCACCGGTACCCTGGATATCACCTTCGCCAAGGTGAGTGTGGTGAAAGGCGCGGGTAAAGATGTGAAGTGCCCTTAACGCGCTAGACCGCCAAGGTTAATGCACGAAAAAAATCCCCGCCGGCGCACACCGGCGGGGATTTTTTTTGCTTAACCGCAAAGCCTAGCCAAAGGCTTGTGGGGTAGTGGGCTCCACCGGATCGGTCGGCTGGATGGGGCGCTCGGGATGCACCGGCGCCGGCGGTTGTATTTCAGGCTGCACCGGGTTGGCCGGGGATGGGTCAACCGGTGCGGGTTCAGGCGGAGTGATAGCGTAGCGTAACAGTCGGTTGGTATTCATAGCATTTACCTCGTGGTTGAGCGGTTTGGCCTAGTCGCTATTTACGTAATGGCCTATTTGTTACGTAATGGCCTATTTGCGCAATTTGAACAGCAACAGCGAATGGTTGGTCACCACAAAACTGTGGCCAAACTCATAGTGATGCGTGTCTTGTGCCTCGGGTTTAAAGGTGTCGATCAAACAAATCCAGTCCTTGCCTTGATAGACCTCGGGCAATACAAAATTCACCGGATCCGGGTGCGCGTTGAAGATGAGCAGCAAGGTCACGTCGGCGCCACTGCGATGGATACCGGTTGGCTGGGCACGGCCATCGAGTAACATGCCGAGGCAAGCGCGATTTTCATCGCCCCAGTCGTCATCCTGCATTTCATTGCCGCTGGGCGACAGCCAGGTAACGTCCTTCACGCCCAGTTCATCGTTGTACTCGCCCACCAAAAACCGCCCGCGCCGCAACATCGGGTAGGTTTGGCGCAGGTTGATAACGCGCCGGGTGAACTCCAGCATTTGCTTGCCTTGATCTTTCAGATCCCAATTGAGCCAGCTGAGTTCATTGTCCTGGCAGTAGACGTTGTTGTTGCCGCCCTGGGTGTGGGCAAATTCGTCACCGGCCAGCAGCATGGGCGTGCCCTGCGCAAACATCAGCATGGCCATCATGTTGCGCATCTGGCGCTGGCGGACCGCGAGGACGTGCTTGTCGTCGGTCGGCCCTTCAATGCCGTAGTTGCACGACAAATTGTCATTGGTGCCGTCGCTGTTGTTATCGCCGTTGGCCTCATTGTGTTTGTCGTTGTAGCTGACCAGATCGTGCAAGGTGAAGCCGTCGTGGGCGGTGACAAAATTGACCGAGGACGAAGGGCGGCGGCCGCGGCGATTGAACATGTCGCCGGAGGCGGTGAGGCGGCTGGCAAGCTCCGGCAGCTTGCCTTTTTCACCGCGCCAGAAGGCGCGCACGGTGTTGCGGAAGCGGTCGTTCCACTCGCTCCAACCGGGTGGGAACGCGCCCACCTGATAGCCGCCCGGACCGCAGTCCCAGGGTTCGGCGATGAGCTTCAACTGGCTGAGCAGCGGGTCCTGGCGGCAGGCGAGGTTGAACCCGTGGCGCTCGTTAAAGCCCTCTTTTTCGCGCGCGAGTATGGTGCCCAAGTCAAACCGGAAGCCGTCCACCCCCATCTCTACCGTCCAGTAGCGCAGCGAGTCGGTTACCAACCGCAACACGCAGGGATGGCTCATATCGAGGGTATTGCCGGTGCCGGAATCGTTGACGTAATAGCGTTTGTTGCCCTCGATAAGCCGGTAGTAGGTGGCGTTATCGATGCCGCGCATCGACAGGGTTGGGCCCAGTTCACTGCCTTCGGCGGTGTGGTTGTAAACCACATCCAAAATCAGTTCGAGCCCGGCATTGTGCAGGCGCGCGGCCATCTCCTTGAATTCGTTGAGGTGGCCGTGGGCGGCGTAGGGTGTGTGCGGCGCAAAAAACGCCAGGGTGTTGTAGCCCCAGTAGTTTTTCAGGCCGCGTTCGAGCAGATGGTTATCATCCACAAAGGCGTGTACCGGCAGCAACTCGACACTGGTGACCCCGAGCGAGTGAATGTGCTTCAGCACTTCCGGGTGGCCGACCCCGGCAAAGGTGCCGCGCAATTCCTGCGGTACCGCCGGGTGCAGCATGCTCAGGCCGCGCACGTGGGCTTCGTAGATAACGGTTTTATCGGCCGGGGCGCGGAACGAGCGATGGTTGCCCCAGGTAAACGCCGGATCGACCACCTTGGCCTTGGGCACAAAGGGTGCGCTGTCGCGCTCATCGAAGCTCAGGTCGCGGTCAGGTGAGCCGATGGTGTAGCCAAACAGGTGTTCCGACCACTTCAATTTCCCCACCAACTGCTTGGCGTATGGGTCGATCAGCAACTTGTTGGGATTAAACCTATGCCCCGCGTCCGGCTCATAGGGGCCGTAGACGCGGTAGCCATAAATTTGCCCGGCGTGGGCATCGGGCAGATAGCCGTGCCAGATTTCATCGGTGTATTCGGGCAGTTCGATGCGCTCCAGCTCCACCTCGCCGGTACTGTCAAACAGGCATAGCTCGACCTTGGTGGCGTGGGCGGAAAAGATCGCAAAGTTAACGCCCACCCCGTCCCAAGTGGCGCCCAGCGGGAAGGGGTAACCCTCAGTGACACGCGATTGCGTTCTGCTCTCGGTGGCGACATTCACCACCACTTTTTCTTGGGAATTCATATGACTATGTCCTTAACCAAAAAACTTACCGGTGAGTGAGATTAGTGAGAGGTACCGGGGCGCGCTGGCACTAGCCCATTTGCGGGGTTTTAGCCCGGCTTTTGCGCGCTGGCTTATCCGCCTTGGCCTGGTCCTGCGCGTCGCCCGCCTGGGGGTCGGTTGATACCGCAGCGCCCTGGCTGGTGATGCTGGCTTTGCGTGTTCTGGGGATCTGCGCCTGGACCTGGTGCGAACTTTCGACCGCCTCAGTTTCAGCGGCGAGACGGCAGGCGGTGTCCCAGTGGCGCTGGGAATGGCCGTGAGGACGGCCCTCGGATTCCCAGATTTGGTAGGCGAGGTCGCGGATACGGTTTTCATTCGGATTCATGGCAATAATTCCTAAGCTAGTGAAGCGTTGATAGAAAAGTCGTTGGGCACATCCGTGGATGTATTGACGCAGTACAGCAGGTTGACCGGAAAATCGGTCAGCAGCCTGGCCACTGCCAGTGCGCCCTGTTCCGGCCGGATGCGGGCGGTACAGAACACGCTGGTGAACTCACGTTGGGCCAGGTCGTGCGGGAGCAGGACGCGGGTATCGCCCCACTGCTCGGGCAAGACGTAGGGAGTAGGATTGCCGGCCAGCAGCGGCAGCGCCAGGCGCGGCACCACTACCAGCATAAATTTGCCCAGATGCTGGCGCACAAAGGCCAGTATGCGTTCGGCCTGCGCCCCTTCGACCACCAGCGGTTGATAGTCACCGTAGCGGAAGAGATCGGCCTGGGTGGCGCGAAAACCCAATACCTTGGCGATCAAATGCTGCTTGATGGCACCGCTGTGCCACTGGTTGATCTTTTCATCCACTTCGGTGAGTTGGTCATCCAACGCTGCAACGCGCGCGCCAAAATCCACCGGCTGGCGGTTGTCCGGGTCGACCAGGCTGAAATCCCAGAATTCATTGCCCTGGTACAGGTCGGGCACACCCGGTGTGGTCAGGCGCAGCAGCGTCTGGCTGAGACTGTTGAGCGCACCGGCGGGCGCAAGTGAGAGCGCGGCAGCGGCTATATCTTCACGTAGGTCGCGGGTGTCTTCGGCGAGCAGCAGACGGGTCAAGTACTCGCGGCAGGCCGCTTCGTAGTCGCCATTGGGCGTGCTCCAGTTGGTGCGCAGCTTGGCCTCGCGCAGGGCTTTTTCCTGCCACTGCACCAGCCGATCGAGGTAGCGGGCGAGGCGCTCCTGCTGCCCTGGCGCCTGCTCCGCTGCGGGGCTGCTGGCCAGATCGAGGTCGAGCGGCCAGGTGCCGAGCAGAATCTGGAACAGGATAAGTTCGTCGCCGGGCGCGGGCGCCTGCCCCTCGTCAAATTCAGTGCGCAGCGGACGCGCGCGCTGTTGCCACTGGGCGACCTTTTCGGCGTACCAGACGGCGCGCTCGCTGATCACGGCCATGCGCGCGCGGGTATCTTCGCCGCGCTTGTGGTCGTGAGTGGCGGTGGCCAGCAGGTTGTGCGGGAAGCAGGCCGCACGCTCCTCGCAATATTGGTGGAACTGCGCCACCGAGCCGCTAAAACGCGCTGGGTCGAAACCCACATCATTGCGCGACAGCAGCACCGCGGAGCGGTAGCAGGCGGTGTCCTCCACCGCTTTGGCGGCAATCGGCGAGGTCAGTTGTTGGAACCGCGCCAGGGTTTTCTGGCGCAACCGGCGCAGCGGCCCGGGCGGCAGCGAGTGCAAGGCTTCACCGCCCAGCCACTGGTCGAGGTAGCCGAGAATCGGCCAATCACTCTGCGCCAGGGTCGTGCGCGCCTCGTTCAGGGCGGTGCTGAAAAAGGCCTGATCCTGCACCGAGCGATTGCAGGCGCTGGAATAGGTGCGGTACACCGGGAAATGCACAATCAGTTCAAACAGCGCACGCTGGATGGCGCCCAGGGTCAGGTCGCGGGTGGCGATATTGGCGCGCGCTATGGCGAGCAGGTTCTGCGCGACCATCTCGAAATCCCCCGCGAGGGATTTGGACAGCACCAGCCGGCGCGCCTCCTGTACCTCCTCCTTGAACGACTGCGGCCGACCGCTGGTGTTGTGCCAGACATCGTAAAGCAACATGGCGCCGACCGGATCGTGCTGAATCAGCGACAGCTGGTTCATAAATTCGTAGCCGGTAGTGCCCTCAACTTTCCAGTTGGTAGGCAGCACTTCGCCATCGGCGAGGATCTTCTCCACATAAATCGGGAAGGCCACCCGATCGAGCGGCGCCGGGCGCCGGCGCAGCGCCACGCGCACTGAACGGCGCAGCTTGCGGCAATAGCCGCGCGGGTTAACCAGGCCGTCGATATGATCGATGCGCAGGCCGTCGATCAGCCCCTCACCCACCAACTCCAACAATTTGCTGTGTACGGCGGCAAACACCTCAGCGCGCTCCATGCTCAGGGCGCCGAGTTCGTTGATATCAAAGAAGCGCCGCCAATTGATGTCGTCCACAGCGGTGCGCCAGCTCGCCAGCCGGTAGTGCTGGCACTCCAGCAACTGATGCAAGCGCTGCAAGGTTTCATCTTTGTACATGCGCGCCTGCAATTCCGCCGCGCGCGCGGCGGTGCCTTCAGCGCCATTGCCCGCCTCCGCCAGCGGCGGGACGGTAAAGTCTTCCAGCAGCCGCTCAACCAGCGCGCCCAGGTTGTCAGCGCGCACCACCTCGGCCAGCTCCGTGCGCAACGCACGCGCGTGCTGCCAGTGGTTGGGGCTCTGCTCGATCGCCTCAAACCGGCGTGCGAATGCCTGGAGTACCGGGTGGTCGGCGCGGCTTAGCAGCTCGTGGTAGCTGGGCGGATAGAGCGGGAATACATGGTCGTAATGCTGGGCATAAAAGGCGCCTGTGTCCGCATCAAAATGCAGGCTCACCTCGCCCGAGGCGAGCACTTCGCCGTAGTCGGCGCGCAAAAACGGCAGCAGCAACTGGCCTTTCAACAGCGGGTCGGGCGAGTTCCACTGGATATCAAAGAAGTAGGCATAAGGACTGCGCATGCCCCATTCGAGCACGTCCAGCCACCAGGGATTGGCATTGCCGCCGACCGCCATGTGGTTGGGCACAAAATCGACCAGCAGCCCCATCCCCTGTTCGCGCAGGGTTGCGACCAGCGCGCGCAAGCCCTGCTCGCCCCCGAGCTCGGGGTTGACGCGGGTGGGGTCGACCATATCGTAGCCGTGGGTCGAGCCGGGGCGGGCGGCAAGTATGGGGGATGCGTAGATATGGCTGAGGCCCAAGCGCGCAAAATAGGGCACCAGCGCGCGCGCATCGGCGAAGGTAAAACCCTTGTGAAATTGCAGGCGCACACTGGCGCGCAGGTCAGGCACTCGTATATCCGTCATCAGTATCCTCTCTTGGCCAATTGCATCCAGATCATCCACGCGCCGCAGCGCCCTTACACACCCTTG
This sequence comes from Cellvibrio sp., assembly GCA_035456025.1. Classification (GTDB taxonomy): domain Bacteria; phylum Pseudomonadota; class Gammaproteobacteria; order Pseudomonadales; family Cellvibrionaceae; genus Cellvibrio. Next base: position 8,265 of record DATIDX010000260.1, on the reverse strand, counting down.
TCGAGCGTGACTAGAACACTGCGCGGGGGCAGCGCACCTTGGGCGAGGCTGGCCTCGTCCACCCGGTGGTTGTACAAAATCCGCACCTGCTCCCAAGGCGCCTTGAGCTCCGCCGGCGCACCCCCCAGGTTCAGGTCGATGCGCAGCAAGCGCTCATCGCCCAGGCGCCAGAAGGCCGATACCGCACCTTCCGCGAGGATGGTGACGCCAGCGGAATAGGCGCCGTGCAAGCGCGGCACGATTTCGGTGGTGCGGATGCGCAATAACTGCCGATACAACCCCTGCCGGGCCTGTTGCTCCGGCGATCTGGGAGTCGCGAAACCGGGCAGGGAAGCGGTGAAGGTGCTGCTGGCATTGGGATCGGGAATCTGCTCGCGCAACTGCGCATCGCGAAAGTGATCGAATGCGGCAAACTCGTTGCGCCGCCCCTCGCACACCAACCTGGCCAACTCGGGCGAGTGTTCGGTGAAATACAGGAAGGGCACCTGCGAGCCCCATTCCTCGCCCATAAACAGCAGCGGCACCATGGGCGCTAACAGCAGCAGGCCAGTGGCAGCGGTGAGCGCATCGCTATCGGCCAATTGGGTCAGGCGCTCGCCCAGGGCGCGGTTGCCCACCTGGTCGTGGTTCTGTAAAAACAGGATGAAACTGGTCGGCGGCAAATGGGCGCTGGGCGTGCCGCGCTGACGCCCCTGGCGATCCTGCTCACCCTGGTAGATGAACCCTTCGCCGAGGAAGCGCGCCAATTTGACGGTGGGGCCGTCGGCAAAGCCGGCGTAATAACCCTGTTGCTCACCCGTGAGCAGATGGTGCAGCACATTGTGGCCGTCGTCATTCCACTGGGCGTCAAAGCCCTGCTGTAATAGCTCCGCCTCGTTGGCTTCATTTTCCAGCATCAGGTGCACATGGCGCCCCGGCGCTAGGGCGGCGCGCACGCGCATGGCCAGTTCGACCAGAAAGTCCCTCTCGCTGATGGCGTGCACAGCATCGAAGCGCAGGCCATCGATGCGGTAATCGAGCACCCACATAAGTGCGTTTTCGCAGAAAAAGTCGCGCACTTCCTGGCGGCGGAAATCAATCGCCGAGCCCCATGGGGTCTGGATATCCTCGCGGAAAAAGCGCTTGGCGTACTGGTTGAGGTAATTGCCCTCGGGGCCGAAGTGGTTGTAGACCACATCGACAAACACCATCAGCCCGAATTCATGGGCGGTATCCACCAGCGCCTTGAGTTGCTCCGGCGTACCGTAGGAGGCCTCGGGTGCAAACGGCAGCACACCGTCGTAGCCCCAATTGCGCGCGCCGGGGAATTCCGCCAGCGGCATTAATTCGATCGCAGTAACGCCCAGCTCAGCGAGCGCGGCCAACTGGTTGCGCACCCCCTCAAAGCCGCCCAGCAGGCCGACATGCAATTCATAGATCACGGTTTCGTGCCAGGGGCGTCCGCTCCAGCCAGTGGTTTTCCACTCATAGCTGCTGTGGTTCACTACCCTGCTCCAGCCCCAGGGCTCGTCGACCTGCGCGCGCGCGGCCGGGTCGGGCACCTGCACCTCGCCGTTGATGACAAAGCGGTAATCCATGCCGTTACCACAGGCATGGGTGGCCTCATACCAGCCGTCACCGACCGGCTGCATGGCCAGGGTATCGCCGCTCCACAGCAGCAGCGTTACGCTGCGCGCGTCCGGCGCCCAGAGCGCAAAGCGGGTGGTGCCGTCAGCCATTACCTGGGCGCCGTGGCGCTGCGTGGGCGCGCTCATCAGGCGTGGCTCCCAGCGCGCGGCAAGAGCGTCAACTTCCGCTGCGCCTCCTGCAAAGTGCGTTGGTAGAGGTGCGCATAGGGCTGGATGGACTCGCGCCAGAAGCGCGGGCTGGTCATGGCGCAGGAGCGCATGGCATTCATCAGCGCCGGGCGGGCAAAGACTTTGAGCGCCCGCTCGACCGCCGCGCGGTAGCTTTTCACCACTGCCTCCTGGAATAAAAATCCGTTCAGGCCGTCCTGGATGGTGTCGGCCAAACCGCCGGTGCAAGTGGCAATCGGCAGCGAGCCAAAGCGCTGGGCGTACATCTGGGTCAAGCCGCAGGGCTCAAAGCGCGAGGGCATCAACAGGAAATCGCTGCCGGCAAAAATGCGGCGCGAATCGGCCTCGTTAAAGCCTATGTGGACGCCGACATTGTCTGGATGGCGCTTGGCAAGCTGCATCGCTTGCCGCTCCAGTTCGGACTCGCCGCAGCCCATAATGACCATGCGGCCACCGGCTTTTACCAGGGTGCTGGCGATATCCAAGGTGAGGTCGACGCCTTTTTGCTGCGCCAGACGCGACACCACTGCAAACAGCGGCCCATTGCCCTCCGGCAGTTTGAACATGCGCTCGACATAGCGGGTATTGGCGCGCTTGGATTCCCACCTGGGCGCAGTAAAACCTTCCACCAGGTGCGGATCTGACCCCGGCTCCCAGCTTTCATCGATACCATTGACTATGCCGTGCAACAGCCCCTGGTCGTATTTGGTTTTGAGCAAGCCTTCCAAACCACAGCCAAACGCCGGTTGGGTAATCTCCCGCGCGTAGGTCTGGCTGACGGTAGTCAGTTGGTGGGAGTAGAAAATCCCCGCCTTTAAAAAGGATAACTTGCCGTAAAACTCCATCCCTTCCACACGAAAAGCCTCAGGCGGCATACCTATAACGGCGCCACACTCAGGGCTAAATAACCCTTGATGGGCGAGGTTGTGGATGGTGAAAACGGTGGGCGTAGTTTGGCCGCGCCAGGCCATGTAAGCAGGCGCGAGCGCCGCCGGCCAATCGTGGGCGTGCACCAGCTCCGGGCGCCAGCCCAGATGGGCTTTGCCCAGCGCCAGTTCCGCCGCCGCCAGTGAAAAGCGTGCGAAGCGGATGTGATTGTCCTGCCAATCGCGACCACTGCTATCGCCGTAGGGCGAACCCTCGCGCTCGTAGAGTTCGGGGCAAATTACCAGGTAGACGATGCTGCCATCATCCATGGTCAACTGGCCGATCTTGCACGCCGGCAAACCGGCATAGGCATCGAGACGACCGATAACAGTGATCGGATAGCGGCTATTCATAATGGCTTTGTAGCCGGGGATAAGCACGCGTACATCGTGGCGCGCCGCCAGGGCTTTGGGCAGCGCCGCCGACACATCACCCAAACCGCCCGCTTTGATCAGGCCGGTGAATTCTGGCGTCACAAACAGGATTTTCTTTCGCTGCGGGAGAGGATCAATACAAGGATCAATCGCTTTGCGCCTGTGCACGGAAAAATCCCTGTTGTCGTAATCCACCTGCATGGCTAGTTGCGACATGCTACTTCTCCCCTCATTACTGCTACTGCGTTATCGATAATTACATCGGGTTGTTGGGTTCCGCCGATTAAAGCGCGCCGCTATCTGGTGTTGGCGACCTGCTGCAACGCCAGGATCAACTCCGGCTTGTTCATGGATGAACGGCCGGCGATGTGGTGTTTGCGCGCCTGCGCCAGCAAATATTCTTTGCTGTGTGACTGGAGCGCGCCCTCGCCTTCATTGGCGCGGCGGCTGTTCAATGCGCGCCGGGCAGAATCGCGCCGCGCTGCCGCCTTGTCGGTGGGCGAGGTGTTTTTCCCGGAGCCTGAGCGCTCGCCGCCACCTGAGTGCTTATTTACCGTTGCCCACGCAATTTCCTCTGCCTTGTGGCGCGGCACGCCTTTTTGCTCATAACTCTGTTCGATATGCGCTGCTTTGCGTTTTTGTTTTTCGCTGTATTTCGCTTTGCTGCCAATAGCCATGACGCACCTCCGCGTTAGTCGTCAACTTCAGCTTTGCCGTCTTCAACCTCGATTGCGTTATTGGCCTTTGCAATCACTTCAACCAGCGCCTCGGCTTGGTGTAAGTGATGCTCCAACTTAGGCAGTGAGGTCGCTGCCAAACGGCGCACGTCTTCATCAGTCGATGAGGAGGCATCTTTAAATAATTTAATCGCATTCTTGTGGGCATCGATTTGGTTGTTGACGTAAGCCACGTCAAAAGACTCGCCCTCGCGCTGCTTCAGCACATAATTTTTCGCCTTGGCGAGCAGCTCGGCTTCATCGGCCACTTCCAGATTTTTTTTAGTCGCCAGCGCGCGTAAATCCCTGTTAGCCGAGGCATGGTCCTCAATCATTTTGCGCGCAAAGGCTTTCACTTCCGGCACCGTGGATTTTTCCAGCGCCAATTTTCCCGATTCGATTTCAGCAACACCTTTAGCAGATGCCTCTTCAATAAAATCATCGGCATCCACGCCTATGGCGAGCGCCTGAGTGCTGGTAAAGCCCAACACCAGCGATAACAATCCGGCCTTGAGCGCCTGCTGCAGTTTAGTTTGGTTAGTGTGCATAAATGATCTCCTCTACCGATTTGATAATTCGCCCATGCATTGCATTGAGCCAAATAGGGTTAAGCACTACTGCCTTACCACTACGCAATATCGAAGCCAATTTTGCGGAAGGAAACACAGAAATATAAAAATGCACTGATGAAATTTATAAAGCGGAAAATCTTGGTGCGGTAACACACATATAGCGATGATTTAAACGAAAAGCAGATAATTATTTTTAAACCCCCATAATTATTAAGCTACTTTTTTGCAGCACCTATGATCTATAAACGCAATTTTTAATAAAAAAAATATGTTACAGACACGAGCGCTTGTAACTTTTGCATCGGGATTTATCGAAACTTCAACTGTGCAGGATTGACGTGCTACAAAATATTGCAGCGCACCAAGCGCCAATATGCTGGTCTATAATTTGCAATTAAATTAGATCGTGACAATTCAGTAATACCCATCGCTAATCTAAAAAAACAGTAGCAGGAATGCGGAGCGGTACATGGCAAAAAAAGTTGAGCAGCATGCGTTTTTGGATGATCCCAGCTGGTATAAAGATGCCGTCATTTACCAGGTGCATGTGAAATCCTATTTCGATTCCAACAATGATGGCATTGGCGATTTCGCCGGGCTAATTGCGAAACTTGATTACATTGCCGACCTCGGCGTCAACGCCATCTGGCTGCTGCCGTTTTATCCCTCGCCGATGCGCGATGACGGTTACGATATTGCCGAGTACCGCGCGATTTATCCTGCTTACGGCACCATGAGCGAGGCGCGCCATTTTATCCGCGAGGCGCACAAGCGCGGCCTGCGGGTGATCACCGAATTGGTGATCAACCACACATCGGATCAACATCCCTGGTTTCAAAAAGCGCGCACCGCCAAAAAAAATTCCAGGGCACGCAATTTTTATGTGTGGTCGGACACCAACCAAAAATATGAAGGCACGCGCATTATTTTTTCCGATACCGAAAATTCCAATTGGACCTGGGACCCGGTTGCCGGCCAATATTTCTGGCACCGTTTTTACAGCAACCAGCCGGATTTGAATTTCGATAATCCGGAAGTGTTAAAAGAAGTGCTGAGCATAATGCGCTTCTGGTTTGATATAGGTGTCGATGGCCTGCGCCTCGATGCCATCCCCTATTTAATTGAACGCGAGGGCACGCTCAACGAAAATTTGCCCGAAACCCACGCCGTCCTCAAACAAATCCGCGCTTATCTGGACGCTGAATATCCCGACCGCATGCTGCTCGCCGAAGCCAATTTGTGGCCCGAAGATATCCAGCAATATTTTGGCACCGGCGACGAGTGCCATATGGCATTCCATTTTCCGTTGATGCCGCGCATGTACATGGCGCTGGCGCAGGAAGACCGGTTTCCGATTATCGATATCTTGCGGCAGATGCCGGAAATTCCCGCCAATTGCCAGTGGGCGATTTTTTTGCGCAACCACGATGAATTGACGCTCGAAATGGTCACTGACCACGAGCGCGATTATCTGTGGAATCACTATGCCACCGACAAACGCGCGCGCCTCAATTTGGGCATCCGCCGGCGCCTCGCGCCCCTGGTGGAGCGCGACCGGCGCCGCATCGAACTGCTCAACAGCTTGCTGCTGTCCATGCCCGGCACACCCACTATTTATTACGGCGATGAAATCGGCATGGGCGACAATATTTTCCTCGGCGATCGCCACGGCGTGCGCACCCCCATGCAGTGGTCGAATGACCGCAACGGCGGCTTCTCCCGCGCCGATCCTGCGAGCCTCACACTGCCCGCGATTATGGACCCGCTCTACGGCTTCCAAACCATCAACGTAGAAGCCCAGGCGCGCGATACGCATTCGCTGCTGAATTGGACGCGGCGCATGCTCGCGGTGCGCAAACAGCAAAAGGCCTTTGGGCGCGGCAGCCTGAAAATTCTCACCCCGGTCAACCGCCGCATCCTCGCCTACACACGCGAATACACCGGGCCCGACGGCACAACAGAAATTATTTTGTGCGTGGCCAATATGTCGCGCGCCGCGCAGGCCGCCGAGTTGGATTTATCGCTCTACGCCGGCAAGGCGCCAGTGGAAATGATTGGCGGCACCCTGTTCCCGCCCATCACCAAATTAAATTATTTGCTGACCTTGCCGCCCTACGGTTTTTACTGGTTCTTACTCGCGGACGAAACCCGGATGCCGGCCTGGTACGTCGCCCCGCTGGAGGCTAGCCCGGAGCTGCCCACCCTGATTATCAAACAGGGGCTAACCGATTTACTGCAAGTGCCCGCGCGCGCCACTTTGGAAAAGGAGTCGCTGCCAGCCTATCTGCCCAAACGGCCCTGGGTGTGCCATCCGGGCGAACCGGTCGATGAAGTGCGCCTGCTGCAGGCCACTACTTTTGGCGATGCTACAGATCCCTATCTATTCACCCAAGTGGAATTAAATGCGCGCGCCGCACCCGAATATTATTTTTTACCGCTCGCGTTTGTTCCAGATAGCCAGGCGGGCACCCTGTCGCAACAATTGGCCGTTGCGCGCCTGCGCCAGAAACGCACCGTCGGCTTGTTGACCGATGCCTTCACCTTGCCCGACTTCAGCCGCAAAGTGATCCGCAAACTGCGCGACCATCAAATAGAACCAGTGGAGGACGGCGAGATCCATTACGTCCCCACCGCTTTGTTGCGGGAATATGAAGAAAAACCCGACGAAGAAATCAACCTGGTCGCCACCAAACAGGCGAATTGCGCCGTGGTGGTGGGCGAGGCCATGGTGTTGAAACCGGTGCGCAGATTAATCGATGGGCTGCATCCGGAAATTGAAATCAGCAATTATTTGCGCGCGCACGAGTTCACCAACATCCCGCCGATCCTGGGTGAAGTGACGCGCGTCGATAAACAGGAAAATTCGCGCACCCTGATGATTTTGCAGGGCTATGAAACCAACCAGGGCGACGCCTGGCAGTGGGCGCAAAATATTCTGGAACGCGCCTTCCGCGACCAAACCAGCGGCGGCAGCTCTTCGCTGGATCGCCAATCACCACCGCTCGACGAGCTGTGCAACTTCGCGCGAATTTTAGGTAATCGCCTTGGCGAGATGCACAGGATTCTCGCGCAGGACAGCGACAACCCGCGCTTCGGCCACAAACAAATCCGTGCGGAAGACGCGAGTGAATGGGCGGCGCGCAGCACCGAGCTACTTGCGCGGGCGCTGCAAATACTCGCCGAGTGCCGGCCAACAGCCGGGGCGGATATTGTTGATGCACTGCTCGCCAGCCGCACGCAGATTACGCAGCTGATTATTGAACTCGCCAACTGCGCAACCGGCGGCCTGCGCACGCGCATTCACGGCAACCTGCATTTAGCGCGCGTGCTGGTGGTGCGCGGCGATGCCTATTTCGCCAACTTCGAGGAAGAGAGCACCGGTCACAACCTGGTGACGGAGCTGCACAGCAGTCCCTTTAACGATGTCGCCGACATGCTCTGCTCCTTCGACGATGCCGCCGCTGTAGCCATCCGCAATATCAAAACCACTGATGTGCTGGCCGACGTTGAAAAAAGCCGCGCCCTGGCGATCCGCTACTTGAAATTATCGCGCACTGCCTTTTACGACGCTTACCGCCATACATTCAAACCTGCCGACACCAAAAACAAAATTAATCAGAACGACGCCATACTCGCCCTGTGCAGCATCGACAACCGCATCAACGCCATCTTGCGCGCCCATTACGATGTAAATTGGCTAAGCCTGCCGACGCGCGCCCTCTGGGAGTTGGTGCAGGGGTTATTGGGGGAGAGGGGATTGGCCTCAGGGAAGCCGGAGAAAATTTGATAAAAATCCCGCAGCATTTCTGGTGCGGGATTTTTTATCGGGCGGAAAAAATCTCGCCGTAAAATACTAGCTCATGGCTTTGCAATACTGCTG
>DATIDX010000259.1:0-6906 GCA_035456025.1 Cellvibrio sp. | reverse complement strand
AGTATCGGTGCGGTGTTCAATAAACCCCTGGGTTCGACCGGAGTGCCCAGCTGCCACACCCAGATTATTCCGCCGCCCAACACCGCGCCCAAAGGGGATTTCTCAATCGACCTCAGCAATGACACAGTGCGTGTGCAAAATGTGGGCGTAGTCGATGCTGAAGGCGATAAATTGCAGACGACTTTCAATTTTGGCGACGGCACTTCCTTGATCGGAAATGATGTCTGGCACAGTTACAAAACGCCGGGCACTTACACCATCACCCAGACCATTAGCGATGGCGAGCTCACCAAGGTCACCACCCGCGAAGTGACTGCCAGCGCCGCCGGTGCCAACCGCGCGCCGGTAGCCATCTTTGCGTTTAATACCGGGGGATTGCTGGCATCGCTCGAAGCGCGCGCCTCGGCGGATCAGGATGGCGATAGCCTGAGTTATGCCTGGGATATAGGCCAGGGTATGGGCGCAGCTTCGAGTACCAGCTACCTATCGACCAATTTGCCGCAGGGCGGCGCCTTGGTCAGCTTGACGGTGTTTGATGGCCGCCTGGGCAATACCGTGCAATATCGGGTTAATGCGAGCAGCTGCCTGGCCAATGACCCGGCGCCGAGTCTGGCGATCAATTCCGCCGTGGATGGCTTGAACCTGGTGGTGGATGCACGTGATTCCCAGATTGCCGATAGCTTTACCTGGGATTTCGGCGACGGCACCACTGCCACCGGCATGTTTGCCAGCCACCGCTACGCCACGCCCGGCACCTACACGGTCACTTTGCGCGGCACTGCAAAAATGATGGTGGCCAATAAACCCATCAGTGTGCGCGTGGGTACGGCGACAAATATGCCGCCAGTGGCGATACTGATCTGCGGTGGCGGCAAACGCTATGTGGATGATTTTGTAAACTACGTATCCACCGTCAGCTTTGACGCCTATTGTTACGCCGACACCAGCTATGATCCGGAAGGTGCAAGCCTGAGTTACAACTTGAGTTGGGGGGACAGCAGTTCCAGCGAGGCATCGGCGACCGGTAATTTCTATCACAACTATACCCAGCTATACACCACCTATCCGGTGACCCTGAGGGTCAGCGATGGCGTCAACACCACGGTCAAAACTATCGACTTAAGGACCTCCGAAACGCGCGAGCCGCCGGTCGCCGTGCTCAATTGTGTCGAGCGCCAGCTGGTGATTGACGACTTCGCCAACAACCGTGCCTACAACAACTACATCGCTGAGTGCTCGGTGGAGGGCAGTTCCAGCCACGACGCAGTGAGCTATTCGATTGATTGGGGCGACGGCGGCCGCTCGCGCTACAACGGCGGCAAGGTTTACAGCCACAACTACGCCAAGGGCGGCACCTATACCATCACCCTGTCGGTGCGCGATTTTAATACGGTCACTACCAAAACCTTGGAGTGGCGTGCGAGCAATTCGGAATACAACCGCGCGCCGTTAGCGGAATCCAGTTGCAGGGAACACAGTTTCATCCGCGATGGCAGCCCGCTCACCCAGTACATCACCCTGTGTGACCAAAGCGCCAGCAAGGATCCGGATGGCCACCCCCTCACCGTCACTATTGACTGGGGCGATGGCAATAACAGTACGGGTACCAGCCTGCAACAGCTCAGCCACAGCTACGATCAGGGCGGCGATTACCTGATCCGCCTGAGCGTGACTGATGGGGTAGCCACCAGCGAAAAAACCCTGCAATGGCGAGCCAATTCCGCAACCCCCGCCAACAATCCGCCCAGTGCCTGTTTTGCCCTCAGCGGCACCGCCAGTGCACAGCTGGATGCCAACTGCTCCCAGGACAGCGACAATGATCTACTTACTTACACTTGGGATTTCGGCGATGGCAGCTCCGGCACGGGCGTGACCGCAAGCCACCAGTATGCGGCCTCGGGCAGTTACCCGGTCACGTTGACGGTATCCGATGGCAAAACCACTAGCAGCACCAGCAAAACCTTCGTCTACACCAAAGTGGAAAAAGCCACGCGTTGCGAGTTCAACATCATCAACAGTTGGAACAGCGGTTATCAGGGTTGGCTGCGGGTCTACAACCAAAGCACGGCGCCAGTCAGCAACTGGAGCGCGCAATTGAGTTTCGTCAGCAACGCCCAAGTGAGCGCGTCTTGGAATGGCACAGTCGCCGGTAGCAACCCTTATCAGGTGTGGGCTGCGAGCTGGAACAACACCATTAATCCGGGTGGCTATGTAGAAGTCGGCTTCCAGGTATGGGATGGCACCAGCACCCATCTGCTACCGCAGGTTGCCGGTGTGTCCTGCGAGTGACCCGCGTTTGATTTGCGGATGTATCTGATTTAGGTGGATGTATCTGATTTAGGCGGATGTATCCAGCAAAAGGGGAGCAACCTGCATAGGTTGCTCCCCGATCTGCATTATCCCAACCAGGCTGCATATTCCTGTTCGAGTTGCTTCGGATTGGCCTTGAAGGTGTTGTACCAATTAGCTGACATGGCATCGGGGAAGATATCTTCCTGCTGTTCCACCACCCCATTGAGCACTGTTTCGGCAACTTCGGCGGGCGTCGCTTTGGTTAATTCAAAGCCCTCGCTCATCCGCGTTGCCACCGGGCCGGGGTAGACACCCTGGACAAAAATCCCGCTTTTCGCCAACTCCGCGCGCAAACCCTGGGTGAAGGAATGCAATGCTGCTTTGGAGGCAGAATAGGGGCCGAGCAGCGGCATATTGGCGATACCGGCAATCGAGCTGACATTGATAATCGCCGCCCCGGGTGAGTTTTGTAGCTGCGGCAGCAGGGCGCGGGTCAGGTTGACCGGGCCGAAGTAATTGGTCGCCATTTCCCGTTGCGCGATATCACCGCTGGTTTCCTGGATAAACCCGGAGCTGTTGGCAATCCCGGCGTTATTGATCAGTAGATCCAATTGGGGGACGTCGCGGCTGGCATTGGCGATATCCACAGCAGAGGTGACATCCAGCGGTATAGCGATCAATTCCGTGCCGGGTGTCGCCAATTGCTGGATGCTCTGCTCCAGCGCCACTGGATCGCGGCCACCCAGATAAATGCGTTTTGCCTTGCGCGCGATCAGGGCCTGCACCAAGGCCAAGCCAATGCCGCGATTAGCGCCCGTGACCAGAGCAGTTGTTTGTTGCCATTGCATAATGTTTACTCCTTCAGTGATGTTAAAAATAGACCGGTCGTCTAGTTGATGATGCTAAAAAAAGAGCCTTGCGGCTCGGGTTACAGATCAAGCCCTTCAAGGCTTAACTCAGGGCTTAACTTTACGGCTTAAATAGCTGGCCAAAATACAGCTCTAATAACTCTTCCAAGGGTTGGGTACTCTGCTGCAACTTGGCGCGGATCAGACAACCCTCCCAGGCGGCAAAGAACTGGCGCGCCAACAGGTCTGTATCCGCCTCGGGCGACAGCTCTCCGGCGGCTTGCGCCTCGCCAAGGCAAGCGGCGATCAAGCGTTCAACACCTTCGTAGTGCCGGTAAATCGCCTCGCGCATAGCGTCGGATTGCACTGCCAGCTCCTGCCCCAGATTGCCCAACAGGCAATTGCAACGGCCAAAATGTTCGCCAAAGTAAGCCAGCACGTCATCGAAATAGCGGCGTAACCGTGTCAGGGGTGAGCCCGGGGGTGTCGCCAGCGCGGTTTCCAAACCCTCGCGCAGTAGGTGCCCGTAGTGGTCGATAACCGCTAAACCCAAATCATCCTTACTTTTGAAGTAGTGATAAAAAGACCCTTTGGGGACCTTCACCTGATTGAGGATTTCGGCGATCCCGGTGCTGTTAAAGCCTTTGACGGCAAACAGCCCCACAGCGGCATCGATCAGCTTGTCTTTGGTGTTGTTGCTCATAGTAGACCAGTCGTCTAGTAAATACAATTACTTCTATGATACGGGTTTTGGCGGCATTCGCCAGCCTTTAATGCTGGCTCAGTGATTCAGGCCGCCGGCATAGGCAAGCGGCCATCGATCAGAAAATTATCCAGCGGGAAACGGATAATCTCTTTTTGCCCCAGTTGTTTGAAGGCAACTTCAGTGGCGCCCAACTCGCATAACCATTGGGCCATATTGGTTGGTTTTTTCTGTGCAAGCGCAGCGGTGACAAACAGGCCGACGCAACAACCCTGCTGCTGGGCGCGCGCCGATTGGTACTCAAAGGCTTCGACCCTGGCCGCGCGCATATCGCTGCCCAGTTGTTGGCTGGCGGAATAATCTTGTGGATGGGTGAGTTGCGGCAGGAATTGATCGAAGGGGGCGGCCTGTAATTTCATCCCCCGCTGGCTCTGATAGTTCACGCAAAACAAGGTGTGCGCCGAGGTGATGGTGTTTTTAATCGGTTTGCTATCAATCGAATGCCAAAACACAAACCGGTAAAACGCCGATTCGGCGAGCGTTGTTTGGGTATCGCAGCCGGCGTAAAAAATTCCCGGTTCATGGATGCGCCCAAAACGCGAGCCCCAGCGCAACGGGGGGTAGCGAAATGGAGTTTTAAGCAGGTAGTGGTAGCTGTCGCTGTTGGCGGGATAGGGCGGTTTTACCGAGTCGAGTAACTCTTCCAGTAACGCCTGCTCTTCCAGGGTATCCACATAACCCAGGGTGGCAATTTGCTCCTGGCTTTCCACCAAGCGCCAGGCAGTACCGGAAACGGTTTGTAAGTGCGTGGCTCCTTCGCAGGCGTCCCAAATCATTATTAAATTTTGCCGCGCAGGGCGTCCACAACGTTGAGCACTTGCATCAGGCCCTGAATGCTTTCCATTTGTTTGGCGGGGACACCACCGGTGATCTGGTTAGGGCTGTGCATAAAATGCTTGATCCAGTCTTTATCGCCACCGGTCAAAGCAAAGAGAGCGCGCGCGATGCGGATTAGCAACAGCGCTAATTCGCCCTGCTTGGATTTGGGGTTAAGCACCGGGATCTGTTTCAACCGACTAATGGCGGTGCGGTGGATGCCCAGTACGGCGGCCAACTCGGCTTGCTTTAACCCGAGCTGCTCGGCGGCATTTAATACAGCCTTGGCGAGTACTGCGGCTGGATCTGGACTGGTGTGCGCAAGTGCTGACATGGATTCCCCCTAAAACAGCAAAATGTTCACTATGCACATATCATAGTGTATATGTGCATAGTGAACAATGTTTGCCCAGAGAAGCGTTAAACCGGCAGTGCTGTTTTATCGACTGGCGATTTCAATACAAACGATGAATGCACGCCACTCACGCCTTCAATGCGGGTGAGCTTTTGCAGCAGGAATTGTTGGTAGGCATCCATATCTTTCACGATGACTTTTAATAAATAGTCAGCGGATTGCCCGGTGATCAAATGGCATTCCAGCACTTCAGGATAGGCTTCCACCGTTTTTTCAAAGGCATCAAAACGGTCGGGTGTGTGTTTGTCCATGCTGATCTGGATAAACGACACCAGCGTCAGCCCGAGTTTGCGCGCATTGAGCAGGGCGACATAGCCGTCGATCAAACCGGATTCCTCCAATGCGCGCACCCGGCGCAGGCAAGGGGAGGGCGAGAGGCTGATGCTGTCGGCCAGTTCCTGGTTAGAGATGCGGCCATTGCGCTGTAAGGCCTCAAGTATCAAGCGGTCGTAGCGGTCGAGTTCCATAGCGTTAATAACCTGTTATTGGTCATAAAATTTCATTAAAACGCGATACATGGCAATTATATTGCTGAGAAGGTGATATTAACACAAGCTTCGCAATCATCTGCCAATCTCACCTGCTTATACTAGGCAGACGTTGATAAAAGCCGTGCGCTATCCGCGCCGGTACAGAAACCCCCAGGCATAACATTCGGAGTCGATCATGCTTTCCAATCCATCCACCAAGTACCAGCGTTTTGTCGGCGTTTCCTTGCCCGACCGCAAATGGCCCAACAAGCACATTGAAAAACCGCCGATCTGGATGAGCACCGACCTGCGCGATGGCAACCAGGCGCTGATCGACCCTATGTCCGTCGCCACCAAATTGCGCATGTTCAAAGAATTGGTCGCGATTGGTTTTAAAGAAATCGAAATCGGTTTTCCGTCGGCGAGTGAAATTGATTTCAACTTCACGCGCATTTTGATCGAAGAAAATTTAATTCCCGACGATGTCACCATCGAAGTGTTGGTGCAGGCGCGCTACGACCTGATCGAAAAAACCGTGGAAAGTTTGCGCGGTGCCAAGCGTGCGATTTTGCATATGTACAATCCACTTGCACCAGCGTTCCGCAAAATTGTGTACAACACCGATGAAGCGGGTGTAAAAAATATCGCGATCCAGGGCACCAAGTGGTGTAAAGAATTAACCGCAACTGCACCGGAAGTAGATTGGACTTTCCAATATTCACCGGAAGTGTTTTCATCCACCGAAATTGAATTGGTAAAAGATGTCTGCGATGCAGTAGTTGAAATCTGGAATCCATCGCCGCAGAAAAAATTGATTTTGAATTTGCCTGCAACAGTGGAAATGAATACGCCGAATACCTACGCGGATCAAATTGAGTGGATTCATCGCAATATCAATCGCCGCGATTCCATCATCATCAGCGTGCATCCGCACAATGACCGTGGCACTGCCGTTGCAGCGGCAGAGTTGGCGGTGATGGCCGGTGCTGATCGCGTCGAAGGTTGTTTGTTCGGCAACGGTGAGCGCACCGGTAATGTATGTTTGGTGACCCTGGCGATGAACTTGTATTCGCAAGGTGTTAATCCCGGTTTGGATTTTTCCGATATCGACCGCGTGCGCAAGTTGCATGAAGAGTGCACCCAATTGCCGGTGCATCCACGTCATCCTTATGCGGGTGAGTTGGTCTTTACTGCCTTCTCTGGTTCGCATCAGGATGCCATCAAAAAAGGTTTTGCCGTACAGAAAAAAGATGCGCTCTGGGAAGTCCCTTATTTGCCGATTGACCCGGCGGATTTGAATCG
>DATIDX010000258.1:0-19715 GCA_035456025.1 Cellvibrio sp. | reverse complement strand
TCCAGCTTACGCATAAGTTCTGGAACTATATCCACAAAATGAATATGCGGTGCAGCTTTCCGGGCAAGTAAGGCAGCACCTAATAATCCGTGGTCGCAACAGCAATCCCAAATGTGGTCATAGTTCGCGGTGACCATTAATTCAATTTGTTGCAACCGTTTGCCCAGTTTCAAGTTTGTTTCTTCCCGAATGATTTTGATCAGGTATAAAAAAGCCCCGCCTGTTTGCACATGCGGGGCTTTTTTTGCGTTTGCTTAAAACTTACTTGGCAGCAGCTGCTTTCTTTTCTTTCTCTTTTGCAATTACCGCTTCAGCTACGTTCGCAGGGCATGGAGCGTAGTGAGAGAATTCCATAGAGAACTGACCGCGGCCAGAAGTCATGGTGCGCAGGGTGCTGATGTAACCAAACATTTCTGAAAGGGGGACGTTAGCTTTGATGCGCACGCCAGTTACGTTAGCTTCCTGGCCAGAGATCATGCCGCGACGACGGTTCAAGTCACCGATAACATCACCTACGTGATCTTCCGGGCTGTACACGTCAACTTTCATGATTGGTTCAAGCAGTTGTGGACCTGCTTTCGGCATGGATTGACGGAAAGCGCCTTTAGCAGCGATTTCAAACGCAATGGCCGAGGAGTCAACGGCGTGGAACGCACCGTCGAACAGGTCGATTTCAACGTCCAATACTGGGAAGCCAGCCAATGGGCCAGTGCTCATCATGGATGCGAAACCTTTTTCAATTGCCGGGTAGAATTCTTTTGGAACGCTACCACCAACGCATGAGGTCTTGAATACGAAGCCAGTGTTTGGCTCACCCGGGTTGATGCGGTAATCGATTTTACCGTACTGACCAGAACCACCTGATTGTTTCTTGTGGGTGTAGCTGTCTTCGATGCCGCGAGTAATGGTTTCGCGGTAGGCTACTTGTGGTTGACCAACGTTCAGCTCTACACCGTAGGTGCGCTTCATGATGTCTACTTTAATATCCAAGTGAAGTTCACCCATACCTTTAAGGATGGTTTCACCTGAATCCTGGTCAGTCTCAACGCGGAAGGTTGGATCTTCTGAAACCAGTTTACCGATAGCAGTAGCCATCTTCTCGATCATGCTCTTGTCTTTTGGAGTTACAGCAATAGAGATTACTGGCTCTGGGAAGATCATGGGTTCGAGAGTACATTCATGCTTTGGATCACACAGGGTGTGACCGGTTTGTACGTTCTTCAGGCCTACCAGTGCGACAATGTCACCTGCTTGCGCAGTAGTCAGGTCGGTACGGTCATTTGCCATCATCTCCACCATACGGCCAACACGTTCGGTTTTGCCGGTGAAAGAGTTGAGGATGGTGTCGCCTTTGTTCAGTACACCAGAGTAAATACGTACGAAGGTCAGGGCGCCGAAACGGTCGTCCATGATCTTGAACGCCAAGGCGCGGAATGGCTCATTGGCGTCCACAATTGCGAATTGACCGTTTGGATTGCCTTCAGCATCAGTCAAAGGTTGTGGATTAACTTCAGTTGGGTTAGGCAAGTAGTCGACTACTGCGTCCAACAGCAATTGCATACCTTTGTTCTTAAAGGCAGAACCGCAGAAAGTGGGGAAGAATGCCAATTCGCGAGTACCCTTACGGATGCAGCGCTTGATGTCTTCGATTGAAGGCTCTTCACCTTCCATGTATGCCATCATCAAGTCATCATCTTGCTCTACCGCAGTTTCAACCAATTGGCCGCGATACAGCTCAACGTCGTCTACCATATCTGCTGGAATGTCAGATACAGTGAAATTCTCCGGGATGCCAGAGTCGTCCCAGATGTATGCCTTACGATTCAGCAGGTCAACAACACCTTTAAAGGTGTCTTCACGGCCGATTGGCAAAGTCATAAGCAGTGGGTGAGCGCCCAGAACTTTCTTCACCTGATCAGCAACGCGCAGGAAGTCGGCACCGATACGGTCGAGTTTGTTTACGAAAATCAAACGGGATACTTTAGAGTCGTTCGCATAGCGCCAGTTGGTTTCGGATTGCGGCTCTACACCACCGGAACCACAGAATACGCCGATGCCGCCATCCAATACTTTCAGAGAACGATAAACTTCTACGGTGAAGTCAACGTGTCCGGGGGTATCGATTACGTTAAAACGGTGACCTTTCCAGAAACAGCTTACCGCTGCGGACTGGATGGTAATACCGCGCTCGGCTTCTTGAACCATGAAGTCGGTAGTAGATTCACCTTCGTGAACTTCACCGAGTTTGTGGATTTTACCGGTGAGCTTGAGGATACGCTCGGTGGTGGTGGTCTTACCGGCGTCCACGTGGGCGAAGATACCGATGTTTCTGTAAAGGGATAAGTCAGCCATAGGACTCTCTTTTATAGGTTAAGCAAGGTTAGAAAAGCGGGGTTGGAAAATAGCGGCGTAATATACAGGAAGTTACGCCAATTGCCCAAAGAAAAAGAAGTCTATCCCCGTTGTTTTACACTTTGAGGTCGCATTGGCGGGGTTTTTAGAGCTGTGAATCAAACGCTTTATGACTTTGGGCAAGTGCATCTGTATCTATCCGTCTGTCGCTGAAGTTTGATCGAATACGGATTTATAGGTTTTTGGCGTACAACTGTATTCCTCTTTAAACAATTTGTTGAAATAGGAGACATTTTTGTAGCCAACCGAATAGGCAATTTCGGCGATATTGGCGTTCTCATCCTGCGATAGCAAACGTGCTGCTTCAGTCAAACGCAATTTATTGAGATAGCCGGTGAAGGTAAAACCCAATTCGGATTTCAATATGTCGTTGATCTTGGTGCGGCCGACACCGATCGATACCTCCATTGCTTCGAGGGTCAGGTCGGCGTTGGCGTACTGTGTTGCCATAAAATGCAAAATTGCGCTGCGGTCCCTGTCCCGGTGGGATTGGATGGTCAGTTGTTGGTAGGCCACCAGTGGGCGGTCGCGTTGGACTTTATTATTGAGTTCGCGCACCAGTGCGCGGGTGTATTCCCGGAATAGCCAGATTGCAAACCCTCCCCATGCAAAGATTGTGAGCGCCGCAAATAAGTAGAGATAAGACCAATTGCGCCCGAACAATGTCAGCTCGGTAATCTGGATATTGGTTTCAAGGTCAAACGGACTTTGGAAAGTATTACCGAAGGCGATTTTGGATACTTTGTTGAGCTTGTACTCCTGTTGGGATAATTCGACTTTATACATATCAAACCACCATTGCGGTGTTTCCAATCGCGTCAGGTCGATCTCAACCTGACGCCATTCCTTATCGCAGGAAAAAAATGTTGTCGGAGTACGATGGCTCACCGGGTCGTTTTCTTTTGTCACCTTTTCATCAAAGGTAGTTAGCGCAAAAGTTAGCATATTCGCGGTCGAGCATTTGGTGCTGAACAACACCTTGTCGTAAGAAGAAAGGTCAACAAATTCCTGTTGCTCCGGCTGGCTGCCAAATACGATCAATACCGAAGCGTGGGGATATTTCGCGCGGTTGGACAGGTTGATATCAAAATCCAGACTGAATTTATAATCGTTCACCCTGACATAGGATAAGCCGCCAGCGGGGGCGTCGGTGTTTTGTTCAATACGCCAGGCGAGGTCGCTCTTGCTATCGGGAAATAGTGAAAGCGTGACAAAGGTTTTGTTAATACATAGATATCCGACCAGCGCCGTCACGAGTAACAAACCAACAGCGATAGTCAGCGCCTTTTTATAAAATTCCTGCATCAGTGTAACCACAATTCCAATTATTTTTTTACAAATAGCAGAAAACCTGTTTGCCGCCAAATCTTTCAGCAAACAGGTTTTCGGATTTTCACTTCACACTGTTGTTAGAGGCCAGCGATGACGGGAACCTCCCAGTTTCTGTAGGCTGTGCCGCCGGGGCTTTGGTCGGCCTTGAGTTTTAACCCCAGGGTTTGGAACAGACTTGCCTGGGATGCCTTGCCCACTTCCAGCACACGGTTACCGGTAATTCCGCCACCTACCACGATCATGGGAACATCGACGTTACTGTGTTGGTCTGGGTCGCCCATGTCAGATAACTGGGTAACGATAGTTGAATTCAGCAGGCCGGCCGCATCCAATTTATCGAGCAAATACTTGGTGAGGCCCTGCATATAGTTAATATCTTCATCAAACATTGTTTGATTGAAGTGATGCGATTGGTGTGACAGGCGACCACCTAACTTATCGAACGCATGGTTGTGGGTATCATCGCCAAATGCAATCGAAACCGATGCAGTCAAATTACAGTTGAGCGCAAGTACGATAAGGTCGGAGTGCACTTTCGCCAACGCATCAAATCCGGTGATACCACTGGTAGCAGATGGCTTTGGACAGGACCCACTGCTGCCGCCACTGGTGCTGCCAGTGCCAATCGCCGTTTCAATTTCGCGGATAGCGGTGAAATGGTTGTCCAACTTTATTTTTTCATGTTGGCCCAATTTATTTTTCATGCTGTTGACGGCCGCGTAATGCAAATCGACTGCTGATTTCCTCGGTGCTACGCCGGTGGACGGGGTAGTGCCGCCGCTGAATAAAATATCCAATACCGTTTGCGGGCTTGAAATAGACGGGATTTCGCGCGGGCCTTCGCGGGTGAGGTTGGAAATAGGTACGTTCGCGACGTTCAAATATTTCACTGGAAAATTAGCGCCGATCGTGCGCCCCATATTCACTTCAAAGCTGTCTCTGCCCCAGCTGGCGTTGTCGAATTTTGCAAACATGCCGCCATGGCCAGCACCGGGCGCCAGGGTGGCATTTTTCAACATCGTCATTTTGCTGTAGTGACTTTGTAGCGGCGCTGACTGCACCGGAAAAGTGTTGCCGGTGGGGAACCAGAATTTTGGATGGCAGCCGCCGCCGGAAAATATCAGGCAGCTTTTATTCGGGCCACTCTGGGCTTCGGCAACGCGCGCTAACATAACGCCACCAATCAAGCTGGATGCGCGCAGTAAACCTGCTGAAACGCCAGCATGTTTTACAACGCGCAAAAAATCTCTACGCTCTTTATCGAAGCAGTCTTTATATCTCATTTTATTGACTCCAATTATTTAATCAGGCGAGGCGAGTGGGGCGCATTAGCGCACCCACTCCTTGCGATACATGACAGATTCCAACACTGGAATTTCTTCCAGCATCGCGCGCGGGCCTTTGGTAGACAGAAGATTGGTTAGATCAGCGATATCGCAGCGATAAGCATCTTCTTCCTCTTTGCTGATGCGCTTGTAACCAACATCGCGATCTGAATCGATCAAGAAAATAGAGTTGATGCCCGAGCTGTAGCTCACCATTTGTGTGGCCAAACAAGTTTGCGCTTGCTGTGCAACGAGCGGTTGCTCAGCCATAGTGCGCGCCAGATCTTTGGCTCCGTTGAATTGAATTTCCGGTGAATAAATAACGCGATCCGGATCGTTCAGGAATTGCAGTTGTGGATAGGGCGAGAAGAAAGTGCCGCTCGCAACAATCGCATTGCCTTTCAAATCGGTGGTGCGAACGCGACCGGCGAGGTCAAAGTTTTCCAAGCCGCCACCCAAAGGATTGATAATTTCTCCGTGGCAATTCGAGCAGCTGGTGCCGGACGTGATGCGGTCAAAAATCATGCGCTGTGTCGTGTGTGGATTTTCAAAGAATGCTTTGTCGCGCGCTGCCAATGCATCGCGGTCGAGGCTCACACCGGACGGTGGTTCCGGAATATCCTGACACATTAATTTCCGCCGAATCGCCACTGCACGGGTGATCATGTTGGAGTCAGTCGTGCTCGCGTAACGCGACATAAATGCACCCGAGGTGAGAATACCGCCGCGCTCACTGGTGGTGATTTTGGCGAAGCCATCAGCATCTTGCGTGCCGCTGAAGGGCAAACCGTAATGCGCCGCTAAACGTGCGTTAACGTAGGTGTAACTCGGGTTGTAAATTGCTGCGAAGGTGCTGGTGGAATCCAGCATCGAATTGGCAAAGTTTTTACCGAGTTCGTTTTTCATATCCACGGCGAGCACGGAATAATTGTTCACCGACGGCTTGCTGAGCGTTTCGATTTTTTCGGTCATCAGCCAGCGGTTGACCAGGTCACTCAATAACAATTTGGTGTTGGGTGAGCCGAGTAAGGTGGCAACCTGTGCGCGGATACCGGCAACTGTATTCAACGATCCGTTACCCGCGGCGGTTAAGAGTGCAGCGCTGGGTGTGGAACCGGTGAAGGTGTAGCTCAGGTAAGTTGCCATTTCATAACCGGTGAGTTTGTAAACACCACTGCTGGACAATTCGCCGATTTCAGAGCGATACAAAAATTGTGGCGATGACAACATCACGAACAATGCGGTTTGCATGCCTTCTGCGACAGTGCGGCCATCGCTGGTGCCGTTGGCCAATTTCAAATAAGCCGTTTGTTCATCAGCATCCAGCGGACGACGGAAAATTCGTGGGCCCAGTGTGTTGACCAAAGTCGTCGCACAACTGGTTGATGGTGTACAACCCAGCACGGCATTCCAGCGTGTTGCGACATCTGCCGCAATACGCTCAGCGTTGGCGAGATAACTGGTGTAACGACCTTTATCAACCGACAGCGGATTGTTATTCACAAATGCGCCTGAAATAAAATCGTCGGGCAAGCTGGTCGACAAATCGATTTGGTAATTCACCAGGTCGCGCACTGAACGTTGGTATTCCGCTTTGGTTAACAAGCGCACCAGGCGTTGGCCGTAACTTGGTCCGGTCGATGGGCAGGAATAGTTCGCAATCGGTTTATCCGGTTTGCCATCGCTCGGTCTGCGCCAACTTAAAATATGCGCTTCCAAATCCGCCGCGCATTGGCCAGTACAGGTTCCTTCACTGCCTTGCGGCATCCAGCGCGCAATAAAATCGCGCAGTGCACGGGATTGGGTATCGGCGCTGTGTTTGTAGCTGGAACGGTTTGGATTCAGCGGTTGTAGTGCAGGTGAGCCATTCGCATTTTTCTCACCATCAACACCGTGACAGCCCGCGCATTGTTGCGCCCACAATACTTTGCCGTTGGCCGCGTTGCCGACGATGGCTCCGGCGCTGCTTGAGCTGCGCGAACTTACGGAGGTATTGCTACGGCTGGATGAACTTAGCGATGTGGTGCTGTTGTTTATCGATGAGGATGAAGACGCGGTACCGTTGTTGAAGCTGATCGTTAATGGCGCCGTTGCGGTTGACGGAATGCTGTCGGTGAAGCTGATGACTTTGTAGTCGTAGGCGCCGGAAGCAGTTAGCGCGTCAAAGTAACTCACAGTATTTGCATTTAATTTTCCGGCAGTTGCCCAGCGGCCATCCACACCTTTGCGACGCACCAAAAAGCCGGTTTCGGTTGCACTGGCATCGGCCCAGTTCAGGTTTGCACCGCTGGTGATAGTAGTTCCGCTCAAGCTTAATGGTGCAGCCGGTGCAGTTGCCAGGTTGATTGCCGGAATATTATTCGTGTTGCTGCTATTCAAAAATAATTTGAAATACACCGGGACTTTTTCACCAATCGTAGAGACTGTACCTACGGCGAGGCGCAAGGCTTCAACGCCGTAATTCAAATCAAAATCGGTGGAGTTGATAACGATAGGTTTGCGCGGCGAGAAGCTCACGCGGTTGTCGGCATGTTTGATTACCAGGGCATCAAACGTAATGGACTTTACGACGCCGTGCAGGGTCAGGTTGCCGGTGACGGTTTGCGTGGAGGTTGAACCTGCTGCGAGGGAATTAATTGCGGTGAGATTCAACTGGGTAGTGAAATGCAAACTCGGCAAATAATTTGTTTCGAATAACAAGTCTTGCAAACGTGTATCGCGCAAGGCAACGCCACTGCTAACGCTCGCCAACGGAATTGTCAGTGTGGCTTGGCCGCTGGAAGACACTGTGCCGTTCAATTGACTAAAGGTCAGGTTTTCCGGCGTTTCGATACCCGCCGTGTTTTTCTTCACGGTCACGAAATAAAACGAGGACTTGGTGGTATCAAGCAACCAGCGCGCTGCGGTGCCGTTGTTAACGGAACTGCTGCTGGAGGATGCGATTGACGGGACGCTGCTGCTCACACTGCTGGCTGGTGTACTGCTGCTTGGCGCACTGGTGATAGCTCCGCCGCAGGCAACACCGTTGAGGGTGAAAGCGGTTGGCGCTGCGCCTGGATTGTTAACCACAAAGCCGAAAGAGGTCGTGCCATTTGCCGGTAGGTTTGCGTTGTAGCCTGCGTTTTTCACGCACACGTTTTTACCGGTTTGGGTAAAGGTGCCGTCCCACAAGTTCTGGATGGCATCGTTGCCGGAATAGCTCCAGCAGAGTTCCCACGCGGTTTTTGCTGCGCCGTTGTTGGTGATGGTGGTTTTGATTTGCGCACCATTGCCCCAGCTGTTGGCGGCTGAGTAATTTACGCTACAGGCGCCTTGGGCGTTTACGCCACCGGCTGCCGCTATCCCCAGCGCCAGGCTGGAGGAGAGCATCGACAGTTTCAATAATTTTTTCATGATAGGTTCTCTCTAAGCTTCATCCAATTAACGGGCGTCAAAGACGAGTGCAAAGTCCACCGGTACCGCAACCGAAATAGAGGCGATATTCACCGCTGCGCGCAGTGCTTCCACGCCGTTGGTGAGGTTGTAGGTTTCCGCTTTCACCAGCACCGGTGCGATGGTCTGTACGAGGATGCGCGAGTTGGACAATTTCTGGACCGAGACTTTGGTGGTGATCGCCCCGTTCATACCGTGCAAGTTGAGGCTCGCCGTGATGTCAGTAGGTGCGTCTTGCCCGACCGCCAAACTGCTAATCAGATTGGACGGAACCGTGAGCGTGACTGTGGCAGTTGGATAGGTGGGTGTTTCGAATAACAAATCCTTCATACGCTGATCGCGCAGCGCCACGCCGGTATTCACCGAATTCAAATCGATAGTCAGGGTCGCAACGCCGGTGCTACTGATTTCACCACTGAGCGCAGTGAAGCTATGCACTTCCAGGTTATGGGTATTTTTGGTGGTAGCGAAATTTAAAAAGGAATCGGCGGCATTCAATGTCCATGCGGCGGCAATCGCGACGGAAGAGCTCGAGCCGCTGCTTGAACTAGACGCCAGCGAAGAGCTTGAACTTTTGCTCGAGCTGATTGCTACAGAGGATGCAGCTGTGGAGCTGGGTGCAACCGAGGAAGCCGGCTTTGAACTGGCGGTTACGCTGGATGATGCGGCGCAGCCAGTGCCGGTGATAACGGGAATATTCGCTGCGCCATTCCCTTTCGTCCCTTGCACGCCAAATTCAATGAACTGACCGGGTTGAATGGTTCTGTTCCAGGTCAAATTGCTCGCGCTATAAGGGTTGGAGCCACTGAAGACCGCGTTGTAGTTGCTGGTCATGCGGTTATCGCCAGCGTACTGCCAATTTACTGTCCAACCGTCGATAACACTGGTGCCATCGTTAGTGATTTTTATTTTGGCGGCAAACCCGTTCCCCCATTGGCTATCAATAATGTATTGGCAACCCGCATAGGAGTGGGCGGAAAGAGTCGATACGGCCAGCGAAAAACCGGTCGCATAGAGGGCGCGTCTAAACGCGCTCACCAGGCGAGGGTTGGTCGCAGAGGCTTTAAGGCTGCTCATAGTGTTGTCCTCGGAAGTGAACGCCGGCTTTCACCGGCAATGGTCTTTACAGCGTTATTGTTAAAGCGGGCTACGCGACCAGGCGGCGTTTCATGAGCGTGGTGATTGCGCTATAAAAAACTGAACGAAACAGCCACTGGGTTGCGTTGGAGCAAAATTTTTATAAGGGTGAATTAATTTAAAAACCGATCCTGCTTATTGGTACGACAGGTTTTGCTTTGGTCTTCGGTAATGGTTGCTGGTTAGTAATTTTTATTATTTCAAAAGTTTTGTCGCACCCAAGGCAGAATCATCTGCTGAAGGCACGCACATAAATTACGGAGGTGATATTGCGGAAAATTCTGGCGGTGGAAGTAACGTTTAGGCCTAAATCTTTATCAATCTGCAAAAAATTGTATTTTTTTCTGTTTAAGTTGAAGTTAAAGCATCATCCCTGATTGCTTATATATAGAAGCTAGAGTGCGCGGTATTGGAAATCTGTTAACTGCGCTTTACCGGAACCGGCGCAGTAAATTCCGATTTTCAAACTCAGGAAGCCACCGAAGACATTGTGGTTAATGCCTGCGACTTCCATGCGCGTCGGGTGGAGTTTCCAGGTGCGGCCATCATCGTCTGAGTAGTGGTAGGTGATGACGTGGCGGTCATTGGTCAAACGCACGCGCAGGTTGTTGGATTTGAATCCAATCCGCGCCCAGGTTTGCTCCTCGGCATATTGGAAAGTTTTGATGGTGGTCGCGGTGAAGCCCAGTCCAACAAAGGCTTTGTGATTATAGAACAGCATCAACCCGGCTTCGGCGCCGTCGAGTAGTTTCAATCCGACTTCGACCTGATAGGCCTGGTCAACTGCGCCGCAGGTGATGGGCGAGCTGTCGAGCGGCGAGTTGCCGGCGGCGGACAATTCCAACATCCTGGTGCGATATTTTACGCGCGCGAGTTCATCGGGGCCTGGGCTGTGGAAACACCATTGGCTGCCAAATTTGTTTGTGGAGAAATCGTCGGACAGGGCAACGCCTGAAGGCGCCGTGCCGGTTTTGCGTTTGCCGCGCGCCGGGGCAGGCAACGGTTGTGAGAGATCGCCGCCTTTCGCGCGAAACCAACCGTCATCAGTCCACTCGATGGGTTCGAGCAGCGCTTGTCGGCCGAGGGTGCGGTAGCCGTTTTCGTAAGCGTGATACACCATCCACCATTCGCTTTTTCCATTAACCGCCGGACCTTCTACGAGGGTCGCGTGACCCCTTGACCACCAAGGCTCGGCGTCTGACAAAGTGCGCACCAGTGGATTGTGCGGGCAGTGCTCCCAAGGGCCGTGGATTGAACGCGAACGCGCGGCAATCACCATATGGCCAGTTACCGGGCCGGCGGTGCCGCCAACGGCGGTGACCAGGTAAAACCAATCCCCGCGCCGCATCAGTTTCGGGCCTTCAGGCGCGAAGTTTTCTACGATCCAGTCGTCCGGGTAGCGCCATGGGCTGTAGGCATTTTCCAGCTGGCCATCCGTCGCCAAGCCATCGTCGGTGAGGCGGATTTTGCGGATACCGTTAACAAATAAGTAGCGTTTGCCGTCTTCACCAAGGGCGTGGCCGGGGTCGATACAGCCATCAATTTTCAAATCGACCGGATCGCTCCAGGGGCCGTTAATCTTGTCTGCCCAGATGGCATAAATTGCCCAGGGCTTGCCATCGGTTAACGCCGGGATATAGATGTAGTAGCGGTCGCCGTGTTTGCACAAATCCAGCGCCCAAACGGTGCCGATATTTTTATGCAGCGCCGGCCCCAGCGGCACCCAATTGATGAGGTCGCGCGAGTGCCAGATCACAATCCCGGGATAAGAATTGAAGGACGAAAACGTCATGTAGTAATCATCGCCGTCTTTCAAAATAGTGGGGTCGGGGCGGTCGCCCGCAATGATGGGATTCAGGTAGGTGCCATCCTCCAAGTCTGCTTTGCGTTGCCCTTCAATACCGCGCTTCCATTTTGGTTTTGCGGCAGGGGCGCAATTATTCGCAGTGTTTGTAGTGTCGCGAGCGGTATGGGCAGGTGCTGAACCGGCGAGCACTACTGAAGCTGCCAATGGCGATGCCGCTGCACCCGCTAGACAAGCCTTAAAAATATTTCTGCGCGTTTTATCCAACATAGATCAGCTATCCGGTGGTTGGTGGTGGTTTGTTAGTCGGCGCGTTTAAGCTCAACCAAATACACATCGTTTTCGCGCAGCGGCAGATCCAGGTTAAATTTCCCGTCTTTGGCGATGCGCACGGTTTTTTCTTGTGCGGGTTTACCGGTCGCGGCTGCTTTAAGTTCGGCAACCTGCGTTTTGCTCAATTGCGTCGGTGAGCCCATGTTGATGTAGGCGGTGTAGGCATCGTTTTGTTTATAGCCCACTTGCGATATAGCCAAGGTGTAACGGCCTTTTTTCAATCCCTGTACATCCAGCGTAACCTCGCCCTTATTGGCAGGTGGCAGGTCTTTAATATAGTACTGTTGATTGTTGATGCCATCGGGCAGGGTGCGGGTGGAATCCCACAACAACACTTGCACATTGCCTTTGCCATCGGTGGTGGCGATGGATTGTGCATCGTTGCTGCTCAATTCGGTCGCGGACAATTTATTCAGGAATTGATAGGCAAAATAGGCCGGCTTTTTAATCCCCTGGGTGTTCATCAGGCCGAAGCCGCCGTGGAAGGCTTCAAAGCGCGGACCCGGTTCTTCAAAAATATCGGTAAACACCCAGTAGGACATGGACTGCGCTGCGCCGCCGGTTTGTTTTAACTTTTGCAGTATGTAGGCGGCCTGGTGATAGGAATCGTGAGTCGGGTCGGCCGGGGTATAGGATGAACTCCACTCGGTGTAATGCAATTCCAATCCGGGCATGGCAGAGGCAGCAATTTCCGCGCGATTTTTCAGCACATCGTTGGCGACTGCCATTTCATCTTTGGAGAGCACCGTACCCGTGCTGCCAAATTCATCGAGGAAGCCCTGGTTAACGCCGTAGGAGTGGGTGCTCACAAAATCGAGCGGCACTTTATTGGCGTGACAGTAGGCGATCATTTCCGGAATCCAGGCGGCGCCGGCAGTGGCTGGCCCACCCACTTTATATTTAGGGTTAACGCTTTTGATCGCGCGGGCGCTGTGGGCGTAGAGTTTGAAATATTCTGCCTGGCTTCCTGCCCAAAAGCCGTCGAGGTTGGGTTCATTCCAAACTTCAAAGTACCAGGTCGCGACTTCTTCGGCGCCGTAGCGCTGGGTCCAATGCTCGGTGAGTACCTTGATTAACTTTTCCCACTTTTCATAAGAATGGGGCGGTGTGACATTACCGCGCCACCAGAAAATTGTTTTGCTGCCGCTGGCGAGGGCCGAGGGCATAAAACCCAATTCGACAAACGGCTTCATCCCGATGCTGAGGATGTAATCGTAGAGGGCATCTATGTATTGGAAGTTGTAATGTTCGCGGCCTTGGGCATCAATTTTGTACACGCCCATATCGTCGGTCAGTAAGCCGTGCATGCGGATAAAACGGAAATCGGTATCGCGTTTTATTTCTGCAAGCTGCTGCTGCCAATCAGCACGCAGGCCTTCGTTTGCCCGGCCGGCACCAATACTCTCTTTGAAAAAGGTATTTAACTCGCCGCGTACCTTGGCTATGTCTATCTGTATCGCGCGTTCTTGCGCCCAAGTAGTGACTGGAACTATCGATGAAGTGATTAAAAAGACCAGTGAACTTAACAGAAAAGATTTAGCTAAACGCATACCCATATTACCGGCTCCCATTGCTGCGATTATTATGGTTAATATTATTAATGTTGCGGGCAAGCCTAATGAAAACGGGGGGCGTACAGGTAGCGCATTTACCTAAATTGATAGCCAAATACAAAAAGTTGAAGTTTTTTTCGTTTAAGTTGAAGTTTTGTGCGGCAGGTTTTGGGGCGAAGGGACGGTGATGATCCAAGGCACTTCTGCTAAGGACGAGGTTCAATCACCGTGACCCGAATTGCATCGGGTAAGTTTGCAGAATCTTTATGCAAGCGAACTAGCCGCTCCGGATGAGACTCTATCTGCATACTGATCGTGAACTGCGAGGATGCGCGCAACATCAGGGTGCTCAAAATCTGTCCCAAAAGTGGCGAGCAGTTTTACTGTGCTTACATTGGCTGATGCACTTTCATAATTGTTTACCCAGCTCGAAAAATCATTTACGTCTGCTTGCTCCTGACGAGGGAAACGGGAGGTGGGACGTTCAATGCCAATCCGCCATGGCTTTGGCGTGAGGCGGGCGCGAAAGCAAGATTGCGCCTTGCAGAGTTTTACGTAGAGCGGATCAACATCCAGGGCCGAAAAAATCGCTTGCGCTGACTCCGAATAGTTTTCAAAAATCTGATTAGTAACAACAACGCGTAAACCTGCAAAGGTTTCATAGACTTTTAGGGTGTAAGCGGGATTTTGTTTTTGGTACTGCTCAATACGGGAGACAAAATAAGCTTTGTCTTTTTTAGGTTTGCCAAATAATTGCAGCAATTTTGCAATGAGTCCGGGTTCTGCAATGTCGACATCGCCAAACAAAACTGATTCGGTATTAAGAACGATAGCGCCGTAGCAATTGCGGGTGAGTACGCCTAATACACGGCCATCCCTATCGAGAACTTCCTCTATCACTTCCTCCCGAATATAACCGTTCCAATATTCGTATTCGCGCAGTGCATCAGCCCCACGGCTTATGAGTTGGGTGAGTGCTGCTGCACGTTCTGATGCCTTGATACTGGCTTGTGCTTCACTCTCGTTCGATGCGCCCCATGCAGACAACCTGGTTGTTCCGAACTGTGTTTTATCAACCGCAACAGACACTTCAGACCAGTATTTCGCAAACTTCATGGTGCACCTCAAGGGAGTTATATTATTGAGCGCTCGCGGCATGCAGCTTTATGCAACTGCAAAAGCTAACAGGGGCAGCGCGAGATTTTTCCGGCTTTGGATGGATAGCGTGCATTCTGGCAGTAGCGGAAATATTCTTGCTCGCTCATGGGGATTAGTTCCGGGTGATGATTTTCCATGTGCGTTTTGTAGGCGGTGTAATCCCCCACGCCGACCATCATGCGCGCCGCTTGTGCGGTGCGTTTGAAAACGGCGGGCAGATGGCGCAGTGGCTGGAGGATTTTTTTCATATCAATTTACTGCGCTTGCCGTGGAGGGTTCGGCCGGGTTTTGGGCTTTATTAGCCTGGAAAATTGTGCGCAGGGTAAAGAGCAAAATAATCAAAACGACCGAAATAAAAATTCCCGCCATGACCGCATCGACGTAATCGTTAAACACCACTCGCTCCATCTGCTCAATGGTTTTGGTGGGCGCTAATACTTGCCCCTGCGCAATCGCATCGGAGAATTTTTGCGCGTGGGACAGAAAGCCGATTTTAGGGTCGCTGGAGAATATTTTTTGCCAGCCAGCCGTTAAGGTGACAATCAAAATCCACACCGCTGGAATGATTGGAATCCAGGCAAATTGTTTTTTGCCGGTGCGGAATAAAATCACCGTAGCCAACATCAGCGCCATACCGGCGAGCATCTGGTTGGCGATGCCGAACAGTGCCCACAAGCTGTTGATACCGCCGAAGGGATCGGTTACGCCGGCATATAAAAACCAGCCCCAACCCGCAGCAGCGAGAGCCGTCGCCACAATATTTCCCCACCAGGATTCGGTATTACCCAGGGTGTTGGAAACATTGCCGAGTAAATCCTGGATCAGGAAGCGGCACACGCGGGTACCTGCATCGAGCGTGGTCAAAATGAACAGCGCTTCAAACAAAATCGCGAAGTGATACCAGAAGGCCATAAATGAATTGCCGCCGATAAAATCGGACAGGATTTTGGCCATGCCTACGGCAAAGGTGGGAGCGCCGCCGGTGCGCGACAAGATTGATGCTTCACCAACATCTTTCGCCATTTGCGTAAGCGTGTCCGGTGTCACCACAAAGCCCCAGGTCGAAATAGTTTGTGCGGCTTGTTCCACCGTTGTGCCGATGACGGCGGCGGGGCTGTTAAGCGCAAAATAAACACCCGGGTCGAGCACTGCCGCCGCAACCAGTGCCATAACCGCAACGAAAGATTCCATCAGCATGGCGCCGTAGCCAATCGGGATAATGTGCGATTCCTGCGCGATCATTTTCGGCGTGGTGCCGGATGCCACCAGCGCATGGAAACCACTGACCGCGCCGCAGGCGATAGTAATAAATAAGAAGGGGAACAGTGAGCCGGCAAACACCGGGCCGGTGCCATCAATAAATTGGGTGACGGCGGGCATTTTTAACGGCGGTGCGACGATCAAAATGCCAATCGCCAACAACACAATGGTGCCGATTTTCAAAAAGGTGGAGAGATAATCACGCGGCGCCAACAGCAACCACACGGGTAATGCTGCTGCGACAAAACCGTACACAATTAATCCGAGCGCGAGGGTTTTTGCATCCAGCGAAAACACCTTGCCCCAATAAGGATGTTGCGCGACTTCGCTGCCGTAAGCCAAGGCGGCCATCAACAATACAAAACCGATCAGGGAAATTTCCAGCACGCGGCCGGGGCGGAACCAGCGCGAATAAATTCCCATAAACATGGCGATAGGAATAGTCGCCAATATAGTGAACACGCCCCAGGGACTTTCGGCCAGGGCTTTCACCACCACCATGCCCAAGACTGCGAGCAGGATAATGATGATCGCGAGTATGCCGAGCATGCCTGCCAGCCCAGCGAAATTACCCATTTCCATGCGCATCATTTCGCCGAGTGAACGGCCGTCGCGACGGGTGGAGGCAAATAAAATTAACGCGTCCTGCACTGCACCGGCAAAAATGACGCCGAATAAAATCCACAGTGTGCCGGGCAAATAACCCATCTGCGCCGCAAGGATTGGCCCTACTAATGGCCCCGCGCCCGCAATGGCGGCAAAGTGATGGCCGAATAACACCCATTTGTGGGTGGGAACATAATCCAGCCCGTCATTGCGCTGGTGTGCGGGAGTCTGGCGCGCATCGCTCAGTTCCATAACGCGCAGGCCGATAAAGCGCGCGTAAAAACGGTAGGCAATGACATAAACCGAAAGGGCGGCGACTACCACCCAGAGAGCGTTGATCGTTTCGCCGCGCGACAGCGCCAATACGGCAAATGCGCTAACGCCTATAGCGACTATCGTACCCCAGAGCAAAAAGGAGCGAATCTGTGTGGTCATGATGATGTTATGCCTTGCTTATCGTTAATGTATGGCACTGGGGTCGCTGCTGGCGACCGCCGGATGGCGGGGGATTATATATCCCGCCAGCAAGGCTGGGTATCGATTCGTTTCGCGGTGATTTGCTAGATAAAAGCCACTACGGGAATGCTGGCGGCTAACGGCAGCACCGACTTCGGCGCGTAGTTAAGGAGCAGGGAGAGCAGACAGGCGGCAGCGCTGAATAATCCCACTGCCAACACTAAACCCACGGCGACGCCGCTCAGTTTGGCGCAGTAAATAACAGTGAGTAGCAACAACAACCAGCCGCTGTTGCGCAAGAAGGCCGATAACCGCGCGGATAAAACTCGCGCAGGCAATACTTGCTGGAAGTGGCGGTTCATTGCCAGGCTGAGTGACAGGCAGGTGATATAGGCGAGGGCGAAGGCAAGTAACATCTCAATTGACCTCCGGCGCTTGCAGGCTAATTTCCGGCGGATTTGTTGGATTGTTTGCATTCGCTTTTTTACTGCCTTTGGCCGCGCGCGATGTTTGCGGTGCGTGTTGTAACCGCTGTTGCAATTTGATGGCGGCCAAGGCGAACAACATTCCGGTAACAAAAAAGGTGAGATCGACGCTGGCAAATAACCAGTCACCTTGCGCGAGGCTATTGGCGAGGTGGCGATCCGTTGTCAGCGCATTGATTACCGGTAACAGGCCATAGGCAGTAGCGGCCACCCACAATAAATCGACCCAACCCTGCATTATCTTTCGGGTTAAGGGGTAGATCAGTGCCGCGAGCCATACTAAAAACATCGTATGCACTTCCCAATCGCCGCGCGCGGCAAACTCCACCGACAGTAAACGGTTCGCCCAGAAATACGCGGCTATAGCAATGGGCAAACCCACAATGGTGCCGAGGTTTAAACTCTCCACTAAACGATGGCCAAAGTCCGGGCCCTTGGCTTGTTTGAGTTGCGCGGGGCGACGTTTTACCGTCCACAGAATCATGCCGGTGGCGATCATCGCGGTGCCTAACAATCCTGAAAGGAAATACAGCCAGCGCAACCCGGTGTCTGCAAATAAACCTTCGTGCAATCCTAAAAAGGTATCGCGCACGGTGCGCGGCGCCGAAGTGGCGGCGGCTTTATCGTTGAGCAATTCGCCGGTTACGCCATCAAAAATTAATTCCGGGCTGGCGCGCAGCGGCGAATCCAATTGGCGGCCGATACTGACGCGCGCGTTGGCGTCGCCGGGGTTGGCGACATCCAGATAGCGCACCTGGTTTGCGCCCCAACGCGATTCAGCAATCGCCACCATAGCGCTTAAGGATGCAAGGTTTGCCGGCGAATTCGCGCGTTCCATTTTGTCGCTTTCATCAAAGATGTCGTTAAAAAATTTCTCTTCGGCGTCCGCGCCTGTGCCGTAACTACCGGCGACAATCAGCGGCATATACGTGAAGGCAAAAAATATCAGGCCGCTGTAAGTAATCATGAGGTGAAAGGGCAGTGCGCTGACGCTGAGCAGGTTGTGCATATCCAGCCAGGAGCGCTGACCTTTCTGCGGGCGAAAGGTAAAAAAATCCTTGAAGATTTTTTTATGGATCACCACGCCGGTAATAATCGCCAGCAGCATAAACATGCTGCAAATGCCGACGATCCAATAGGCGACTCCGCTGGGTAGATAATGCAGCGCGTAATGCATGCGATACAGCGTTTGTCCGCCGCCGGTCGCGCGGCCAGCGAGTGCTTCGCCAGTGGTGGAGTTCAGTAATTCATTGCCGGAAACTCCGCGCTCGCCGTCCTTGCCCGGCATCTGCCAGAAAATGCGCAAGTTGGGGTTGTCGCGGTTGGTTGGCGGGCTGATAAACCAGCGCTCGGCGCCCTGCGCTTTTTGCTGCAAGCGCGCTTCGCCCGCCGCCAGCGATTGCGCCATGGTCGCTGTGTCTTGCGGTAACTCCGGTTTCATCCAGCGATCAATTTCTGTATCGAAATAACCGAGGGTGCCGGTTAAAAAGACAAAAAATAAAATCCAGCCGACCACAAGCCCGGCCCAGGTGTGAACCCAGGACATGGATTGACGAAAACCATTTTTCACGGCGCAACTCCTGTGAATTTCACCAGCAGCGCAAGGCCGCCCAATAGCAACGCGGGTGCGATTATCCCCACACAGGCTTTACGCACCGAGCGCACCGCAAACACCCACATGATCGCCCCGGCGTAAATCGCAAAACTCAGCAGTATGCCGGTCATGACCGCATCGCCTGTTGGCATCGGCAATAAATAAGAAAGCAAAATGCCAGCGATATTCGCCAGCGCATAACCGCCCAGAATGGCCACCACGAGGCGTAAAGCGATTTGCCAGCGGTAGCGGTTGTCGGTGTCTGTGTGCGAATTTTTCATGGGTTAAAAATCAGAATTAAACGTGATGCTGATGTGGCCGTGGCGGGTATAAGCCGCGAGTTTGGTGTGAGCGCCACTGGGTTTTCAATCAAATGATATTTATTCGTATTTGCAATTGTGTCGCACTGTACCAGCAAAAACTGGCATATGAAAGAGCTATCAAATAGCAAATCATCTCATTTGCCTTTGTCGCTTTATATACCCTAAAATGCGAACAATTATCATTTGATGAAAGGACTCTGTTCATCCCCGGAGAGTTGCCCATGTCCAGTGTCGAACTCGACGCACCAGTCGATGTTCAGAGCCTTTACGCCCATCACCACCGCTGGTTGTACCACTGGCTGCGCCGACGCATGGGTTGTTCGCATACGGCGGCTGATCTGGCGCAGGACACTTTTGTGCGTGTGCTCGCGCGCCGGAGCGAACTTGGCTCGCGTCCGGTGCAGGAGCCGCGCGCTTATTTATGGACTGTTGCGAAAGGTTTGGTGGTTGACCATGTGCGCCGCCGTTCACTGGAGCAGGCGTATATGGAGGCGCTGGCGAACTT
>DATIDX010000257.1:0-25266 GCA_035456025.1 Cellvibrio sp. | reverse complement strand
GTTTCGCCAATCGCGGCGTGGTCGGGAATGCGTGTATGCAGTAGTTGATAGAGCCCGAGTAGCAGCAATGCCTGCACGTCGCCATCTTTGGCGCGCAGGGGTTTATCCAGCAGGCATTCGGTGTAGGCCTGCAGCTGCGGGTAAAAACGGCAGGTGCCAAAGCAAAGCTCTTGCAGTAACGCGCGATCATTTTCCGCTATCTTCGCTGAAGCGGGCGGTAAAAGGCTGGATAGTGAGCCTTTCATCGCGAGAATCTGCGTTATCACCTGCGCTGCTGCGGCGCGCACGCTTAACATCTGGGCTGCTCCAGTTGGTCGCCCACGTTAAAGAGGTCGGGATGGCCGCGCAGTATCTCGCTGACCGGCATGGCTTTTTTACCCGGCAATTGCAGTAGTTCGAGGATAAGTTGCCCCTGTTTGCAGGCGATCCATAAGCCATCGGCATTGATCTGGGTGATGCTGCCGGGCGCGGCGCTGGTTTTGTCATTAACGGCTTTGGCGGCCCAGACGCGCATGCGTTCATCGTCGCTCGCCCCGGCCGGTTTGGTGTGTGCAACCGGAAAGGGGTTAAAGGCGCGTACTTTCAGTGCCAGTTCCTGTGCAGGCAGTTGCCAGTTGAGCGCGGCTTCCTCCTTGCTGAGCTTGGGTGCGTAGTTGCTCAGGCTGTCGTCCTGTTTTTCGGGCTGTATGGCGCCGGATTGGATCAAAGCCAGCGCCTCAAGCAGCGCCGGAGTGCCAATGCTGATGAGTTTATCGTGCAGGCTTCCGCCGGTATCTTCGTCCAAAATCGGGCAAAAGGCCTTAATCAGCATATCGCCTGTGTCCAAGCCGACATCCATTTGCATAATGGTCACGCCAGTTTCGCGATCACCCGCTTCAATCGCGCGCTGGATCGGCGCTGCACCGCGCCAACGCGGCAGAATCGAGGCGTGGACATTAATGCAGCCAAGGCGCGGGGTGTCGAGTACGACTTTGGGCAAGATCAGTCCATAAGCCACGACAACCATCAGGTCGGCATTGAGCGCTGCCAGTTCGGCTACTGCCTCGGGGCTTTTGAAGTTCAGCGGCTGGTAAACCGGAATATGGTGCGCAAGCGCCACTTCCTTGACCGGGCTGGCGCTGAGTTTTTTGCCGCGTCCGGCGGGGCGGTCAGGTTGTGAATAAACAGCGACCACCTGATGGCTGCCGTCAACCAGCAGTGCCTTGAGATGCTCGGCGGCAAATTCCGGGGTGCCGGCAAAGATGATGCGTAAACCTTGGCTCATGAATAACCTGTCCATTGCAGAAATTGGAAGCGCTGGAAATAAAAAAGGCGCCAGTAGCGCCTTTGTCTGCTGCGCGCCTGTGTTTAACGGGCTTCAGCCTTATGTTTTTTCTCCAGCTTGGCGCGGATACGCGTGCGCTTGAAAGGGGAGATATGGTCGACAAACAGCTTGCCGTTCAAGTGATCCAACTCATGTTGGATGCACACCGCCAGCAGGCCCTCAGGTTCAATTGCGAACGGCTTGCCGTCAGAGTCAAGCGCCTTAACGCGGATGTGACCGGGGCGCACCACTGTCTCGTAGAAGCCGGGAACCGAAAGACAGCCCTCGTCATATTCGCTGACTTCGGCGTCAAGCACCTCAATTTCCGGATTAATAAACACCAGCGGCTGGGATTTATCCTCACTGACGTCTATAACTACTACGCGCTTATGCACGTTGACTTGGGTAGCAGCAAGGCCAATACCGGGCGCGTCATACATGGTATCGAACATATCAGCCACTAACTGACGGAGATTATCGTCCACATCTGTGACGGGTTTGGCGACAGTGCGCAGCCGTGGGTCGGGAAATTCAAGGATAGGTAACAAGGCCATAGTGTTTGTGACAAACTTCTAGTAAAAAGGTAATAACCGCTGCTAACATGATGATCGCACAGGATTTATGCAGTGCAAACGGAAACAGCATGGGCTTTAATAATTTCATTATACGTCTATCTGCCCCAGGACCGAATAACACAGGATCGGTTTCTATGAAAAAAATATTACTGGCCGTTGCGGCGGCTTCATTCATTAGCTTCTTTTCATGGGCTGATGATGCGCTCCTAAAATCGGGTCATCCCGACGAATATACCGTCAAAAAAGGCGATACCCTCTGGGATATTTCCGGTACCTTTTTAAATAGTCCCTGGCTCTGGCCAGAGATCTGGCATGTAAATCCTCAAATCGAAAACCCACATCTGATCTACCCTGGTGATCTGATTAAGTTGATTTACCTCGATGGCCAACCACGGCTCACGGTTGAGCGCACCCTCAAAATGGTGCCGGGCGCTACCAAGCTCAGCCCGAGTATCCGTGTGCAGCATACAGAAGACGCTATCAGCGCCATCCCGCTGGATAAGATCGAAGTCTTCCTCTCCCGCAGCCGCGTAGTCGAGCCGGGCGAATTGGAGGCTGGTCCCTATTTGCTCGCCGGCCAGCAGCAACATTTAATTGTGGGTGCGGGCGATCGCGCTTATGCACGCGGTACTTTTGACCCCAAATACTCGAACTACAGTATTTACCGCAAGGGCGACCTGTTTAAAGATCCGATTACCAAAGAAGTCCTCGGTGTTTATGCACAGGGAATCGGTACTGTAGCGGTCAGCAAAGTGGATAACGATATTGCCACCTTGGAAGTTGTGCGCACCTATGAAGAAGTCCGTCCCGGCGATGGCATGTTGCCAAGTGAAGATCGGTCGGTTGATTCCGTATTCTTCCCCAGTGCGCCCGATGTCGACATCGAAGCCCAGATTATCGCGGTGGAAGGTGGCGTTACCCAGGTCGGTAAATTTGACGTGGTGATGATTAACCGTGGCGAGCGCGAAGGCCTGCAAATCGGCAATGTGCTGGCGATCTATAAAACCGGTGAAATCGTAGATGACCGCGTGCGCGGCGGCAAAGTGGCCCTGCCCGATGAGCGCGCCGGTTTGCTGATGGTATTCCGCACCTTTGAAAAGATGAGTTTTGCCCTGGTGTTAGAAGCGGACCGTGCGTTGGCGGTTAACGACAAAGTACGCAACCCTTAAGACACGCCGGATAGTTTTGTGGCTGCCCCGCTGCGGGCAGCCGATTTCAAGGATGATTTCTATGCTTTCCCCGCTCGCTGCTACCCTGCTAGTGTTACGTCTTCCTGACGTTGGTGTCGCCGGTTTCTGGCAATTGCACCAGCTATTTGAACATCCCGCACAACTCCTGGAACAGCCTGATCAAATTCTGCGCCCGCTGCTAAAACCTGCGGCACTGGCGATGCTGCGCGACTATCAGGCAAACCCCGATTCGAGCGAGCCGGGGCGCAAACTGGCTGCTGATCTCGCGTATATTGAGTCCCAACCGACGCTGCACTGTCTCACCTACGAAGATCCCCGCTACCCGCGTCTCTTGCGTGAAATCCCGCGCCCGCCACCGCTATTGTTTGTGCGCGGCGATCCAACCTGTCTCAGTCTCCCGCAATTGGCGATAGTCGGCAGCCGCAATCCTAGCGGCGGCGGCAGTGAAAATGCCGAGCGTTTTGCACACTACCTCGCTGAACGCGGTTTTGGTATCACCAGCGGCCTGGCGCTGGGGATAGATGCGGCTGCCCATCGCGGAGCCCTGCGCGCCGGCGGCAAGACCATTGCAGTCATGGGTACGGGCATCGATTTGGTCTATCCATCCCGTCACCGCGAGTTAGCGCAGGAGATTGTCGATAGCGGTGGTGCCCTGGTGAGCGAATTCCCGCTCGGCACCTCCTCCCATGCGAGCAATTTTCCGCAGCGCAACCGTATTATCAGCGGCCTGAGCGGCGGCACTCTGGTAGTCGAGGCCGCCGTACAAAGCGGTTCCTTGATCACCGCTTCCTTTGCGGTACAGCACGATCGCGAGGTGTTTGCGATTCCCGGTTCCATCCATAATCCGCTGGCGCGTGGCTGCCACCAACTGATCCGCCAGGGCGCGACTCTGGTGGAGACTGCACAGGATATTGTCGATCAGCTTGCGGGCTTGCTCAGTTACAAGCGCCAGGAGTTGAAGATCGCCGTAGACCCGCAGGCGGATTTATTTGTCGCGCCTGCGGCAGCGCGCCAAGCGGCAATGGACGAACCGAAGAAAAACACGCAGCGGGCGAGCGCGCAGGAGCTACATGCGCCACCGTTGGACGAGCGGGAGCTAAGCCTGCTCAATGCACTGGGTTACGATCCACTCTCGGTTGACCTGCTGGCCGAGCGCACAGGGCTGGCTATTGGTGATCTATCGGCACAGCTAATTGGCCTGGAGATTAAAGGGTTGGTGCAGCAGTCCGGCGCCTGTTACCTGCGCACCTGAGTTGCCCGAATGGTTGAGCTTGGGTGATAGCTCGGGTAGATTGGCGGCAACTGGATAATAGGTATCACCCATGCTCGATTGGTCGCTCAACCCCCGCATTCAATTCGCCGCCCGCCAACTCAAACACGGCGGCGTGGTCGCCTACCCAACCGAGGCGGTCTGGGGTTTGGGCTGCAACCCGTTTGATGAGGGCGCGGTGCTTGAACTGCTTGCGCTCAAGCAGCGGCCGGTGGAAAAAGGGCTGATCCTGATCGCGCCCAGTATCAAGATGTTTGCGCCTTTTATCAGCCATTTGGACGATCTTCAGCGCCAGCGATTGAAGAATAGCTGGCCGGGGCCGGTCACCTGGCTAATCCCAGCTAATGATTTGATCCCGTCCTGGATCAGCGGCAACTTCCCCAGCGTCGCCCTGCGTGTGACCGACCATCCGGTGGCCGCCGGCTTGAGCCGGGCGTTTGGCGGGCCGGTGGTGTCCACTTCCTGCAATCCGCAGGGTTTGCCGCCGGCGACCAGCATCCATCAAGTGCGCCGTTATTTTGGCAGCCAACTGGATGCGATTACGTCCGGCCAGGTCGGCGGGCGCACCAGTCCGTCGGAGATCCGCGACCTGCTCAGCGGTGAGATTGTTCGTCCAGGCTGAGGGTTCATTCGGTTGATTGGGGTCAAACAGCCGGTAAATCCCGCTAACTAGTTTTTCCCCTTTGCGGGGCGGCCGCGTAGAATAGTGGCTTTGATCCAGCTTCCAATCCCGCACTCACTGCATTGCTAAGGAATCCTCATGTCACACTCCCATGGGCCGGATAAAGCCGCCGTAAAAGCCTATCTACTCGATTTGCAGGACCGTATTTGCGACGCGCTCGCCGCCGAAGACGGCGGGGCGCAATTTGCCGAGGACTCCTGGACACGCAGCGAAGGCGGCGGCGGCCGCTCGCGCGTGCTGGCCAATGGTGCGGTGATTGTAAAGGGCGGCGTGAATTTCTCCCATGTGCATGGCACCCAGATGCCCGCCTCGGCGACGGCGCATCGCCCCGAACTTGCCGGGCGCGCGTTTGAAGCCATGGGTGTGTCGCTGGTCATCCATCCGCACAACCCGCATGTGCCCACCAGCCACGCCAACGTGCGCTTTTTTATCGCCGAAAAAGAGGGCGCGGCACCGGTGTGGTGGTTTGGCGGAGGTTACGATCTCACTCCTTATTACGGTAATGAGGCCGATGTAGTGCATTGGCACCAGACCGCCAAAAATGCCTGCGATCCGCTTGGCGACCATCTGTATCCGCGCTTTAAAAAATGGTGTGACGAGTATTTTTACCTCAAGCATCGCAACGAGGCGCGCGGTGTAGGCGGGTTGTTTTTTGACGATTACAACGCGGAAAGTTTTGCGCACAGTTTTGCCCTGATGCAGGCGGTGGGCGACAGCTACATCCCCGCCTACCGGCCGATTGTCAACGCGCGTAAAGCTATGTCATTTACGGAACGCGAGCGCGATTTCCAGCTCTACCGTCGTGGCCGCTATGTGGAGTTCAACCTGGTCTACGACCGCGGCACCTTGTTTGGTTTGCAGACCGGCGGCCGCACCGAATCGATTTTGATGTCGCTGCCACCGCTGGTGCGCTGGGAATACAACTGGCAGCCAGAGGCTGGCAGTGCTGAAGCAGAGCTCTACGAAAAATTCTTACCGCATCGCGAGTGGCTGAAATAGGTTTTGTCTGCTTTGCTAGTGTTTTTGATTGCTCTTTTTGATGTTGAGTGTTGGATAACCCATGACCGATTTATACGCCGTGTTCGGCAACCCGATTAACCACAGCAAGTCACCCAATATCCACCGCCAGTTTGCCGAGCAGACCGGGCAAGACATGCACTACACCAAACAACTCGTTAACGAAGGCGAATTTGAACAGGCGGCAACCGACTTTTTTGCGCAGGGTGGCAAGGGTCTGAACATCACCGTGCCGTTTAAATTGGATGCCTTTGACTTTGCCCGCAAACGCACTGCCCGCGCCGAGCGCGCCGGTGCGGTCAACACGCTTGCGCTACTGGGCGATGGCACTGTGCTGGGCGACAACACCGATGGCATCGGCATGATCCACGATATGCACAACCTCGGCTGGGAGCTGGAGGGCAAGCGCGTGCTGATCCTCGGCGCGGGCGGCGCCGTGCGCGGGATTTTGCAGCCGCTGCTGGAGGAGCATCCGGCGCAAGTGGTGATTGCCAACCGCACCAAAAGTAAAGCCGACGAGCTGGCCAAAAATTTCCACGACCTGGGCGATGTGCAGGCCAAAGCCTTTGAGCAATTACCCGGCGAAATTTTTGATGTGGTGATCAACGGCACCTCGGCCAGTTTGCAGGGTGAGTTGCCGCCGCTGCCGGATAATTTGCTCGCCGCCAATGCGCACTGCTACGACATGATGTACGGCCCCGAGCTGACGATTTTTTTGCGCTGGGCGAAAGAGCGTGGCGCAGCGCAAGTGGCCGACGGCCTCGGCATGTTGATTGGCCAGGCGGCTGAAGCCTTTTACCTCTGGCGCCAAATCCGCCCGGAAGTGGTGCCCGTAATCACTGCCATGCGCAGGCAAATAAACGAGAAAAAATAACGACCAGGGCGCCCGGATTTATCCGCGCGCCCTGCTGTTAGTCTTGCCCCCCGCTTTTTTATCTCCACTTTGTCGCCGGCGCTATGGTTTATCTCTCGCTGTTTTTCACCGCGCTTATCGCCGCTACCCTGTTCCCGCTCTCCTCGGAAGCGCTGCTGGTTGCGCTCCTGTATCAGGATTATTCCGTTTGGCTGCTGTGGCTTGCCGCTACCAGCGGCAATAGCCTCGGCTCCTGCATCAACTGGTATTTGGGCAAGCAGTGCCTGCACTGGCAGGATAAAAAATGGTTCCCGTTTAAACCCGCACAACTGGCGCGCGCGCAACTGCAGTTCCAGCGCTATGGCCTGTGGACGCTGCTATTCGCCTGGGTGCCGGTGATTGGCGACCCGCTCACCTTTATCGCGGGGATGATGCGCATCCGCTGGTGGAAATTCCTGCTGTTAGTGGTGCTCGGCAAAGGCCTCCGCTATGCCCTCGTGATAGGTGCGATGGCCGCAACCTGAACCGCGCCCCGTAACCGCAGTGACCTATTCCAACCGGGTTTGGCGATAGCGCTGCGCCATCAGTTCCACCACCCGCTGCGCGCCCAGCCCCAGCGGCCGCTCGCGCGACCAGACCAGGTCGATCCACAACTCCTCGCCATTGGTGAAGTTTTCAATCGGCAATTCCACCAGTAGCCGGCCGTTGAGGTAGGGCTGCACGTAGGCGCGCGGCAGCCAGGCCCAGCCCAGTTCGGCGAGTACCAGTTGCAGCGCCGCCTCGGGCTGGTCGACGCGCCAATAGTGGTCGGAAAGGATACAAAATTTATCGGTGGTGGCGCTGTTATCGACGTGGCTGCGACTGCCCACCATCACTTGCCGCAGCGGGCGCAACTGGGTGTCGGTGAGCGTACCGGCTGGCGATAGCGCCTTGAGCAGCGGATGGGTGCGCGCGATCACGGCGACCAGGGTTTCCTGCCCCACCTCCTGAAAGTTTTCCCGCCCATCGGCGGCCGGGCGCTCGAATACCAGCGCCAGCTGGGCGCTGCCCTTGTGCAGCAGTTGCAAGGCATCGGTTTGTGGCGCAGTGATGATCTGAATATCCAGCAGCGGATATTCCTGCGCCAGGATGCGCAGCGGCTCCACCCAGGGTGCAGTTTGCAGCTCGGGCGCAATCACCAGCGTCAGCCGTGTTTCCAGCCCCTGGCTCAACTCCAGGGCCTGGGTATTGAGCTGTTGCAACTGGCTCATCAGCAGGCGCGCCTGGGGCTCAAGTGCGCGCGCGACCGATGTGGGTTTGGGTTCGCGTCCGCTGCGGTCAAACAATTCCAGCGCCAGCTCCGCTTCCAGATTGGCAATCGCCATGCTGATCGCCGAGGGCACCCGCCCCAGTTGGCGTGCCGCCGCCGAAAAGGAGCCTGTATCCAGCACCGCCAAAAACACACTGACTGTCTCGGAATTGAATACCTTGTTCATCGCGGTTTCTCCAGCCCTCGGGCCAATCTATCCATTTGCCTATCAAAAAATTTGATAGTAGCTGACTTTTTCTATCAGAGACTACTAGGGAAAATGATTATATCTTGGTCAATGCGGAGGAAATCATGCAGGGCATTAAACGTCGAGTGATCTATGTAGGCCTGTACGAGCTGCTGGTGATATTGCTGTCGACGCTGTTATTAAAGTGGTTGACCCAGGCGAGCTCCGGGGAATCGCTGACACTGTCGATCTTGTTGTCGGTGATCGCGATCCTGTGGAACCTGGTGTTTAACTATGGGTTCGAATTCTGGGAAACCAAAACCCGGCGACAGGGGCGCAACCTGCGCACCCGTTCGCTCCACACCCTGGGGTTTGAAATAGGCCTGCTAATCCTGTCGGTACCGCTGCTGATGTGGTGGCTGGACTTGGGTCTTATCCAGGCGGTGGTGATGGACTTCACCCTGCTGGTGTTTTTCCTGGTGTACACCTTTGTGTTTACCTGGGTGTTTGATGCGGTGTTCGGTTTGCCCCAATCCGCCCAGGGTGCTTGTGCCTGACCAGCGCCAGACTTAATGCACCCGTTTCTCCAACCTCACCCCCAGCCGTTTGGCGAGGCGGGCGAGGTTGGCGCGGTCCAAGCCGAGCGCCTGGGCGGCGGCAGTCCAGTTACCTTGGGCGCCGTTGAGCGCTTGGGTAATCTGGTGGCGCTGGAATGCTTCGGTCGCGGCTTTTAGCGATAAGACAGTGGACGAGAATTCCATTATTTCGGC
This sequence comes from Cellvibrio sp., assembly GCA_035456025.1. GTDB lineage: Bacteria > Pseudomonadota > Gammaproteobacteria > Pseudomonadales > Cellvibrionaceae > Cellvibrio. The sequence goes on along the minus strand of DATIDX010000257.1, from coordinate 16,131 downwards.
ACTATTGGCTGCATTTTGCAGCTCGATCGCGTCATTTTTTCCTGCCACAGGTAGGTCAAAATGGGCTGGGGTGAGCACCAGTATGGTAGCTTCGCCCGCTGCTTGGGCTTTGGCCTTGAGCGCGGCGCGGCTGATCATATGCTCCAGCTCCCGCACATTGCCCGGCCACTGATAAGCCAGGAGCGCGTTCTGGCTGAGCGGCGCCAGGGTGAGTTGGCGCAGGCCGAGTTTGCGCGCGGTGACCTCCAGGAAATACCCGGCCAGCAGCAGTATATCGGTCGCGCGCGCGCGCAGCGCCGGCACTTTAATCGGGTAGACCGATAGGCGATGGTATAGGTCAGCGCGGAAATTCCCCAGCTCCACCTCCCGTTTCAAATCGCGGTTGGTCGCGGCCAATACCCGCACATTGACGGTTTCTATCTGGTCGCGCCCCACTGGTTGGATCTCGCCGCTTTGCAGCGCGCGCAGCAGCTTGCTCTGGATCGCCAGCGGCAGCTCGCCCACTTCATCCAGAAATAAGGTGCCGCCATGGGCCAGTTGGAATTTGCCGGCGCGGTCGCGCTCGGCGCCAGTAAAGGCGCCCCGGGCGTGGCCAAAGAGTTCGGATTCAGCGAGAGTTTCGGGCAGCGAGGCGCAGTTGAGGTGCACCAGCGGCTGCTGGCTGCGCCGGGATAACTGGTGGAGTTTGCGCGCCACCAGATCCTTGCCCACCCCGGTTTCGCCCTCGATGAGGACGGTGTAATCCGAACCGGCGACCAGGTTGATATCAGTCAACAGCGCCTGCATCGCCGGACTCTGGCCGATCAACTCGCCGCCATCGCGGGTCAGGGCTTCACGCGTTAATTCCTGTAGCAAGTCCTGGTCGCGCCGGGCGTTGCGCTCCAGCCGGCTCAACTGCATGGCGGTGTTCAGGCTGGCGGCCGACATGGCGCTAATCACCGCCAGGGTGCGCGCGGGTATGGCGTCGAACACACCCGGCGTCAGGCTGTCGAGAGTGACCAGCCCGATCAACTGGCCATCGGAATAGAGTGGCAAGCCCATACAGGCGTGCACTGGCAGATCGCCAGGTTGGGCGAGCAAGAGGCCATCGTAAGGATCGGGATGGGGCGAATCTTCCGCAAAACGGATGGGCGAAGGCGAGTGGCAGATGGCCGCCAGGCGCGGGTGATCGGCGAGGCGGAAGCGGCGCCCGAGGGTGTCTGGCACCAGCCCCTGGATCGCCAGCGGAGTGAGCAGGCCGTCGCCAAACGCCAGCAGCGCGACCGCATCGCAGTTGATCGCCTTGCGGATGCTGGTCAGCAGCCGGTCAAAGCGGTCTTCGCTGCTGATACTGTTGGCCAGATCCAACGCCACTTCAATCAACAGGGTGGAGTTCACCTCGACCATACGCACCTTCCCGTAAGCAATAGATAAAGGTCAGATTAACTCACAAAGGTCATATTGACACAAATAGATTGAGTCAATATGACTCTATTTGGCTTTATGAAAATTGCAACCAATTGATATTTAGAGCAATTTATTTTTGGCATCGAAGCTGCAATCTTAGGTTGTGTTTGCACTCAATCCCCCGGCCAACCCAAGGAGCGCCTGATGCTAACTGCCCAAACCATCGCCACTGTTAAAGCCACTATCCCGCTGCTGGAAAGCGCCGGTACCGCCATCACCCAGCATTTTTACGAGCGCATGTTCCGCCTCAACCCGGAGCTGAAAGACATTTTCAACATGAGCAACCAGCATTCCGGCCGCCAGCAATTTGCCTTGTTCAGCGCGATTGCCGCCTATGCCAAAAACATTGAGACGCCCGAAGTGCTGGCGGCGGCGATTGAACGTATCGCCCATAAACACACCAGCCTCCATGTACAGCCGCATCACTATGGGATTGTTGGCCATCACCTGATTGAAACCCTGCGCGAGCTGGCGCCGGATGCGTTTACTCCTGAAGTGGAAGCCGCCTGGACCGAAGCCTATGGCTTTTTGGCCAATGTATTTATCAACCGCGAAGGCGCGATCTATGCCGAATCCAAAGCGCAGGAAGGCGGCTGGAATGGCACGCGCGAGTTTGTGGTGAGCGCCAAAACCCCGGAATCGGCACTGGTGACCAGCTTTGTACTCACCCCGGCCGATGGCGGTGCAGTGCCCGATTATCAGCCCGGCCAGTATTTGGCGGTGCGGGTCAAACCTGCGGGCGCAGACTACTGGGAGATCCGCCAGTATTCGCTTTCGGACAAAAGCAATGGCCGCCATTACCGCATTAGCGTCAAACGCGAAACCGGCGCCAAACCGGGCACTGTGTCCAATTATTTGCAGGATCAGATTCAGGTCGGCGACCGCCTGCAGGTGATGCCGCCGGCGGGCGATTTCTTCCTTAAATCGGCCCATACACCCAATGTGCTTATTTCCGCCGGGGTGGGTGTTACGCCGATGATGTCGATGCTGGAAACCCTGGCCGCCAGGGGCGGCGATCAGCCCATCCACTTCCTGCATGCCTGTGAGACCCCGCAGCAACACAGCTTTGCCGGGCGCATCCGCGAACTGGAGCAACAGGTGCCTACGCTCAGCAGCTACCACTGGTATGCGCGCAGCACCGACGCCGCCACTACCGCTCCAAACAGTCGTACCGGCCTGATGGAGCTCGCGCCCATCTGCGCTGATCTGCCGCTAACGGATGGCAATTTCTATCTGTGTGGCCCCAGCGGTTTTATGAAGTTCGTCAAAGACCAGTTGCTCGCTCTGGATGTTGCCAATGACCGGATCCACTACGAAGTCTTTGGCCCCCACGCCGAGCTGTAACCCTGCTCAAGAGCGGCTCCCGCGCAGAGCCGCTCGCATCTGATATGGTTTTTTTCACCCTTTCTGAATCTGTTTTCAGTACAGATTAGCGCGCATAGTGGCGCCGTCAGCCGTCACCTGCGCATGAGGCCGCTATGCACAATGTACCCGCAAATGAGTCACCCGCCCCGCTCTTGATTCCCGTTAAAAACCTGCCGCCCAAGCCAGTGCATGAAGGCAAGATTTTCACCCGCCGTTTTACCGGCCGCTTCCGCAATTTCCGCCTGCTGGGCGCAGGGTCGTTAGCGCTGCTGTTCTTTGGCACCTCCTGGATCAACTGGAACGGCCACCAGGCCGTGCTGTGGGACTTGGAAACCCGCCAGTTCCATGTGTTTGGCGCCACCTTCTGGCCGCAGGATTTTATGCTGCTGTCGTTTGCGATGATTATCGGCGCACTGTTGCTGTTTGCGGTGACCGTGTTTGCCGGGCGCGTCTGGTGCGGTTACACCTGTCCGCAAAGCGTGTGGACCTGGGCCTTCCTGTGGGCGGAGAGCGTCACCGAGGGCGACCGCAACCAGCGCATCAAATTGCAAAATGCCCCGCTCAGCGTTGCTAAAATCGTGAAGCGCACTAACAAACATCTACTCTGGTTGCTGATGAGCATCGCCACCGGCATCGCTTTTGTCGGCTACTTTGTGCCGGTGCGCGAACTGGTGTTCAGCCTCGCGCAGTTTGACTGGTTGAGCAGCAGCGCCATCTGGGTCGGCATAATCGCTGCGCTGACCTATACCAACGCCGGTTGGGTGCGCGAAAAAGTGTGCCTGCATATGTGCCCCTACGCGCGCTTCCAAAGTGTGATGTTTGATCGCAACACCCTGGTCATCGCCTATGACGCCGCGCGCGGCGATACGCGCGGCTCACGTAAAAAAACCGATGACCAGAGAGCGCTCGGCCTCGGCGATTGCATCGACTGCTATATGTGCGTGCAGGTGTGCCCGACGGGTATTGATATCCGCGATGGCTTGCAAATGGATTGCATCGGCTGCGCCGCCTGTATCGACGCCTGCGACGAGGTGATGGACAAAATGGGCTACGCGCGCGGCCTGGTCAGTTACACTTCCGAGGCCGCGCTCGCGGGTGAACCTGACCAGCTATTGCGCCCGCGTTTGCTGGGCTACATCAGCATTCTGGTGCTGATGGTGTTTGGTTTGGCCATGGCGCTGAATGCGCGCGAATTGGTTGATCTGAGCGTGGTGAAAGATCGCAGTGTGCTCTATCGCTACACCAGCGAGGGCGCGGTGATGAATGTGTACCGCTTGAAAGTCACCAATAAAACCCAGGCGCCCGCGAGCTACACTTTGCACATCGCCGCCGCGAGCGGCTTGCGCTTGATGAAACCGGTGCAGCTCTCGTTGAGCGCGGGTGAGATAGTGGAATTTCCGGTGCGGGTGGTCAGCGCCGACAACCACATCCACAGCACCGGCATGAGCGAGTTTGAGTTTGAATTGATCAATAGCGCGGCCGCCGGCTTGGACATTCATCAAACGGCGCACTTTATGTATCCAGCGCGATAATAGATAAGCGGCGTTTTGCCCGGCGGTGCAGCGATATGGCTCGTTATGAAACTCTATGAAAGGCTCGCCGATGAAATCGCCGAATTGATTCGCCGCGGCCTGCTCGCGCCCAATGAAAAAGTGCCCTCGGTGCGCACCGCCAGCCGCATCCACCAGGTCAGCCCGGCCACGGTATTTGAAGCCTATTATCTATTGGAGAGCCGTGGCCTGATCCAGGCGCGGCCACGCTCCGGTTATTTTGTGTGCGCCCAGGCGAGGAATGCCCTGGCCGAACCCGAGATGACCCAGCGCCGCGCCGAAAGCACGCAAGTCGACGTCAGCGAACTGGTATTTTCGGTGTTAGGTTCGATTAAAGACCCGGATACTATCCCGCTCGGCTCGGCCTTCCCCAGCCCCAATTTGTTTCCGCTGGCGCGGCTGGCGCGCTCTATGGGCAAGGGCATCCAGCAATTACCCGCGCGCGCCATACTCGCCGACATGACCCACGGCCATCCCAACCTGCGCCGGCAGATTGCGCTGCGTTACACGGTAAACGGCGTAATCAATTCGCCCGATGAACTGGTGATCACCAACGGCGCCCTGGAAGCGCTGAATTCCTGTTTACAAGTGGCGACCAAACCGGGCGACCTGGTGGCGATCGAATCGCCCACCTTCTACGCCGCTTTGCAAATCCTCGAGCGCCTGCAATTGAAAGCGGTGGAAATCCCGGTGCACCCGCGCGAGGGCATCCACCTACCCACATTGGCCGACAGCCTGCAGCGCCTGCCGATCAAAGCCTGCTGGTTTATGAGTAGCTTCCACAACCCGCTCGGCGCCTCTATGGGCGATGACAAAAAGCAGGCGCTCTACCAGCTATTACAGCAGCATCAGGTGCCGCTGATTGAAGATGATGTCTACGCTGAACTCTATTACGGCGCGACCCCACCCAAGCCGGTGAAAGCCTTTGACCGCGAAGGCCTGGTGATGCACTGCGGGTCTTTTTCCAAAAACCTCGCGCCCGGTTATCGCATTGGCTGGGTGTCGGGTGGGCGCTACGCCGAGCAGATCCATCGGCTGAAATTGATGACCACGATTTCGCCCTCGGTGCCGGCGCAAGTGGCCATCGCCGATTACCTCCAGCACGGCGGCTACGACCGGCACCTGCGCAAACTGCGCGATACCCTCGAACACCAGCAGCAGTTGATGCTGGCGGCGATTGCCAAATACTTCCCCACCAGCACGCGCGTCACCCGCCCGGCGGGCGGCTACTTCCTGTGGGTGGAGTTGCCGCCCCAGGTCGACAGCCTGCAATTGTTCGCGCTCGCGCTCGCACAGGGCATCAGCATCGCCCCCGGCCCGATTTTTTCGGCCACGCGGGGTTTCCGCCACTGTATACGTTTGAACTATGGCTATCCCTGGGATGCCGATATGGAAGAGGCGATGGCCATGCTCGGACGCTTGATTAACGGGTTTTGAGTCCCGCGCGGCCCTTGCCCGTGCATTGGCATGAAATTTATTCCGGGTGCCGCTGCGGCGAATGGAAAATCTGAGTTATTCGGCAATACTTAACCTCAGTTTTCGCTATTCACGACTGCCGCCCTATGACTGATAAGAATTTTAACACCGTGCTGCTGCTCGCTATTTTGATTACCTTACTGGCGGTCATAGCGCAAAAATATTTCCCGCAGAAGCAGCTGTCGGTGTGGCCCAATAACTACATCTACTATTTTTATTCATCCGGTGAGAGCACAGGCAAACCCAATGCCTATTGGTTGGATCAAGAAAAGGGATTGTGGCGCTGTAACCGACCGGAAGATGATCAAACCCAATACTTTATTTGCAGTTTTAACGCTATTTTCTTCCCGGATCAAAAAGAGCGGGGGCTCGATCTGCGCGGCTATACCCATCTCAAGATCAAGCTGAAATTTTGGGGGACTGCCAAAAAGCTGCGCATCTCACTGCGCAATTTTGATCCGGCCTACTCCAAGGTGGATGACAGTGGCAGCTCCAAGTTCCAGTCGGTGATACTTCATACCAAAGACTTGGAGAATGAAGTTAACATCAGCCTGAGTGAGTTTGTGGTGGCCGATTGGTGGCTCAGCCAATACGACATACCGCGCGCGCTTTCGGCGCCGGATATGAGCAACGTAGCCACTATGGGGATGGACTATGTCGAGCAATTAGAACCCGGGAACCAGGATATCCAGGTAGAAAGTATTGAGCTCGTGGGCGGCTGGATTTCGGCTGAGAATTGGTACCTGGCGATCCTCGGTTGCTGGATGGTCGGCATTTTCATCTTCGCCGTCACCCGCCTGATCCAATTGCAAGCCCAGACCAAACACGATGTGCACATTATCAACTCACTCAACCGGAGCAACGCCGAGTTGCAGGAGGAGAAGGACCGCTTCCGCCGCCTGTCCACGGTCGACCCGCTCACCCAGGCCTACAATCGTTTTGGCATTGACCAGATAGTCTCAACCCTGATGATCTGCAGTGTTGAGCGCGACCACAACCAGTACGCCCCGAATTTTGCATTGATCGTGCTGGACATCGATTTTTTTAAACACATCAACGATCAGCGCGGCCATGACGCCGGCGACCGGGTGTTGCAGGAGATCTCCCAGATTGTGAATAAAGCGATTCGCCCGCAAGATTTCCTGGGCCGTTGGGGCGGTGAAGAATTTGTGGTCATACTGCCGAGCACCACCAAAGAATTTGCGCTGGCGCTGGCGGAGAAAATCCGCTTAACCATCTATGACACTGTGTTTGAGCCTGCGAACCCTCTGGCAGTGACGGCCAGCTTTGGCGTTAGCGATAAATTAGTCGAGGAGGATTTTGCGACTACCTTCAAACGCGCGGACTGCGCGCTCTATGCCGCTAAATCCCGGGGGCGCAATTGCTGTGTCCTGGCAGAGGATGAGCTGGTGCCTGCACCGGTTTAAACCGGCGGTATCCCACAGATTCAACCAAAAATATCCAGCTGCCGATCGGTTTTTTTGGCGGCGGGGATGCTGAGCGGTTTGCGGAACTGGCTGCAGTCCAGCTGCGCGAAGCGGCCGCTTTTATCCAGCCCATAACGTTTGAGTGCTTTGGCGAAGCGCTGGCGGATCATGTCCGCCCAGAGGCCTTCGCCGCGCATGCGGGTGGCGAAATTGGCGTCGTAATCCTTGCCGCCGCGCATATCGCGGATGCGGTTCATCACCCGCTGGGCGCGCTCAGGAAAGTGGGTTTGCAGCCATTGCTGGAACAGCGGGTTTACCTCCCAGGGTAGGCGCAACACGGTGTAACCTGCGGCAACCGCGCCGGCGTTGGCAGCGGCCTGCATCACCTTTTCCAACTCCTGTTCGGTCACAAACGGAATCACTGGCGCCACGCTTACCAATACCGGAATACCGGCGCGGGCCAGTTTTTCAATCGTCTGCAAACGGCGGCTGGGCGAGGCGGCGCGCGGTTCCAAGGTACGCGAAATGCTGTGATCAAGCGTAGTGATGGTAATTGCCACAGTGACCAGATTTTTCGCCGTCATATCGGTCAATATGTCTATATCGCGCTCAATCAGCGCCGACTTGGTGATCATCCCGAGCGGGTGAGCGCACTCCTGCAGCACTTGCAAGCATTGGCGGGTGATTTTTAAATCGCGTTCGCAGGGTTGGTAGGCATCGGTATTCATGCCGAAGGCGATAGGGCTGGGTTGGTAGCTGTGATGGGCCAGCTCGCGCCGCAACAAGTCCGGCGCATTGGTTTTGGCGTAGAGGCGGGTTTCAAAATCCAGCCCCGGCGACAAGCCGAGATAGGCGTGGGTCGGGCGCGCAAAGCAGTAGATGCAACCGTGCTCGCAACCGCGATAGGGATTGAGCGTGACACTAAACGGCAGATCGGGCGATTCATTGCGGCTGAGGATGGTCTTGGCCAGCTCGGGGGTGACCTGGGTTTTCAGCGCCGGATTGATGTCGGTGTCGGCGCTATAGGGCATCCAGCCGTCGTCCACAGTTTCAATCAGCTGCGTTTCATAGCGCCCGGCGATATTGCTGATGGCACCGCGCCCTTTGTGGGCTTGGGGCACCGCGTTGATCCAGGGGGGCGGCTCGATAAAATCCTCGTGGTTATCGCTCATCAACCCACCTCCATACACTAATGCTGTACATATAAACAGTTATTTTGTGCTTAAATCCGCGCCTGTGCAAGGCGGGTTTGATTTTATATTGCATAGCGCCTGCAACCTTTTTGCAGTTCGCCCGTAAGTTCCTCCGACAATTCAATCTAAGGAGGAACCACCATGAACCCGTTTATCCATAAATCCTGTCGTACCTTATTCATCACAATTGCCTGTACCAGCCTGCTCACTGCTTGCGGCGGTGGCGGCGGTGGGGGTGGAAGCAAAGGTTACTCATCCACACCCGGTAGCACGGGGTATTCGAGCACAGGGTACTCAAGCATGGTGCCCAGCTCCCTGGCAGCCAGCTCTATAGCTCCCAGCAGTAAACCCGCCAGTTCAATGGCACCGGGCAGCACAGCTGCATCCAGTACTCCTGCGTCCAGTTCATTGGCGTCCAGCTCGGTAGCATCGGCACCAGTACCGCCCGTGGTCTTGAGCGATAGCCAGATCAATGCCGCTGATGGCGATTATTTCGTCGCGCGGGGCGAGGTGTTGGTGGGCATGCCCGAGGCCAATGGCAATACCAGCTTTACCGGCCAGTTGCTCGATCGCACGGGGTTCGCCCTCTACACGTTTGCCAATGACACTGCGGGTGTATCCAACTGCAGTGGCAACTGCCTGGTGAACTGGCCGCCGCTACTGGCCAATTCGGGTGATCAAGCAAGCGCGCCCTATTCGATTATCGAGCGCAGCATGGGCACCGCCGGCACCGCACGCCAGTGGGCTTATCACGGCAAGCCACTCTACTTTTTCAAAAATGACACAGTTGCTGGCCAAACGGCCGGTAAAGCTATCCCCAATTGGCTGCTCGCCAGACCTATGCCCACCCAAATTGTTGCCAACGCCACCCTCGGTAGCCATCTCGCGGCTGCAGGCAGTGTGAAACTGGCGATGCCGGTCAACGGCGCCGAGCAGACCAGCACCGCCGAGCGCACTGGTTTTACCCTCTACACCTTTGATAACGACACGGCCGGTGTCAGCAATTGTTCCGGTACCTGCCTCACCAATTGGCCAGCCTTGATTGCCCATGCCGGTGCGGTTGCGACTGCTCCTTACAGCCTGGTGCAACGCGCCAGCGGTGAACTGCAGTGGGCGCTCAATGGTATGCCACTCTACTTTTTTGCGGGCGACACCCAGGCTGGCCAAACCAATGGCGAAGCGGTCGGCAACAACTGGTTTGTGGCGCGCACAGTACCGGTTGCAGTGAATAACCATCCCACTAAAAACCGTCTGTTAGTTGCACACGGCAATATCCTCAATGCCGCCGGTACTGCTGACAATTCCCGCCTCGACTTCACCCTCTACACCTTTGACGACGACACTCCGGGTGTAACCACCTGCTTCGGTGGCTGCCTGGCTGCCTGGCCTGCACTTTATGCACCCGCCGATGCACAGCCCTTTGGTGATTTCAGCGTAATTACCCGCGATGCCACCACCAAACAATGGGCCTACAAAGGTTTGCCGCTCTACTTCTATGTCGGCGATGCAAAACCTGGCGATGTTGCCGGTGAATACACCGACTGGACCATCGCCCGGCCATAAAAAATGCGGGCGTTGCAGATGGTTTGCAGCGCCCGTTTTTTATTTCCGTTTTTAGTGATGGTAACGACGCAGATCAACAAAAAAGATGAGAGGACTGCATCATGAAATTATTATTTTTAGCACTGGTAATCGCCGGCTTAACCGCCTGTGGTGCCGGTTCCGGTGAAGGATTAAATGAACAGGGTTTACCCACTTCCAGTAGCAATGGAAACAGCAGCGCAAGCAGCAGTAGCGCGTCAGAGAATGCGGTAACGCTCGCACAATTACAGCAGAATATTTTTGGTGCTATTTGCACCAACTGCCACACTGGGGCTACTGCGCCGCGCGGTCTGCGGTTGGATTCGGAAGAAAATTCCTACGCTTTTTTAGTGGGCCGCAACGCCGATGAGATGCCCACGCTGATGCGCGTCAATCCCGGCAAACCGGATGAAAGTTATCTGGTTAAAAAACTGGAAGGTGCAGCCGATATTATCGGCGCGCGCATGCCGCTCGGTGGTCCCTATTTATCGCAAGAGCAAATTGATCAGGTGCGCAGCTGGATCGCCAATGGCGCACCGCGCACCGGCACAGGTTCAGCGACAACCAAAGTTGCGCGCGCCAATGCGCAAAAAACACAGTCACAGGTAACGGTGGATTTGCATTTCAGTCGCCCGCTGCAATTTGAAACCATCGCCGCGGAAAACATCCACATTTTTTATCACACTCTTAGCGAGCGAAAAGCAGTTGCGGATTTTTCCCTGCTGCTGCTCGAGCAGACACTTTATCTCAGCGTCAACCATATTCCCGCCCAGGCAATACAACTGGAAGTCATGATTGACAGCAGCGAATTAACGCCATTGCTGGATCAGGACAATCGCGTGGTTGATGGTGATAGTGACGAAAATCAGGGGGGAGGTTATCGCTATGTTTATTCACTGTAAAAGTTATTTATTATTTTTATGTTGCACATTGGCACTCGCGTTTATATCCGCTGCCAACGCAGAGCCCTACCTCGCTTTCAAAAATAATACCCAGTGTTCCACCTGCCATGTAAACCCTGCCGGTGGCGGCGCACGCAATACTTATGGTGCCTACTACGGCACCCATGTATTGCCGCAAACTGCGGGCAGCCTGGAATTATTTGATGCGGGTAAAATGGGTGAGACTTTTCGCCTGGGTGCCGATTTGCGCGCGCAGTATTACCAAACTGACAGCGATGAAGGCACTGACACACGCGGATTTGAAACCCAGTCCGGCCAGCTCTATTTGGTATTGCAACCAAAAGACTCGCGCTTTTCGCTGTATATCGATGAGCAAATCGCACCGGGCGGAGCATTAAATCGCGAGACATTTATCCTCACCCAATTAAATGGCCAGCATTTTTTAAAAGCGGGACGGATTATGTTGCCCTACGGTATTCGGCTGGAAGACGACAGCGCGTTCATCCGCCAGGCGAGTGGCTTTAATTTTGATACCGGTGATAACGGAGTTGAACTGGGTTTGCAGTACACCAAAACCCTGTTCAATTTTGCCATTAGCAATGGCAGCAGCGGCCTTAATAATGACGACGAAAATGTACAATTTTTAGCGCGCAGCGAATACCTCGGCAACAACTGGCGCATAGGCGCAAGCGCGCTGCACAATGATGCTGAGATTGGTGCGCGCACCCAGGCCAATGTGTTCGGTGGATTTGTGTGGCAGGGTTTTGTGTTTCTGGCCGAGGCAGATTTGATTGAAGATGAATCCATTGAAACTATTGCCGGTGAATATCAGGAGCAGCGCGTGGGTTTACTGGAGGTCAATCGCGAAATTAGCAAAGGTTACAATATTAAATTCACCACAGAATATTTGGACCCGGACGACAACATCGACGAAAACCACCGGGTGCGCAATTCACTGCTGCTTGAATACACGCCCTTTGCCAATTTACAAGTTCGCGGCGGTGTCCGTAAAGGTGAGGATATACCCCAGCGCGACGAGGGGAATTATCTGAACTTTTTTGCGCAGTTGCATTTTTATTATTGATGGAAGGATTTAACGCGGGATCTTTGCAGCCGTAAGAATAACAGCAAAAACGGGATCCCCGCGTTCGCGGGGATGACGATGGCAGCGGCGTCATGCCTGCGAACGCAGCTTGCCGTACCTGCGAACATAGCTTGTTATACCTGCGAATACAGGTATCCAGCTTTTCGCCAATTACAAATTAAACGAATAATCCAAATACACCTTGCGCACTGAATCTGCATCGCCTTCAGGTTCAAAATGGGCGAGGCGCAGGGAGATGCTGTGTTTACGCGCGGGTTTGTAGATAAAATCCAGATCAAATTCACGGCCGATATTATTGCCCTCCAGATCATCTTTAAAAAAATGATAGGAACTTTCTACGCGCAAGGGCGAGGCGCGCCACAATAATCCGAGCGAAAAATTGCGCACGCCGGTGTTGGGGGTATTGCCGATTTCATCGGCCCAGCCTTCAAAATCGTGATTGGAACCTAAAGGTGTAACAAATGCGGCACCTTCATTTTCGCCGAGAACTTCATAGCGGCCGCTGAATTCCCAGGCGTTGATGCCCAGCCCAAGGTCAAGCAGATAATAAGGAAGATTATCTGCCGCTAATTCAAAGCGATCTTGTTGCGCCGCTTCGAGTTGCACGCGGTATTTTATTGCGCCGGCTTTATAGTTCAGGTTGTAACTGCCACCAAAGGTAGCGTTGGAAACACTCGGCATATCCCGATTATCGATGCGGTAACCGTAGCCAACCACGCGGGTGTAATCCCATTCATTCCATTCGAGCCGGGTGAGATGGGTGTGCTGTTTATGATCGCCCAGAAATGCTGCCGGGCGCCCGGCATCGCCGTAGGCGTGTTCGCGCCCGGCATTATTTTCATCGGCGTCCTCGCCAAAAATGCGGTTGGCATTGGCGATATAGCTGTAAGTAAAATTGGAATTGCTGGCGAGTTTGAATTTGCCGAGCAGTGCATCAAAAGTCTGTTCGTTTTGCCAAAAACCATTGCCGCCGACAAAGCGCTGGTTGTCAAAGTTAATGCGCTGGCGACCGAGATGAATAGTGGCGGCATCCAGATCCAGCGAAAATAATGCCTGATTGAATTCCACGCCCGTCGGATCGGGAATTAATGGCTCATTATTAAAATGCACACCGTCACTGTGATCATCTTTAAAGCCGGCACCAATCGCATCCACTTCCAGTGTTGAACTAAAAATACTGCTCCAGTGCGATTCAAGATTGCCGCGCAGCAAGAGCGATGCCGATTGCCCTGAATTGTCAGCGTCCACATTGGCGTAGCGCGCGCGGCTACTCCAATCAAATTGGTGTTCACCCAGGGCATAACCACAGGGCGATAGACTCACTAGAATTAATCCCGCCGCTAATAATTTCACTGATTGCCGATCCTTTTTTTATTGCCAGTCTTCAGCATTGCCATCGTGTAAAAAAGTCACGCCTTTGAGTTTATCCATTTCTTCGTAGAGTGGATCGGGCATGGGGTTTTGGCGCGCATCCATATAGGTCATGGCGGGCAGGTGATAGATATCCACTGTTTCCATAACATTGTTGAACATATAGATTTTTTCCAGCGCGGGTAAATCCTTGTAGGTGAACGTCAGTATCTGGTTGTCATTGATTTTGAGCAGTTTGAGTTTGGGTAGCCCGGTCAAATCCAGCGCCGTCAGTTTATTGCCAAAAATATACAGCTCTTCCAGTGCCGGTAATTCACTGAAATTAACTTGGGTAATTTTATTTTTGGCGAGGTTGATGTGGCGAAGGTTCGGCAATTTGCCAATGCGCACTTCCGTGAGCTGGTTGTTGTAGAGCGATAATTTTTGCAGCTGCGGGAATTGTTCGATACCCGCCAGGGACGTGATATTTTTTGAGTGGCATTCGAGCGCGGTGATATCGGCGAGGCTCTGCCAATTTTTTTTGCTCGCCAATTCCTGCACGCAGTGGTTGAAATTGGCATCTTGCAAGGGAAGCTCCAGCGCCTGGGTGAGCGCGCTGGTAAAAGTCATCATTAAACCGGCAATTATTTTTTTCGTCATGGCATAGGTTCGCAGGTGAGATAGAGGCGGCCCATTATATGGCCTTCTTCACCTGTGCGAGGAGAACACAAACACCTTTTGCCAGCACAATTTCGCTCGGCTCATCCAGCGGCGAACCGCCCACATCTTCCTCGGTGAGGATCAGGTGGGACGCATCTTTTATCAGCCGCCACTGGGGTACAGTCAACGGCAATTGCTGTATATCCGTCTGCGCAAACACACCGAGCGGACGCGCCTGGCCATCGCGTTTGGAAATCGCCCAGAGCTGCAGGTTTTTATCCGCGTTAATCTTCACTGCTTCCCATTTCAGCCAGAGCTGCACACCACCGGTAGCGGTGAGCACCGTCAATTGTGGCGCGCCGGATTCGTCGGTGAGTATTGCTACATAATCGGCATTGGGTTGCTGCAGCGGGTCCCGTGCAACCAGCAGCCAGATACAGACCGCGAGCATCAATGTCGCAAACGCGGAAACACTGGGCCAGAGCCAGGCAAATCTGGATGGTCGCGCAGCTGCCGGGCGCGTTTGCTGTTGCAGGCGTGACTCAATACCGCGCCAGACTTCCGGGTCGGGTGTGATGCCTTGTTGTTCATCGCTAAGGCTCATGAGCTGTTCTTCCCAGAAGCTGACTTCGGCCTGCAGAGCGGTATCGCTGCGCAGGCGCTGTTCACATTGCTCGCGCTCGGCACCGCGCAGTACACCGGTGACATAGTCGAACGCGAGGCTTTTGTCGTCCACCGGTGGCTCCAGGGTTTGGCTTCCAGACGCTGTTATTTGCTTTCTAGGCATAGTCTCAACCTTTCAGCGCCGCGATGCAGCCAGGATTTTACGGTGTTGGTGTTAGTGGCAAATTGCTGCGCGATCTCTTCGCGCGAGTAGCCGTATAAATAGGCCAGCTCGATGCTGCGCTTGATGTTGTCACCCAGGGTGGTCAGGCACTGGTGCAGATGAAAGCGGAGCTGGCTGGCGCCGACACTGCGCTCGGGTTCATCACCGCCGGGCAGGTCTTCCATCTCATCATTATGGGCGACAAATTTATCCTTGATGCGGGTTTCCAGAGCGAGCCGGTCGAGCGCCCGGTAGCGCGCGATACTGGCCATCCAGGTCAGTGGCCGGGCCAGATGCGGCCGGTAGCTGGCGGCGTTGTTCCAGATTTGCAGGAAGGCCTCTTGCAATACCTCGTTGCTCAGCTCTTTGGATTTAAGGATGCGCCAGGCCAAGGCGTTTAAGTAGGGGCCAACCCGCTCGAACAGCACCTTGAGCGCTGTCTGGTCGCGCAGGGCACAGCGGGCGATGAGGTTGATCAGCTCATCGTCCTGGTTATCAGTCGATACAGTCATCTCGGGATTCGTTCCTTATTCGGTGTGTTTAATCCCATCTACGATTTAACGGGCAAAAAGTTGCAGGTGCATGCCCAACTTTAAACGCCACTTCAGGTTTATCACGCACCACTTCAAGTTTAGTGCGCAAAATGGTGCGACCGGGTTGGGCGATTTGGGGAGTATAGGCTGGTGGCAGGCCCTAGTCGCCAGGGTTTACTACACACACATACAGCGTTTCTAACTATTGCCGCTAATAACGATAAAAGGTATTCGCTATGTTCAAGTTCAATCGCTTTACCGGCGTGCTTATCGCGCTCGCCGCCCTTGCCAGTTTTGCCATTCCCGCCAGCGCCAAGTCGTACAAGGCGGCGGAAATCTATTCCAAACAAACCTACAAATACGGCCGCTACGAAATGCGGATGCAGGTTGCCAAGGGCAGCGGTGTGCTGTCTACCTTCTTCACCTACAAAAATGGCTCCGAGCAGGCGGGCGTATTCTGGGAGGAGATCGACATTGAGATCTTCGGCAAGAACAACGCCACCCAATGGCAGAGCAACGTCATTATCGGCACCAACCGCCCCACCACCAAAACCGAAGGCCTGCACACCGCAGCCAGTTCACTCGGCGATGGCTATCACACCTATGTGCTGGAATGGACGCCCAATTACATCGCCTGGTTTGTGGATGGCACCCAGGTGCGGCGCATCAACGGCGGGCAGTTCGTCACCAGCCTGACCAGCCCGCAAGACCTGCGCT
>DATIDX010000256.1:0-6654 GCA_035456025.1 Cellvibrio sp. | reverse complement strand
CACCAGGATGCCCAGCAATCGACCAGGACGGGAATATCATTTTTTTCAATGGTGCTGGCGACATTCGCGGCGGTCAATTCCAGCGGCGCACCGACAAACAACGCGCGTTTACATTTGCCGCAGCTGGGGTTATCCGTCAGGCGCTCAGCCGGCAGGCGATTGGTGGCAAAACAGTGCGGGCAATTGATTTGCGTACTAGTCATAATTATTTTCCAACTTTTTTGATAACCAACGTGAAAGCCAAGATGGCGAAGCACAGCAAGATTTTCAAGCAGCATTATACCGCCCCAAATGACAGCGCAGATAAAAAAGCCCGCGCTTGCAAAGGGGGCAAGCGCGGGCAAAAACGTTATTCAGGAATTGGAACTGGCTAGCGCTATGGGCGTGCAGCAACCGCTTGCTCGGCAAACTCCCAGCCACCGCCAAGGGATTTATACACGGCAACTAAATTTAATAACACTTGCATATCGCTCTGCGCCAACTGCGCACTGACCACCAATTGCGAACGCTGCGCATCCAATACCGTTAAAAAATCACTGCTACCCACTTCAAATTTTTTACGCGCAATATCCTCCGCCTGATTGCTTGCGTGCAATGCGCGCTGCAAACCGCTACGCCGCTCTTCTTCACGGGAAAAATTTTGCAGCGCGTTATCAGTTTCTTCCAGCGCGCCCAACACTTGCTGTTCAAATTCCGCAACCCGCGCCTGGGTACGCGCATCGGCCGCATCGATTTGCGCATTCACCCGCCCGAGATTAAATGCCGCCCACTGGATCCGTGGTGAAAATGAAAAGGTATCGGTGCCGCTGTTGCCGAGACTGGTCCAATCGGTAGATGAATATCCAAGGCCGCCAATAAAAGTGACGCTGGGATACAAATCCGCCACGCGAATATTGTATTCCGCCACCGCCCCGGCCAGCGCTTGTTCAGCGCGGCGAATATCAGGCCGACGCTTTAATAAATCCGCCGGATTTCCCACGGCAAATGATGCGGGAATTTCCGGCAGGGATTTCACCTGCGTCAACGCGGTTTTTAATTCTGCCGTCGGTTTGCCGGTCAACACCCCAATCCGGTTTAGCGCGACATTCACTTGCGCGTGCAAACCCGGAATGGTTGAGCGCGTCAATTCCAATTGCGATTCCGCGCGCGCCACATCCAATTGATCGCCGCGCCCTACCTCTTCAAAGCGCTGGGTAAGTTGCAACGCCTCTTGCTGGTTGAGCACATTGCGCAGTGCCACATCCAACAAATATTGGTTACCGCGCAAGCTGATGTAGGCACTTGCCACTTCGGCAGCGATACTCACTTGCGCTGCTTGCAAATTGGCCTCGCGCGCGGCGAGCTGCGCTTTGGATAATTCCACTCCGTTACGCACACGGCCAAAAATATCCAGCTCCCAGCTTGCATCAAAACCCGCTTGATAAGTTTCACTGATACGCGAATCTACCGGCCCGGCAATATCGGCGCTTTGCTTTTGCCGCGTGCCACTCACTCCGGCTTCAACGGTGGGATAGCGATCCAACTTGCTATTGCGCAAGAGCGCGCGCGATTCTTCCAGCGAGGCCTGCGCGATACGCACCGAGTGATTTTGTTGCAATGCATCGGCAATCAATTGATTCAATTGCGCATCATTTAATTGCGACCACCAGGCCGCGACCGGTTGCTGCTCATTAACGCCCTGGGGCAATTGGAATGCCGCAGGCGCGGCCGGCACATTGGCCAACTCGCGTGCATGCTCTACTGATTTAAAACCGCTGCAAGCACTGATTACCAGAGGTAACAAAGCCAGAGCAAACAGTGTTGCTAATTGTTGCTGTCTCATACTTGCACCTCTTTTTGATCAATTGCGTTGTGATCAGTTTTGTGATCTGCAGCGCTGCGACTAATCGCTTCTGCATTTACTTTTTCAGCGACTGCATAGCTGCGTTTACCTTCCAGTTTGCGCAGCAACACATAAAACATCGGCGTAAAGAACAGGCCGAAGAAAGTCACACCCAACATGCCGGAGAAGACCGCAATCCCCATCACACTGCGCATTTCCGCACCGGCACCGGTAGAAAACACCATCGGCAATACGCCCATAATAAACGCGAAAGACGTCATCAGGATCGGACGCAAACGCATACGGCTGGCGGTGATCGCGGCCTGATAAGTTGCCATGCCGCGCATTTCCAATTCGCGTGCAAACTCTACAATCAGGATCGCGTTTTTACTGGCGAGCCCCGCGAGCACAAACAAACTTATCTGCGTGAAAATATTGTTGTCGCCGTTAGTAATCCACACACCAAAGAGCGCCGATAAAATCGACAGTGGAACAATCGTCACCACCACTAATGGCAGCGCCAAACTTTCGTATTGCGCTGCGAGCACTAAAAACACCAGCAGCAAACACAGCGGCAATATATAAATGGCAGTGTTGCCGGCAAGCACCTCCTGATAAGTTAAATCCGTCCATTCATACACAATGCCCGATGGCAAAACCTCATCCAAAATTTCATCGATGGCATCCTGCGCCTGACCGCTGGAATAGCCGGGGGCTGCATTGCCGTTGATATCCGCCGCCAAATAACCGTTGTAGTGCGCCGCACTTTCCGGACCGTAACTTTCCTCCATGGTCAACACCGAACCGAGCGGTACCATATCACCTTGCAGATTGCGCACTTTCAAATTGAGCGCATCGGCCGGCGTATTGCGATATTCCGCATCTGCCTGCGCAATAACTTGATAGGTACGACCGAATTGATTGAAGTCATTCACATAGAGCGAACCTAAATAGATTTGCATAGTGTCGAAAATTTCTTTCACATTCAGGCCCAGCTGTTTGGCCTTGGTGCGGTCCACATCGGCATACAATTGCGGCACATTGATTTTGTAGTTGGAAAACACGCTGGCCAACTCCGGACGCTGCATGGCTTTTTGTTGCACCTGCGCAACAACCTCGGCCAACTTTTCATACCCCAAACCGGCGCGATCCTCGATCTGCAATTTAAATCCGCCGGTAGTGCCCAAACCGCGCACCGGTGGTGGTGGGAACACCGCGATAAATGCTTCTTCGACGCCAGCAAATTTCATTTGCAGCTTTTGCGAAATTGCCGCCGCAGAAAGCTCTTTGCCTTTGCGTTCATCGAACGGCTTCAAGGTTAAAAATACAATGCCGGCGCTGGAGCTATTGGTAAAACCGTTAATACTCAAGCCGGGAAATTGCACCGCATTTTCCACACCCGCCTCAGCCAAACCAATCTCACCCATTTCACGAATGACTTGTTCAGTGCGCGCCAGGGTTGCACCGTCTGGCAATTGTGCGAAAGCGATCAGATACTGCTTATCCTGCGCCGGCACAAAACCTTTGGGGATAATATTGAAACCTACCGCAGTAATACCTAATAGCACTGCGTAAACACCAATCGCCAGGGTTTTGCGACCCAACAATTTACCGACTTTACCCGAGTAATTACCGGAGGCACGATTAAAGCTGCGGTTGAACCAGCCAAAAAAGCGACCAAAAAGTTTATCCATAATGCGCGTCAAACGATCTTTGGGGGCGTCGTGGCTTTTTAATAACAGTGCCGCGAGCGCAGGGCTTAGCGTCAATGAATTGATTGCAGAAATTACGGTAGAGATGGCAATCGTCAAGGCAAATTGTTGATAGAACTGGCCAGTCAAACCACTCACAAACGCAATCGGAACAAACACCGCCACCAAGGTCAGCGATATCGCAATAATCGGCCCGCTCACTTCCTGCATGGCTTTGTAAGTCGCGGCAAGCGGCGTCAATCCTTCTTCAATATTACGCTCAACGTTTTCCACCACCACAATCGCATCATCAACAACGATACCAATCGCCAACACCAAACCGAATAACGACAAAGTATTAATCGAAAAACCAAACGCCCACATCAAAGAGAAGGTACCGATAATCGAAACCGGAACGGCCAGTAATGGAATGATCGAGGCGCGCCAGGTTTGCAAAAATAAAATCACCACCACTACTACCAACGCCAGAGCTTCAAGCAATGTTTTGATAACCGCTTTGATCGAACTTTTTACAAAGATAGTCGGGTCGTAGACCACTTGATATTCAACACCCTGCGGAAAACGTTTGGACAATTCCGCCATAGTGGAGCGCACCGCATCGGAAATCTGGATTGCATTAGCACCGGGTGATTGGAAAATCGGAATTGCTACCGCAGGGCGGCTATCGAGCATGGCATTCAAGCTGTATTCCGAGGGCCCCATGTCCACCCGCGCAACATCTTTCAAGCGGGTGATTTCACCGGTGGCGCCCGCGCGAATAATAATTTCACCGAATTCTTCCGGATTATCCAAACGGCCTTTGGCATTGATCGGCATTTGCACATCGACCAAATTGGTCACCGGCGCACCGCCAATCATACCGGCTGCGACTTGTACATTTTGTTCGCGAATTGCGTTTACAACATCATTTGCGCTGAGATTTTTTTCCGCAATTTTTTCCGGATTTAACCAGATACGCATGGCGTAATCGCCCGAACCAAACAAGCGCACCTGACCTACACCGGACACTTTGGCGAGTTCGTCTTTAATATTCATCAAGGCGTAGTTGCGCAAATAAAGTTCGTCATAACTTTTGTCCGGCGAAATTAAATGTACCACCATGGTTAAGTCGGGCGAGCTTTTTACCACTGTCACACCGCGCTGACGGGTGACATCGGGCAAACGCGGTAATGCCTGGGACACACGGTTTTGTACCATTTGTTGCGCAAGATCGACATCGGTACCGATTTTAAACGTGACCGTTAATGTTAAACGCCCATCGGTGGTGGCCTGCGAAAACATGTACAACATATTTTCCGTGCCGGCCAATTGTTCTTCCAGCGGCGTTGCAACGGTTTCTGCAATCACTTTCGGGTTGGCACCGGGGTAAGACGCGTTAACGACCACTGACGGTGGCGACACATCCGGATATTCCGAGATGGGCAATTGAAACATGGCGAGTAAACCGGCGATAAAAATCAGTAGCGAAATTACGCCGGCAAAAATGGGGCGATCCACAAAAAATTTGGATATGTTCATGATAAGCCTGCCTGCATGGCTGCAATAAAATAAAAAGCACAAGACGTGGTTGGAGACTGCTGGTGCATGGCACCAGCAATACTCGTTACGAAAACATCAGGGGACTGAAACTAAAGAGTGGAGCTGCGCTTACCGGTTGGATGCAACAGTTGCTGCCGTACCCGGCTGCGCCACACTGGGATTAACCGTGCTATTGGGTCGCACATGGGACAAACCATTGACGATAACTTTATCGCCGGCATTGACACCCGCCAGTATTACGCGCTGCCCCTGGTAGTGATCACCGAGGGTAATTTCGTGATAGGTCGCGGTATTTTTTTCATCGACCACCAACACAAACTTTTTACTTTGGTTGGTGCCAATTGCACGCTCGGGAACTAACAGCGCCTGGATTTTTTCTGCCGAACCCAAACGCACATTGGCAAACATGCCCGCCGTTAATGCGCCGTCTTTGTTGTCAAAAATGGCGCGTGCCCGAATAGTGCCGCTGGTGGTATCCAAACGATTATCGAACGCGGAAATATGGCCGTTATAGGTCACACTCTTATCGCTGGCGAGAATTAATTCGACCGGCATGTCCTGGGTATTTTTGGTATTGCGCACGAACTGGATGTAAGTGGCTTCATCCACATTAAACTCGGCGTAGAGTTTGTCGTTGGCAACTATTTGTGTGAGCAATGGTGCATTAGCGCCCGCTTCCACCACATTACCAACGGTTAACTCTGCGCGACCAACACGGCCACTGATAGGCGCGCTGATATGGGCGTATTCCAGATCGAGCTTCGCCTGACTCAGCGCCGCTTCCGCTTGTTTTACATCGGCTTGCGCCACTTGATGGGCACTCAGGGACGAATCATAAATACTTTGCGAAACCAGTTTGGCGGTAATTAATTGTTGTGCGCGATTCAATTCATCTTGCGCGAGTTTTGCGCGGGATTGGGCGGTCGCTAATTGCGCCTGGGCGCGCTGCACCGAGGCTTGATGCGGACGTGGATCAATCACAAACAGCGGCTGGCCTTTTTTAACTTGCTGGCCTTCGGTAAACAGCACTTGCTGGATAGTGCCACTCACCAGCGGTTTGATTGCCGCACTTTCAACCGGCGCCAGACGGCCGGAAAATCCGGCCCAGGTGCGGATCGCTTGCGGCTCTAGCACTACTACATCAACCGCCGGGGCGGGTGGTACGGCCGCAGGGGTTGCGGCATCAACGCCAGACACATAATAAAAACCGACAATACCTGCCAGTATGGCCGCAGCCGTGTACTGGTATGCCTTGCGGGAAAACACAGGGGGATTGTTGCTACTCATGATGGACTCCTGATCTTCGTTAGCAAATGAATGGCTATTTGAAACTCCCTGGAGGGGTCTAAAACGTCATTTGTGAAAATCATACATACCGGTTGGTATGGAGGTCAACGGAATTTTTTATTACACTGCGCTGAGCGTCGTCAAAGAACGCTTTTTACGAGTAAAAAAACCAATGAAATCAATCGGTTTAGCGACCAACATTTTTTTCTTCTGCCAGCGGGTCCCAAGCCCTGGACCGGTATGCTGCAACAAATCGACGATTGAAAAACATACCGCCCGGTATCATAATAACCA
>DATIDX010000255.1:0-5346 GCA_035456025.1 Cellvibrio sp. | reverse complement strand
TATTCGTATAGCTATAGATTCTATTTAATCCGGTTGCTCGCCGCGGGCGCAACCCATCATCGATATCGAGTACAGAGAAGCGACCATGAGTTGGTTAGATAAAATTATTCCAAGCATTTCCCGCACCGACACCAAGCGAAGCACTAAGGTGCCCGAGGGTCTGTGGGAGAAATGTGTTAAATGTGATGCGGTTTTGTACAAGCCAGAAATGGAAAAGACGCTTGATGTTTGCCCTAAGTGCGACCATCACATGCGGGTTGGGGCAAGGGCGCGCCTTAATATGTTTTTAGATCCACAAAATCGCCAGGAGTTGGCTACGGATGTAGAGCCAATCGACCGTCTGAAATTTAAAGATGTTAAAAAATACAAAGACCGTTTGACTGCAGCACAAAAAGAAACAGGTGAAAAAGATGCGCTAGTTGCTATGCGCGGCGAGCTGAAAGGTATGCCAATTGTCGCCGTTGCGTTTGAGTTTGCATTTCATGGCGGTTCTATGGGTTATGTCGTGGGTGAACGTTTCACCCGCGCCGCAACTATTGCATTGAAAGAAAATATTCCATTTGTTTGCTTCTCTGCCACTGGTGGCGCGCGCATGCAGGAAGCATTGATTTCGTTAATGCAAATGGCCAAAACCAGTGCAGTTATCGAGCGTTTGAAAATGCAGGGAACCCCCTACATTTCAGTGATGACTGATCCAGTATACGGCGGCGTTTCGGCGAGTCTTGCATTGCTCGGTGATTTGAATATCTGCGAGCCTGGTTCGCGTGCAGGTTTTGCTGGCCCCAGTATTATCGAACAAACTATTCGCCAGAAATTACCGAAAGGTTTCCAACGAGCTGAGTTTTTGTTGGAACATGGGGCGATCGATATGATTATCCATCGTCGTGATATGCGCGATAAGCTTGCCTCTTTGTTAGCAAAATTTACGCGCAAAGCCGCGATTTAACCTTGGCTTCCTTTCAGCTCCTGCTATGCAATTGAATTCGCTGTCTGCCTGGTTGGATTGGTTGGAAAAAAACCATCCAACCGAAATTGATCTTGGCCTCGCGCGGATCAGTTGTGTTGCTGAGCGCATGCAGTTACTAAGACCAGCGGCCAAGGTTGTTACAGTTGCCGGCACCAACGGCAAGGGTTCTTGCGTTACTGCTACTGCGGAGCTTTTCCGAGCCGCTGGTTTTTCTGTCGGTGTTTACACATCCCCCCATTTGCTTCACTACAACGAACGCATCGTCATTGACGGTGTAGCTGCCCCTGATGCTGAAGTTTGCTCGGCTTTTGAAGCCATTTTTTCCGCATGTAATCAAACTTCCGCTAGCCATCCTGAGTCCGTCAGCCTTACTTATTTTGAATACGGAACCTTAGCCGCGTTGGAAATATTTCGTCGCCGGAAAGTGGCAGCGGTGGTGTTGGAAGTCGGGCTGGGGGGGCGATTGGATGCCACTAATATTATCGATGCAGATGTTGCGGTAATTACCAGTATCGCCCTTGATCACACCGATTGGTTAGGTGATAACCGCGAGGCTATAGGTTTTGAAAAATCCGGCATTATGCGCGCTGGTAAGCCTGTTATTTGCGCCGATTTTTCAGCGCCACAATCGCTATTGAGTCAGGCGCAAAAACTCGCAGCCCCGCTGCATCTGATTTCGCGCGATTTTGGTTATTCAACTGTGGATAACTTCACTTGGAATTGGTGGAATGCTGATGTGCGATTCGCCTCACAACCACTTCCCCAATTACCTCTTCCCAGTCTTGCTGCGGCCCTGCAGGTTGCCTGCGTTCTCGGTCTGGATTTATCGGGCCTGGACGCGTTTGCCCGTTTGGCGGCATTGAGGGTGCCGGGTCGATTCCAGACAATGCTTTGGCGAGGGCGGACAGTCATACTTGATGTCGCACATAACCCTGCTGCGACAGCCTATCTTGTCGAGCGATTGCTGGTTGAAGCAGCGCCCGGACTAAAAATCCATGCAATCGTGGCGATGATGTCGGACAAAGATCGTGCCCAGAGTTTGGAAAATCTTAAAAGGCGGGTCGATTATTGGTATGTGGCTGACTTGTCATATATCCCGAGAGCGGCGAGTGTTGCACAACTGCACCAAAATTTGGCCGATTTGAATGTGGCGGTGGAGTTTTCTGGCAGTGTCTCCGAATGTCTGGGTGCCGCTTTCAACAATTCGGCTTTGAACGATCTTATTCTTGTGTGCGGATCTTTCCATACTGTAGCTGCCGGGTTGCAGGCCTTGGAAATGTAAATTCCCACTCCAATTGGAATGTATTTATACCGTTTTTTTCGTAGAGGTTTTGGGTGAAAGAGTCCGTAAAACATCGATTGATTGGCGCAGCGGTTCTTACCGCTATTGCGGTATTATTCCTGCCGAGTTTCTTTAAGGATCGCCAACAATATCAGGTGAATACCAGTTCCCAAATTCCTGGCAAGCCAAGTATTACTGCAGTTGATTTCAATGAACCCAAGCGGCCTGCCGATATTGAACCGGCTCCAGCGCCGGAGACTATGTTTGTCCCCGATGAGGCAGAAGCTGTAGTTGCGGAGCAAATTCCACCATCGGAGCAAACTGCTCCAACGCTTGCGGTTGCAGCTTCAAGCCAATTCGCGTCATCGTCCAAGGCTACAGCAACTAGCGCAGCGGTACCGGCTATTCCTTTAAATGCTCAGGGGTTGGCGGATGCATGGGTAATTCAGGTGGCCAGTCTCAGCGGGCAAGAAGCTGCGAATAAATTGCGCGACCAGTTGCAGGCAGAGGGTCACAAAGCATATGTGCGTACGGTGCCCGGAGCTAATGCGGCAATTTATCGTGTATTTATTGGCCCCAAGCAGGACAAGGCGCAAGCTGTTGCGATCAAGTTGCAATTGGATAAACGTTTGAAAGTGAATTCCCTCGTTTTACCCTTCAAACCCTGAAGCCTTAATCCTGCGCCTCTGTTAGAATGCGCGCCTCTGTAAACCTCCCATCAATGATTTTGGAGTGGGCGAGCAAATGAATTGGGCTGATTGGGCCATTATCGGGATTTTTTCCCTGTCCTGTTTGATCGGTTTAATTCGCGGTTTTGTACGCGAAGCCCTATCGCTGGTAATCTGGGTTGCGGCAGTGTTGGTAGCTAAGGTCTTTGGTGGCCAGCTTGAAATCCTGTTGGTCGACCAAATTGAATCACCTTCCGTACGAATAATGACAGCCTATGCAGTGCTGTTTATCGCAACTTTATTACTAGGCGCCATGCTGAGTTACTTAATTGGTGCTCTGGTGCGTGCGACTGGCTTATCTGGTACTGATCGTCTCCTGGGAATGGTTTTTGGTGCGGCGCGCGCGTTTATTATCGTGATGGCGCTGTTGATTCTGTTGCCCGGTTTTATCCCCGTCGATGGCGAAGGGTGGTGGAAGCAATCGCAGTTAATTCCTCATTTCCTAGCTTGTGAGGAATGGGTTCGGATAGCTTATGACGAAGTCAGTCAGTGGTTGATGACACTGTTTGGAAATGTTGAAAGCGGTCAAAAAGTTTAAAGTTGTTAACAAGTATTGAGGCAATCTTATGTGCGGCATTGTAGGTATTGTGGGTAAACGCGATGTGAATGTGCAGCTGTACGATGCGTTGACCATTTTGCAGCACCGTGGACAGGATGCGGCGGGGATGGTGACCTGTGAGGATGGTCGCATGAGTCAGCAAAAGGCTAATGGTCTGGTGCAGGACGTTTTCAGAACCCGACATATGCAACGGCTGCTGGGTACTATGGGGATTGGTCATGTTCGTTACCCCACCGCAGGCAGTTCAGGCCCTGCTTTGGCGCAGCCTTTTTATGTAAATTCACCTTACGGAATTGCGCTTGCCCACAATGGAAACCTGACCAATGCAGACAAGCTTAACGAAGATATTTTCAAAACGGATCTGCGCCACGTAAATACTGATTCCGATTCAGAAGTTTTGCTCAACGTATTTGCGCACGAATTGCAAATGCAGGGAAAGCTCAGCCCTACTGCCGATGATATGTTTGCCGCAGTCGCTGGCGTTCATAACCGTGTAACTGGCGGCTATGCCGTAGTTGCATTGATTGCGAATTACGGTTTGGTTGCGTTCCGCGATCCGAACGGTATTCGTCCCCTTGTGTATGGCAAGCGCCAGGCAGAGGAGGGGGGTATTGAATATATGGTGGCATCCGAAAGCGTCGCGCTTGATGTGCTGGGGTTTGAGTTAATTAGTGATGTTGCACCAGGAGAGGCAATTTATATTACTGAAGAGGGCCAGCTGCATCGTCGGCAATGTGCCAAGTCACCTCGCTTGACGCCATGTATTTTTGAGCACGTTTATTTTGCACGCCCTGACTCCATTATGGATGGCATTTCAGTTTATAAAGCGCGTTTGCGTCAAGGTGAAAAGCTGGCAGAGAAAATTCTGCGCGAACGTCCAGATCATGATATCGATGTGGTGATTCCTATTCCGGATACCAGCCGTGTAGCAGGTCAAGCACTTGCGCAAAAGCTGGGTGTAAAATTCCGCGAAGGCTTGGTAAAGAACCGCTACATCGGCCGTACTTTTATTATGCCAGGTCAGCAGCAGCGCAAAAAATCTGTGCGCCAAAAATTGAATCCGATCGAATTGGAATTCAGGGATAAAATTGTATTGCTGGTAGACGACTCGATTGTGCGCGGCACTACTTGCCAGCAAATTATCCAGATGGTGCGCGATGTCGGTGCTAAGAAAGTTTACTTCGCTTCAGCAGCACCAGCGGTGAAATATCCCAACGTATACGGCATCGATATGCCAACAACCACTGAGTTGATTGCAAGTGGCCGTACTGAAGATGAAGTGTGTGAAGAGATCGGCGCTGATTGGCTTATCTATCAAGATCTCGAAGATCTTATTGCAGCATCTTCTGAAGGCAATAATGAAGTAACCGAATTTGATTGTGCCGTATTTAACGGTGAATACTGTGCTGGTGATGTCACTCCCGAATATTTGGAAAAAGTTGCCGCAGCACGTAACGACAGTGCTAAATCCGGCAAAAAGTCCGTTAAACAAATGGAATTGCCAATTGGTTTGCACAATGGTGCTGCGCGTGGATAAATTCTTGAGTTGATGATATGGAAAATTTTGAAGAACAATTGAATGACGATCCATTATTCGGGGCTGCGCTGGATACCCTGGCGATTCGTGCCGGGCAATCGCGCTCGCACGAAGCTGAGCACAGCGAAGCCTTATTCCTGACTTCAAGTTATGTTTTCGCGAGCGCACAAGAAGCGGCAGATCGTTTTTCTGGTGAGCAAGCTGGTAATGTTTATTCGCGCTACACCAACCCCACTGTACGTATGTTTGAAGAGCGCATTGCTGCGCTGGAAG
>DATIDX010000254.1:0-13141 GCA_035456025.1 Cellvibrio sp. | reverse complement strand
ATGGCCGCTGGGCAACTGCCACTGGTACAGCGGCTAATGCTGTGAGCTACACCGACGACCTGACCAAGGCAACCCTGGGCGCGGGCAGCTATGACTACAAAGTCATCAGCTACACCGACAGCATCCCGGCAGCAGCGACTTCGGCACTCACCCTGGTATACGCTGTAGGAAGCTCTACCTCCTCGGTAACGGTCAGCACCTCAAGCAGATCAGCCACTTCGGTAACCTCTGTTAGCTCCTCCAGCAGAAGTGCCACTTCTACCAGCACCGGCAGCTCAAGCAGTGTGGTAGCTTTCCCTGGTGATGCAACTACAGGCAGAAATCTGTTTGCAACCACTGGCTGCCAAGGTTGCCATAAAGACAGCGATGGTGATGGTCGCTTTACTGATGGAACCACCCCATTTGATGTAAATGCGTGGAAACATCCGACTAGTCCGCTGTTCCGGAACGGTAACTACACTGGTGCTAACGTAACCGAATTGTCCCGATTCATTAGACAGGAAATGATTGGCACTTATGCGAGCTGTACTGCTACAAACTGTGCAGATCATCTGGCGGCTTACCTATGGTCACTTAAAGGGCGTACTCAAACCGAGGTAGTGGCTTGCGATACATCTTCACCAGTCAAATACGGTATCCGCTCAGTACGCTTGTTGACCTCTTTCGAATACCACAACTCACTGCAATCTTTGTTCACCAGGACATTGCCTGCTAACTATGCTTCGAAAGAACTGGCTAATGCGGACAAATCAGTGGCTAACTTGCCAAACCACCTGACCGAGACTGTGTCTGAATCGCGCTTGTTGTCTTACAAGAAAAACGCGGAAGACATTGCCAACTGGGCGATCACTAACAATGTGCTGTCACTGAATTGTAGCGATACCACTTCGGCCAACTGTGCGACCAGCTTTATCGACAACTTTGCCTACCTGGCATTCCGTCGTCCTCTGACTAACGACGAGAAGACCGAGTACAGCGCAATCGTCCGTAATGGTCCTACCGGTTTGCGTTGGGCAATTCAAACTGTGTTGATGTCTCCACAATTCCTGTATCGCACCGAGCTGGGTATTCCCGTCAGCCAGGCGCGTGCCCAATCGTGGGGTAGCAGCTCGGTATTCCAAACTGCCGATGGTACTGCCTACGCACTTGATCCTTATGAGTTCGCATCGTCGCTCGCTTACATGTACACCGGTAGCGCGCCAGACAAGACATTGCTGACCGCAGCAGCTAACGGCCAGCTGGAAAATGCCACCTCGCTCAACCAACAGATTGATCGTTTACTCGATTCGGATCTGGGTAAAGCGCAGATTGGTCGTTTTGCCGGTTTGTGGTTCCGCACCGATAGCGTTGTCAGCATGACTCGTGAAGGTAATATCAACTTCACTCAGGCGGTGAAAGACTCGATGGCACAAGAGATCCGCGAGATCTATAAGTACGCGTTCTATAACAACTTGCCATTCACCGATATCTACACTGGCGATTACACCGTACTTAACAGCACCCTCTCGCAGTACTACGGCATCTCTGGTGGCGGCACCAGCGCTAACGATTGGCGGATGGTTAACACCGCTAACTCCAAGCGCGGTGGTGTATTGGCTTCAGGTGCATTCATGACTGTGAACGCTCATGCTGGCCGTACCTCGCCAATCAAACGTGCAGTGCACGTGCGTCAGGATATGTTGTGTCAAAACATCCCGCTGCCAACCTCGTTTGAGGATCCAACCAACCTGCGTGATGAGGCCAACAGGCAAGCTCAAGCAGCACTCGTGGCTGGAACTATGACCACTACCCAGTTCTACGATATGCAGACCTCGGTACCGGGAACTCCTTGCGCGCAATGCCATAACGCCATCATCAACCCGCTGTTTGCGGTGGATGATTTCGACCACCTGGGCCTGCCACGCACCTTGAGCAACGGGAAAGTTGTACAAAAAGCGCTAGATCTCGATGGTAATGAAGCGCGCGCTAACCTGGTTGAAATCCCAATGGTCAACAACGGCGGCCGCCTGTTCGGGGCTAATGGTGTCGGCACTGTAGGCTTTAATGAAGTGAACGGCGAGAAAGACACTGGCTCACCAGGCCTGCCATTCACCGGCTCAAAAGACTTGGGCAAAGTGATGGCTGCCAACAACCTGCCAGGTATAAACGCCTGTCTTATCCAGAAGTCGTTCCGCTTCGCAACTGGTTATGCGCTTAGCCGACCCTTCCAGGACGACACAGCAGAAACCGCCCTGACCAACCAGCAACAAGGTCAACTGGCGTGTGTCGCAAACTCGCTGAAAACCTCTCTCGCTGCGAGCAATGGCAACCCAAGAGCCATGCTGAAAGAGTTGGGGATGTCTAACGTAATCCGGTTCCGTCGCTAAGCCCTGGGAGTGGGGTTCGCCCCACTCCTCCAGTGAACAACCAAAAACAGAATTCTAAATCCATGAGGTTTGGTTATGAAAAAGATTGACAGCAGATTCCGTCACTTGACCGAGGAAGACGCACTCGAAGCTATGACTCACGTCAAGAAGCTTGAGGAAGCCCCAACAGCCTATAAAAATTACTTGAAGGAAGATTATTACAGTGGTGCTAAAGAGGAGCGCGAAAATTTTGTGCGCCAGGATCGCCGCCGCTTCCTCGATTTAATTGCCAAGTCAGGCATTTCTGCAGGCCTGTTAAAAAGCTCTGCATTGATGGGTAGTATCCTCGCCAGCCGCCATGCTTTGGCGCAGGACGCCACCAACAAGCGTGTCGTTTTTTGCTACTTGAACAGCGGTGCTGCGGCCGGCGCCTGGATGCCGTCCAGCGCCTCCCAAATGAACCAGATAACCCAGCCTTACGGCCCAACGGGTTACGCTGTTTCTGATATCTGCCACTTCCGTCAAGTGGATGTGATTACCTCAGGTCACGCCACTGCGCTCAACTCGCTCGGCGTAACTGACTACAACACACCCACTATGGATAAACGTATTGCCTCGGTGTTAGGTAGCACTACTCCGCGCTCCTCTATTTACCTGGGCGCTAAAGCAACTACCAGCGGTACTTTGTGCAGCAATATTGGCCCATGCCAGGACAACCCTACCCAGGCACTGGCCGATATTTTCAGCGGTAGCACTGGGGGCGGGGGCGGTGGTACCACGCCAGATACCACCTACGCCCTTTCCTACGATGCACAGTTGCGCGCCCTTGAGTCCATCAAGAGCAAATTGAGCACCCAGGAATATGCGCGCTACCAGGAGCACATTGACTCGCTGAAGAAAATCAAAACCAACACTGCTGCCGCTAACAGCAGTACCGGTTCTACCACCACCAATTGCGGCAGCAATATCACGGCAAGCGCAGCCAATATGCAGGCAACGGGTAAGTCCCAAGCCGACATCATTGTCGCGGCCTTTGCCTGCGGCATCACCAAAGTTGCAACCCTGCAACTGGGTAACCACCAGGGTGACTGGGTAGGCCATAGCACTACCTATAAACAAGATGCACACCAAGCGTGCCACGCCAAACCGCCATCACAGCCAGCTGACTTTATCGAAATGTGGCGTTACTTGAATGACGTGCCTGCCTACCTGATCGATAAGCTGCGTAAAACCCCCGGTCCGGACGGTCAACCGCTCATCAATACCACTGTGTTTGTGCAGGTAACTTGTATGGGTAATGGTATGGACCACACCTCTGGCAATGGCCCATTTATCGTCGCCACAAAGATGCCTGGCTTTGCGAGCGGATTCTCCGCACGTCAAGGTGGCAATGTGTACGACTTGAACGGTGCAATTCCAAAAGGTATGGGTTTAACCGGCATCAACCTTGGTACCAGCACATTGGGCCTCGTGTAACTCTTCGTGTGAAACACGCCGTTTGACAGAGGTAATAAAACGCCTTCTACTGCCCTGCTGTAGAAGGCGTTTTGCTTTTTAGCGGATTCAATTGCCTTGCAAATATTCACCTCTTGATCTGGTAACAGTGAATGAATAACTACAAACAATATCCCACACATCTTCTCGACAGTATTCGGTGCCCGAATTGTGGCAGCAATGCGCAGCCAGGTTTTCAAATTGATAATTTCCACTGCACGCAATGTGGGACGCAACATTTTTCGCTGGGACATGTGCCCTGTTTATTTCCAGCGGGCATCCATCAAAAATTGATATGGCAACATCAAGCAGCCACCATGCAATACATGGCGCAACAGGGATTGGCTGCACTCCATGAATCGCTATCGCGCTACGATTTAACTGACACCACACGGCGCCGGTTGAGCGCAATCCAGAATGCTTGCCAAGTTAACGTCGATACCATCCTGTCGCTGTTACAAAAATACGGCATCGAGGCGATTCCCAACGAGCAGTTGGGACAAATGAATCCCGGCGATTTAAACGAATATTTTGATTTACTGTTGCGCGACTGGGCATGGGATTCTGGCACTAAGGCCAGTGCAGAAAATAGCGCCGCGCTCGAACGGACATTGACGGCAATCCAAACACTGCCGGTAAAACCGAAGCGCCTTCTAGTGCTCGGCGCAGGCGCAGGACGACTGAGTTGGGATCTGCATTTGCAGCTCAAACCGGAATATACCGTTGCGCTAGATAGCAATCCTATTTTATTGGCCGCTGCTGAAGAGCTGGTCAATCAACAGCAATCCATCACCATTGGGGAGTTCAAAAACTTCCCGCAAATTGGTTTGCAAGAGGCGCGCTCCTGGTCAGTGCAACCACCGGCCGATCCGGATAATTTGCGCGCGACCTGGTTTCCGCTCGGGGCAAATGTATGGCAGCTGCCGTTTATCCGCGACAGTTTTGACCTGGTGATTACGCCCTGGTTTATCGATGTGAACGGCGGCGATGTGCGCGATTTAATTGGTCTTATTGCTGAAAAACTGGCGCCGGGCGGACACTGGTTAAATTCGGGTCCATTGCTATTCACTCGCCATTTACCGGTGCAGTTGAAATACAGCGCCACCGAGATAAAAGAATTTATCGCGCTCGCCGGTTTCAAGCTGCTGCACGAAGCTGTCGCCAACACGGATTACCTCCTCTCCCCTCTCGAAGCGCGTTTCCGGCAAGAGCAGGTTTGGACTTTTATCGCAGCAAAAAATAATTTTTCGGCAGAAAAAATCGCACCCGAAATTTCAACGCAGCCCTGGTTAGTGATGCATCACTTGCCAGTCCCGCAATCCCATTATTCCAGCCGCGATTCGCATCCACTGATTGACGCCATATTGTTATTGGTAGATGGCAGCCGCTCAATCAATGATATTTGTTACGAAATCAGCCCGCATCTTCCACCAGATGTTCCAGTGAAGGATGTAGTGGTCACGTTGTTTGGGCAAATAATCTCAGAGCAAAATGCCGCACCATAAAAAAACTCGCCGCATTCAAAAAATAAATATTTTTGCGCCAATCTATTTCAGTTCTGCAATTCAAAATACAAAACTGGAATCGATTGGCAGCAACAATGGTTGATGAGCAGATTTTTAAACATAACCACCACCGTATCCCGATGTTCCTCGCCGACCGCTAACGGCCGCATCAATAACCTGTGGGTAAACGGCTCTACTGTAACAAACGTTAATAACGAGTCCTTGAGGCCTTGTTAGCAGTAACAAGGCCGAACTTGTTCCCGGAACGGTGCGAGCTGTTCCGGGTTTTTATTTAAAAACACGCCTGACTTCATCCGCAATAATCTTAGCGCCCTGCTCTACCACGCTCGCATCCTGGCAATAGGTCACGCGGATACACTCGTGGCGATGTTGCCAATCATCGGCCAAACCGGGAAAGAAATGATGACCGGATACCACCAGTACACCGCGCGCCTTTAGACGTTGATAAAGCTCTTCGCTGCTGATGGGCAGATCTTTAAACCAGAGCCACAGGAAAATTGCGCCTTCCGGCTTATGGATAAAACAGGGCAAATCGCCGAGGTGTTTTTTAAAGGTGGCGACGGCATGTTCCATGCGCGCGCGGTAAAAAGGCGCGACCACTTCGCGGCTCAGTTGCAGGATTTTGCCGTCCTCCAACAAATGCCGTGCGAGCGCCGGGCCGAAATTACCGGTCGCGAGACTCAGGATGGTATTGGCTTTGGCGAAGGCGTTAATCACATCGGGATTGGCAATCACAATGCCCGTGCGCGCACCAGGGAGTCCCAACTTCGACAGGCTGAGTACCAGGATGGTGTTGTCATTCCAATGGGGTTGCGCCGCGGCAAACAAGATATTTGGAAACGGAGTGCCGTAAGCGCCATCAACGATAAACGGAACTTGATGCGCGCGCGCCAGTTCATCCAGTTTGACCAGCTCATCATCGCTGATCACATTGCCAGTAGGATTGGTCGGGCGCGATACACAAAGCGCGCCCGTCTCTTGGGTAATCGCCAAATGGGAAAAATCAACGTGATACTTAAAAAAACCGTCGGGCAACATTTCGATACTGGGACGGGTCGAGGTAAAAAAATCCGCATCGATTCCCAAATCGCTATAGCCCAGATACTCCGGCGTGAGCGGTAGCTGGATACGTTTTTTGGTGCCGTCGGCGTAATCGCCGGCAAACAAATTGAACAACACAAAAAACGCCGATTGGCTACCGTTGGCAAGCGCAATATTGGCGCGTGAAATTGGCCATTGGTATTCGTTGCGCAACAAGGCGGCGATGGCATCCAGTAAATCGGCATCGCCTTGCGGCGGTTGATATACGCCGAGCAATTGATGGGTTTCCTGTGGACTAGCAAGTGTTGCGCGCAAGGCATCTTCAAACGCCTGTTCCATCGCCGGGATGCGCGCCGGGTTGCCGCCGCCCATAAAAATCATGTCGGGATTCACCCGCAAAGCCTCGCCCAGGTCATCCATCAGGGTGACTATGCCGGCTTCCGTGCAGAGTTTTTGGCCAAAGCGGGAGAATTGCATAAGGGGGCACCAGATTGACTAACGCACTTATTGATTAGCGCGCCTGCTCACTAGCGCGAAGTTGAAAGCGGTGCAATCTAGCGGGTACGAGGGGAAAACACTAGAGGCCTAAATCAGGCCAAATTTTTTCAACGTGGCAGCCAGTTTTTCCGGGTTTACCGGTTTCTGGATAAATTCAATCGCGCCCAGCTGGGTGACGCGCGCGTGGGCGGTGGGCTGGATATCGCCGGAGATAACAATAATCATGGTGTCCAAACCCTCGGTTTTTACCGCCTCAAGCACTTGGTAACCGTCCATTTCCGGCATGGTCAGGTCGAGGAACACCATTTCACCCTTACCTTCACGAATCGCTTGCAAGCCCTCGACACCGTTGGTGGCAAAGGTGATATCGACATCCCAACCTTCAGGGAGCGACCGCGCGACTTGCTTGCGCGCCATCATGGAGTCATCACAAATCAACAAAGGTGTAGCCATGGAGTAAACGTTTCTTTTAATAGTTGATGGTAAATGTCTTTGGCCGGTAGATGGCAAATTGGCCGCCCCGGTAGAGGGCGAAAATAATCCAAGTACTGGAGAGTATAGTCAGGGTTTTTTGCCCACCGCGAGTTTTTTACCGGCTTTGTATTCAACCGCTCAGGTCGGTGCAACGGGTGCATGCGGTTGCTCAAACAGCTCCGCGATATTCGCGGCCAAAATCGCATCCCGGCTGGCATCTACTTCATCCAGATATTGGAGCACCTTCGGCCCCCAAGGCAATCCGCGCAGGTATTTTTGGTCGCGCGGAAGCTGCCGCGGCAGTTTCAGGATATCGGCCAACTGCTGCAAACTGAGCTTCGCCAGATTCTGGCTGAGTAAATAATCGCCTTGATAATTGGCAGTAATCACGCGGTTTTTAACCAGTGCTTCGCGGATGCGTTGCCACTGCTCCGCCGATAACCCCTGGTGCATCAGGGTTTGCTCAGGCACCGTCGCACCATCAACCGACGCTCGGTAGCAGCGCCAAAGGATTAATAGCGCGGCCAAAAGATCCGGATAATTGCGGTCGCGCAGGTCGATCTGGTGGGCGCCAATAGTGTGGACAAACACGGCACCGCCGAGAATGACCGTCCAGATCAAATTTACCCACAGCAGAAATAATGGCAGGGCCGCAAAGGCGCCGTACACCAGCGAAAAAGACGAGTGGCCGACAATCCAGCCAAAGGCGGCCTTAAGCCCCTGAAACCCCAAGGTAGTGAAAAACCCTCCAATCACGGCGTGGCGCACCGAGACTTTGCAGTTGGGTACTGCCACAAACAGCAGCGTGAACGCCGCCCAAGTTAACACCCAGGGGGCGAACTGCAACACCCATTCGAACACGCCGAGGCTATCGTAGGTGCCGACCAACAGACGGAACGACGTAAGATAAGTACTCATCCCCAAGGCGGCGCCCAATAACAATGGGCCCAGGCTCAGCACCGCCCAGTACAGTAAAAAGTTGGCGACTCCGCGCCGTCCGCGCGCCACACCCCAAATCGCATTGAAATTCTGCTCGATGTTTTTGAGCATCAAATAGGCCGACACCACCAGAAACACCAATCCGAATGCCGTTAGCTGGCGTGCCTTATCGGAAAAGTCAGTCAGGTATTTACCCAGATCCTGCTCACTATTGGGTAAAAAATGCTCGAACAGTAAGGCTTGTAATTCATCGCCAAGATCCTGAAATACGGGAATAATGGAGAACATGGCGAACGTCACCGTCATCATCGGCACTGTGGCAAAGAGGGTGACGTAGGTGAGCGAGGCGGCACTTTTCTGGCATTCTTTGGCTTGGTACTGGCGCACCATCATCACAAAAAAACCCAGCAGCCAGCGATAGGTCTTGCGCGCCACTTCAAGATAGGAGTGCAAATGCGGCATAACGTAAATCCTTAAACCAAGTCAGGACGCAGCCGCTATAATCTGCCGCGCCATCACGCATAGAGGTTATTGAAAAAATATGGTCACACTTTATCACAACCCCCGCTGCTCAAAATCGCGCGACGCGCTGAACCTGCTGCGTGAACAAGGCCATGAACCCGAGGTCATTCTGTATTTGGAGACACCGCCTACTGCCAAAGCTTTAAAAGCCCTGCTGGGGAAATTGGGCATGAGCGCGCGCGATTTACTGCGCAAAGGAGAAGACGCTTATAAAGAGCTGAACCTGGCCGATGAAAAGCTGAGCGAGGCGGCGTTAATTAAAGCCATGGTGGAAAATCCGAAATTAATAGAGCGTCCGATTGCGATTAATGGAGATAAAGCAGTGATCGGTCGGCCGCCGGAAAATGTTTTGCAAGTAATTTAATAGCGAGAGATCAATAGCAGCCAGATTAGTGCGCGATACCGTCTGAGGCATGGATGCCGAAGTCGAGCCTACAGGGATGTATTTACGGCGCGTCGCGCGTACTAATCAGGCTGGTATTGAACTCTCTTCAACGTCGAATTAAAGAATCTTCTATGACACCTTATATTTTAGTTTTGTATTACAGCCGCAACGGTGCCACATTTGAAATGGCAAAACAGATTGCACGTGGTGTCGAACAAGTGAGTGGCATTGAGGCGCGCTTGCGTACAGTGCCTGTGGTATCGACCGTGACCGAAGCAACCGAACCTGCAATTCCCGCCAGCGGCGCAATTTACTGCAGCGAGGAAGATTTAAAAAATTGCGCCGGTTTGATCCTTGGCAGCCCTACCCGCTTTGGCAACATGGCCGCACCCTTGAAATATTTTCTCGACGGCACCAGCGGCCTTTGGCTCAACGGCGATTTGATTAATAAACCTGCCGCCGTTTTTACCTCAAGCTCCAGCTTGCACGGCGGACAAGAATCCACCCTGCTTTCCATGATGCTACCGCTGCTGCACCAAGGTATGGTGATCGCCGGAATTCCCTACAGCGAAGCTGGGCTTACGACCACTCGCACTGGAGGCACTCCTTACGGTGCATCGCACCTCGCCAGTGGCGACACACCGAACAAACTCAGTAGCGAAGAAACTACCCTGTGCCAGGCGCTGGGCAAACGCGTCGCCACGCTCGCGCTTCAATTAACGCGTTCCAATTAAAAGGTTGACCCATGACACAGGCCCCTGAACAAGAAAATCTTCCACTCGCCGATGAAAAGCCGAAAAAAGTCATCGTCATTACCGATGCTGACTCGGTAGTGCTGCACAAAAAATTGCGCATTGGGCAGCTGGTTTGCAATAGCTGTTATGTAGCGCTACTCGTACTCTTCACGCTTAATTATTTCATCAACGACAACGTGCGCCTGGCAACCTGGTTGGTGTCGATTTTCCCGTTGCTGATTTTTATCCCGGGATTACTTAAACCAAAACACCGCACCTACAGCTGGATGTGTTTTGTTTTGCTGATGTATTTTTTATTTATTATTCCGCTGTTGATGACCAGCTGGCATTGGAGCTACTGGCTAATGACCATTTTGGTATCGGTATTATTTATCGCCGCCATGATGACTAGCCGCTGGCTGCAATATTGGAATTATTATTTGTCGACGAAAGTAAACCAATCCTAAATTTTTCGGAAGGTAATTATTGTGCCTGTAAATTACTACGAACCTACACCTGCGCCACAGCCTTCCGCCTCCCCAAAAAAGCCGGGGGCTTGGCGCCGTTTATTTAGCGGCATAGGTAAATCAATTACCTGGTTGCGCAACACAATACTGAATATTGTATTCATCATTATGTTGTTGCTTTTTATTATCCTGATTGGATCGAACGCATCCCCGCCCCTGCCCGATGAATTCGCACTTCGCCTCGCGCCCAAAGGCATATTGGTCGACCAGCGCAGCTATATCGACGCCGCAAGCTTGTTACTTTCCGATGACGACCCGGACGATGCAGAAACTCTCGTAAGTGACGTTGTTGAAGCTATTAACCAAGCGGCAAAAGACAAACGCGTGCAATTGCTGGTACTGGAGCCCGGCAAGCTGCTCGGCGGTGGCATCAGCAAACTGAACGAAATTGGCCAGGCATTAGAAAACTTTAAAAGTGCAGGCAAAAAAATCATCGCCGTGAGCGACAACTATTCTCAGGATCAATACTATCTCGCAAGTTTTGCCAACGAGATTTATCTGCATGAGATGGGGGTGGTCGAAATTACCGGTTACGGCCGCTATATGAATTATTACAAAACCGCCTTGGATAACCTGGGCGTTACCATCCATGCATTCCGCTCCGGCAAATACAAAGATTATCTCGAGCCCTATCTGCGCGATGACATGTCGGACGAATCGCGCGAACACAATGCGCAATGGATCAATGAACTCTGGGCAAGCTACACCAACAGGATCGAAACTGCGCGTAAGCTGGCACCTGGTAGCATCAATGATTACGTCAACAACCTGGATGCACATATGGCGCTAACCGATGGCGACAGCGCCAAACTCGCGCTGGAAAAAAAATTAGTCGACAAAATTACCTCGCGCCAGGCAATGGAGCAGGCACTTATCGCAGCTGCAGGTAAAAATACTGAAGGCGATAGCTATAACGGCGTCGGCGTAAAATCTTATCTTGCCGATGTACGCAAGCATCCGGCGCTGGAGAAAAATAAAGTCGCCGTCGTGGTCGCATCCGGATCGATTGTTGACGGGCACCAACCTGACGGCACCATCGGCAGCGAAAGCATGCTCGAATTATTGCATCAGGTAAAAAAAGACGACGCGGTAAAAGCACTGGTTATCCGTATTGATTCGGGCGGCGGCAGCGCCTTTGCCTCGGAAATTATCCGTTCGGAAATTATTGCGCTGCGCGCCAAAAAAATTCCAATCTATATCTCTATGGGCAGCGTCGCTGCATCAGGCGGCTATTGGATTGCCACAGCCGGCGATAAGATCTGGGCACTCCCCACTACGATTACCGGCTCCATCGGCGTATTTGGCGCTTTTCCGACTTTGGAAAAATCCTTACAAAAAATCGGCATCAGCACCGACGGTGTCGGCACCACTGAATTAGCCGGTGCCATGCGTTTGGATCGCACCCTGCCTGAAAAAGCAGGAAAAGTTGTACAGCACGGCGTTGATAACACATACCAGCGTTTTATTACCCTGGTTGCCGATGCACGCAAGCAGGAGGCCAGCGCCATTAATGAAATTGCCCAAGGCCATGTATGGACAGGTAACAAAGCAAAAGAGATTGGCCTCGTCGACGAACTGGGTACATTAAACGATGTAATTACTGCGGTTGTGAAAGAAGCGAAGCTAAGCAACTACCAGGTGGAATTCGTACAGCGCCCCCTTTCACCCAAAGAAGAATTCCTGCGCTCACTGACCCAAGGCCATGCAGGTACTTTTGCACCAACATCACTATTGGAAAAGTTTTCGTCGCTCCAAGTTTTAAATGATTTGTCGCCCGCTTTAAAACCGCTCAGCGACTTAAAAAAAATGCACGATCCACAAGGCATTTACGTACAGTGCCTGGATTGCGTGGCGCCGTAACATTAAGACAACCTACTACTAACAGCGCCTTGACAGTGCAAGCCGAGAGATTGTTTAAGCAATGGATTGGGTAACCTGCGTCAGTTTATTAAATGCAGCCACTTTATCTATCGCAATATTAGGCGGATTGATATTTATCAATACGCCGACTTATCGCGGGGTATGTGTGCTGCTCGGGCTGGTGAGCGTTGCTGCGCTGGCTAACTTACTCGAAGATTTGCAGATCTCGCGTGAATTCCATTTAATTTCCCCCATCTTCGTACTGGGTTATGGCCCGGCGCTGTATATTGCCGTCAAATATTTAATTGGCGGTTCTGTTAGTAATCAAGGCCAAGATAGTTATCAGGATGCGGGTTGTTATCAAGCAATGTGGCATTTTTTGCCAATGCTACTAGTTTTACCTTTTACCGCCCATGTGCAAGCCATTATTGCGGTAGGCACCCTCTGGCGAGTTATGTATGCGCTCCTGACGCTGAAACTCATCATTGATTTTAATCGACAGTTAACCGCGAAGCGTTCAGATGCTTCTGAGGTTTCGCTGGCATGGTTAGGCTGGCTGATCGGTGTATCTACGCTATTTAGTGCGCTGGACTTACTGCGCCTTAACTTCCAACCAGAGCTGGGTGAACAGCTGAATATGCTGGGCTATGCGGCAAATCGTTTTATTTTCTTTATTGTTTTACTGTTATTGATTTTAATTCTGAGTAATCGCCGCTCAGCGCTGGAGACGTTGGCTGGCTCGTCTATCGACACACAAGTCACAAGTGTTACGTCATCCGTAACCACCACATCACCC
>DATIDX010000253.1:0-16080 GCA_035456025.1 Cellvibrio sp. | reverse complement strand
TGGGAATCTCAGCTTGCGGCGCAGAGATATTGATAATCGACGCACCCGGTTTTTGCAGGTGCGGATAAACCGCTTGCATCACATGGAAGGTGCCGAGCAAATCAATTTCAATTACCGAACGAAATCCATTGGGCGACATACCCATCGCCAGCGCCGGAAAATTTCCTGCCGCGCCGGAAACAACAATATCCAATTTGCCCCAAGCCGCCGCGATTGCTGCTACACCACTTTTTATTGCTTCAACTTCGCGCACGTCGGCAGCGAATCCACGCGCATCAGCGGCACCCAAGCTTTTTAGCGATCGGATGGTGTCATCCACTTTTTCTTGCGCGCGGCTCGCCACTGCAACGCGCGCTCCCGCCTTGGCAAAGGTCTCGGCAATACCGCGATTAATACCGCTGGTACCGCCCACAACAAGAACATTTTTATTTTGAAAATTAAATGGTGTATTCATAATGTTATTCCCAATTAAAAGCGTGAAAAGTCCGGTACGCGTTTTTCAAAAAACGCTGTGACGGACTCCTTACATTCCTCCGACGCCAAACCTTCAGCAAATCCGGCATATTCAGCCTGCAGAGAAGTTTCAACTGCCTGTTTAGTCGCTGCGCGCAACAGCGCTTTGGAGCGGCGCACGGCCGCAGGTGGCTGCTGGGCAAGGCGCTGAATTTTTGCATTGGCGTAATCCAATAGCTCATCGCCAGGCAATGCTTTAGTAATCAAGCCGATACTTGCTGCTTCCGTGCCGGAAAAAGGCTCGCCCAACAAAAATAATTCTGCCGCTTTTTGCTGACCAACCACACGCGGCACCAGGAAACTACTCGCATACTCCGGGCACAAACCCAAATTGACAAATGGCAATTGCAAGCGGGCATTGTCCGCTGCATACACCAGATCGCAATGCAGCAATAAAGTAGTGCCGATCCCCACTGCATGACCACGCACAATCGCGACCACCGGTTTTTTGCAGTCGCGCAGGGCATTCATAAACCGCACCACGGGATGCTGCTCATGGATCTGCGGCTCATTCATAAAATCCATCAGGTCATTGCCGCTGGTAAAAAAATCATTGGTACCGGTGAGCACCAACACCCGCACTTGGATATCGTCGCCAGCAGCGCGGATGAGATCGGCAAGTGCGGCGTACATGGCGAGCGACAACGCATTTTTGCGCTCGGGGCGGTTGAGGCTGAGGGTTAACACCCGGTTGTCGAGCTGGGCGAGCACTTGCGGGATGGGGCTGGTAATCATTGTCGAGTCCTTGTTAAACCTGGGAGGCCTGAGTATAGACAAACCGCCGGCCCCTGGGCAGCTGCCCGTCATCAGAACAGCAGGCCACAAGAGCAGCCCGCAACCTATAAAAGATGGCATCACCCACCCTCGACGGGTACAATTCGCCACCTTCCGTATCCCATTGCAGCGACCGAAATTTCCTATGAATATCCGCGAATTATTGAACCAGAAAGTCCTTGACGCCATGGCCGCAGTGGGTGTGCCAGCAGATTTACCCGCCCTGATTGCCCCCGGTAAAAAAGCCGGTTTTGGCGATTACCAGGCCAACTGCGCGATGGGCGCCGCTAAAGCCATGGGCACCAATCCGCGCGAGTTGGCCGCTAAAATTGTTGCCGCATTAGATCTGACCGGAATCGCTGAAAAAGTAGAAATCGCGGGGCCCGGCTTTATCAATATCGACCTCAAGCCCGAGTGGCTGGGCGCGCAAATTGCCAAGGCGCAAACTGATGCGCGCTTGCAAGTTGAGCAAGTGGCCGCACCGCAAAATGTGGTGATCGACTACTCCGGCCCCAACCTCGCCAAAGAAATGCATGTAGGCCATTTGCGCTCCACGATTATTGGCGACTGCCTCGCGCGTCTGCTGGAGTTCCAGGGCCACAATGTTATCCGCCAAAACCACGTGGGCGATTGGGGCACACAGTTCGGTATGCTGATCGCCGAATTGGAAGAACAATTGGGAGCTAAAGGCGACGAAGC
The DNA here is from genome assembly GCA_035456025.1 of Cellvibrio sp. Taxonomy (GTDB): domain Bacteria; phylum Pseudomonadota; class Gammaproteobacteria; order Pseudomonadales; family Cellvibrionaceae; genus Cellvibrio. The sequence goes on along the minus strand of DATIDX010000253.1, from coordinate 14,094 downwards.
CATGGCACTCAAAGATCTGGAAGTGTTTTACCAGCAAGCCAAAAAGCATTTTGATGATGACGAAACCTTCGCCAACAAAGCGCGCGACTACGTTGTGCGTTTGCAATCCGGCGACGAACAGATGTTAAAACTTTGGGAACAATTCAAAACCATTTCGCTACATCACAGCGAAGAAATTTACCAACAGCTTAACGTCACTCTGAAAGACACCGATGTGCGCGGCGAAAGTTTTTACAACAATGATCTCGCAACCGTTGTAAAGGAATTGCAAGAGCAAGGCCTTGCGGTAGAGAGCGAAGGTGCACAAGTGGTGTTCCTACAAGAACTCGCGGACAAAGAAGGCAATCCTTCGCCGATGATTATCCAAAAGCAAGGCGGCGGTTTTTTGTATGCCACTACCGATTTGGCTGCACTGCGTTATCGTGTAGGAACATTGAAAGCCAATCGCATTATGTATTTCATCGATGCGCGCCAATCGCTGCATATGCAACAAGTGTTTACCCTTTCACGCAAAGCAAAATTTGTGGATGAATCGGTAAGCCTGGAGCATCTGGCGTTCGGCACCATGATGGGCAGCGACGGCAAACCGTTTAAAACCCGCACCGGCGGCACCGTTAAACTGGCAGAATTATTAGTTGAAGCCGTTGAACGCGCCACCGCATTGGTCAGCGAAAAGAATTCCGAATTAACCAGCGATGAAGTTGCCGAGATCGGTCGCAAAGTCGGCATAGGCTCAGTGAAATACGCCGACCTGTGTAAAACCCGCACCAACGATTACGTATTCAGCTGGGAATCCATGCTCAGCTTTGAAGGCAACACCGCGCCCTATTTGCAATACGCATACACTCGCGTACAAAGTATTTTCCGCAAGGCCGGCGTTGCGCCCGAGTCATTACAGAATGCGATTGTGATCGGCACCGAACAAGAAAAAACACTGGCGATAAAATTACTGCAATTCAGCGAAGTGTTGGATCAAGTCGCACGCGAAGCAATCCCACATTTACTCTGCACCTACCTCTACGAAATCGCCAGCCTCTACATGACTTTCTACGAAGCCTGCCCAATTTTGAAAGAAGGTGTAGAGCCAGAAATCCGCGATAGCCGTTTGCGCTTGTGCCATTTGGTTGCACGCACGATTGAGCAAGGTTTGGATTTGTTGGGGATTGAGGTTATGGAAAGGATGTAACCACCTCCGCAATTTGCCACTTCTTATGCCATCTTAATTAGGTACATGTATTAAAAGCTCATCAATGAGGTTCGCCTCTTGATGGGCGATTTCAGCCAACGGAATTCCCGTCACCTAAAGCCACAGTACCGAGCGTTTATTTTTAATTCGTATTAGTATCGATTTTCACCTCTTAGCCGTCGGAGCAGCAAATCTCTCCGTTAAGAGTCTTCAAGTTTAATTAATCTGAAGGAGTCGGTTATGTTTTCAACATCCATAAAACACATCTCTGGATTGTCAGCGACCCTGGCTCTATTGCTCGGACTAGCATCGACTAACGTTCACGCAACATTCATTGACTTTGATGATATTACTGCTCAACCATCCGAACCATTTACCGGCTGCTTTTGCGGTCACATACTTAGCAACGAATATGAGTCACATGGACTGCTTTTTAGTGGCCCTACAAATTGGCTAATCGGAGGCAAGCTGCCAGACGGTACAAATCGAAATATTGTCCTAGGGCTAAACGGGATATCTTTGCAGTTTATTGGCACGCTGCCAAACTTTGTAAGCTTTAACATTCATGCCCCCTTAGGTGGTGAAGCATCCTATATGGATGTGTATGGCAAAAACGGGTATTTGTTTACCCATGTAAGCTCAGGCTGGCAAGGTAGCGAAGAACAGAGTACAACCTATATACCTAACGAGCTTGTCTCAATTAGCGCATCTGAAAACATTACCGGAATGTATATATATTCATTTTATGGATTACGAACAGGGCCGCAAATAGATAACCTGACATTTGAGTCACGAACAGTACCTGAGCCTTCATCATTATTTTTATTGGCGTTAACTCTGACTGCAGTTTTTTGGAAAGAAATAAAAACAAATAAAAATTTTCAACCACAATTTAGATAAATATAAATACTATCTCGATTTTTATAAATAGAAACACAATTAACGGAATCCCCCAGCACTAAAGCTAGTCTGGGGGATTTTTTAAACTATCGCCAATAATTACAACGTCAACAAAAATGCCACAAGATCCTCTTTCTCCTGCTTCTCCAATTTCACACCCAAAACCAGATTAAAAAACTCCACCGTATCCGCCAACGTCAGCAAGCGATCATCATGCAAGTAAGGTGGTGAATCTTTAATGCTGCGCAAGGGGAAGGTTTTGATGGGGCCGTCGGCAGATGCTTTGCGGCCATTGATGGTGACTTCTTTAAAGAAGCGTTCAACTTTTAAATTATGCATCAGGTTGTCGGTGTAATACGGTTGCGCGCTGGGAGCCAAACAAGCGCTGGATATAAAGGCCAGGCAGTGTCGGGGTATCAATTCTGTTGCGATGCTCGTTCGGGCGAATATCACCGACGGTGTGGGTAGCTGCATTGGTATGGCCATTCGCATGACAGTCCAGGCAGGCGACACCCTGATGGGGTTTTAAACTGCGGCGATCATGTGTTGCATTAAATTATTGTTGCGGAAACGGAGTGACCAATAACCGCAAGCCTTCCAATAACTGCGTAAGAACCATTAACAAAAACAGTGAGGAAAAGTGCAACTACGATTAATAAAAGCGTATGTCGGGATGACTTCTTCATGATAAACATTCCTTCTCTAGTGATAACACGGATGTGAGGTAAATGTTAAATGTAAGAATGCCTTTTTATTATCCAGAGCTTCTGTGCGCGAACACGCTTCACTATAGGCCAGGGATTTAGTGGTCAAAATTAAAATTGGCTATCGCGCTCTTGTCGCCTAACTTGGCCTTGATTGATCCTTGCAGAGGTGAAACGATGAACATTTGAGAATTGATGTGCCTTATTACGCAAAAGGAGGACTTGAAGGCCAAGGCAAAATGTAATCTAATCGCGTTCAGCGGAGCTACAACGAGAAACGATTAGAGTCGACTAAAATATCCATCCGCCCCAATGGGTAATTCCTCGGTCATATTTACCTTATTCCATAATAATGAGTCCGTATTTACGGAGGTAAAGATGAAATTGTTAAGCATATTCCTTACTGTAGCCCTACTCGTTCTTGGCGCACGTTACGGCGTTCTCTATCTGGATAACCAAACCCTGCAACAGCAGCTTGCACAACAACAAGCGGATTTTGATGCGCGCTTGCAACATGAGCGCGACACCTCTCAGAAAAAAATTGATAGCCTGCAAGAATTCATCGCTTTTGGACAAAACGCTTTGCAACCTGCCAACAAAGCGGTTGCGACAACGACTGCGTTGACATCAACCAAAATCAACGAGTTTGCCAGCATCCAGCAAGAGAACCTCAACCGCACACTGGAAAAAAAATACTCACTGCTAATGTCACGCTTGGGACTGGCAGGGCAAGCGCGCACCGAGTTGCAAGACTTATTATCACAGCGTGAACAAATTCTCGGAGCATCAAGCATCGGCTACTACTCATCGCAAGCTGACACCGAAGAAGCCATCCGTAAACAACAGGAAAGCCTCACCGAAATCGACCGGCAAATCGCCCAATTACTTACATCACCCGAAGATAGAAAAACTTACGAACTGCTCAAAGACTCTGCCTATGAGCAGTACCAAATGAATAACTTCTTTGATGAGGTGCAAGCCAAGGCTCCTATTCCCGCTGATAAGCGCGAAGTGTTGCTACTTAGCAAGCTGGAACAAAAACAAGAATTTAGCCGTTATCTGGAAACCACAGGTCAAACCATTAGCACCGCATCAGCAGACGAAAAACCTTTTTTAATCGAAAAGGCCCGCGAGGCACTGCACGACTACAAAGATAATTATCTAACCACCGCCCGTGCAAATCTTAGCCAAGATCAATACGACGCCCTGCGCGAACACGAGCAAAAACATTTTGACGAAATGTGGGATAGTTTGAAGGCGGGATGGGGAGCGCAATAACATCTATACAACTATGAGTTTCGCAGCTTTAAGCTGGCAGTTATAACCCTCTCTGTTTCCAGAGAGGGGCTACTGATTTTTGCGAGCCGATTATTGTTGGATCTTTATTATAAAAAAATCAGAAAGCCGTGACATCTGATTTGCTAACATCGCAATATGCAGTATTCCAGTACTCGCCATACTTGGAAGAGTCACTTCCTTTCTGTACACCCTGGAACTCTTCACATACTTTTGGTGAACCTGATTTGTAACCTTTGATTTTCAGGTTGCGAATCGTAGCTTTATCACCAAAGTTACGGTTTACACCGGCAATGCTACCAATGGTTCCGTCAATAGTTACATTGTTGATAACCACATAACGTGGGCCGCCGTTACTGGAGCAGTTACCGCATGAGCGCCACAATTTTCCGTTCACACCCTTGGCAGTAAACCCATTGATAATTTCATAGGTACTGTTTTTGGAATTGTGCTGGAAAACTTTATCCGGTTTGGAACCTGGGGAGTTACTGGTGTTGTTATATGCAGATCCGCCAGAAATAGTGAACTTGGTACCGCTGCTCACCAAAGATGCTGCATCTTCACAAATATCTTCCCACACTACATTCTCTGCACGACAAGCACCGCTCGTACAATGAATACCATCAGCACCACCACTGCCAGCAATGCGCACGTTTTTAATGGTCGCATTCTTCAAGGTGATAACCGGTGGTTGTCCTTCAGCGTCGCCGGGGCAAGAAAGACCGATAGTCTTGCCACCGCAATCGACGGTTTTGTTCTCAATAACCGCACCCGCTTTACACTCGCCACTACCACTGGTTGAACCCGAACTGGATGCAACAGATGATTTTGATGAGCTGGTAGCTGTACTGCTTTTACTGGAACTGGTGGACGATACTCCGGAGCCACTGGAGGGAATCGAACACTCTTTCACAGATTTAGCAGGGTTTGGATCAGAACCAAAAGTAGCTACGCTACAACTAAAAGAACCATTTAACACTTTATAGACAAACTTGTCGTCTGCACCAAAAGCCACGTTAGTTGCTTTGGATACTGAACAAGTTGCTCCAAGTTTACAGATGGTTGTGTAGCCACTTGGACGATTGGCTGCCATAACTACGGCAGATGCGCCAATCAACAAACTCGTTATCATTATTTTTTTCAACATACTAAAACTCCTGAATCTAGAGATATAGAAAAGGAGCAGATTTTGCAAATCGCGTACAACCAAACTCAACATGCGCAACGCACGCTTCGTCGATCACGACGAACATAAACTGCTGTTTATGCCCGCAAAAATCCTAGCACCAATAGGATAGCAGTTTATGCTGGTCTGTAAATATGATTAATTAGTAGGAATTTTATGAATTTATTGGTAACTTATCGCAGCGCGGAGCTGATCACTAAAATCTATCCATTTCAGAAAAATAATAATCGCGTCTCCACCGGCAGTGGCACTCTTCTTACCTGATTATCTACAAGCGTTTAACCTTAACACACAGCTGCTGACTCTCGCGGCTTATGGGTTTTATTACCTGTAAAAACTGTCACTCCATACCTTATGAGCTCATTACACCCAGTAGCGCAATTTTATTGCTTAGCCCTCGTCTGTTGCCTGGGGTTATCCGGCTGCGAAAGTAAGCAGCAAAATATCGCACCGATTACCGAAAATAAACCCGCTGTTATTCAGGGCTTACGGGTAACCAATCCGGCATTTTTTCGCGATTTACACGCTCGGGATCGCGTTTTTATCGCAGGTAGCGACGGCACAATTATTTTTTCCGAGACGACTAATCCGGAAAATATTTCTTCACTTAGCACATCTGCTCCTGCCGCATCTAAACCCACTCACCACAACCAGTGGCAGGCGGCAAACACAGGCGTGAACAATAATATTTTAGGATTGACCAGCAACCAAAATGGCACCGATCTTATCGCTGTAGGTGAAGATGGATTAATTCTCCACTCGACAGACGCAGGAAACAATTGGCAAATAAAAGCCAGTGGTACGCAGAAAAAACTTCGCACAATCGTATTTGATGCTGAACATCAAACCTGGGTAGCGGGCGGTGAAGAAGGAATTGTATTGCGCAGTGCATCCAACAACCTTGATAAATGGACAGCCGTTGATACAGGTCAGCACTCAACACTGAGCGCCATCTATTATTTGGCTGCAAAGAAAATGCTGCTGGCAATCGGTGAAAACGGTTTGTTAATGTCATCGACTGATGGCGGCAGCCACTGGAAAACAATTCCGTTGCCAACCCAGGCCGCACTGATCCAATTAATTTCCATCACTGGCAATAATAACATCGGTAATACTGCAATTATCGCCTGCGCCGATGGGAGCCTATTGCGCAGCGAAAATGACATAAATAATTGGGAAAAAATCACTACCAGTAGCTCCGCCTATCTCACCGGATTGATTTACGATCCGGTGCATACTACGGTGCTTGCCTTATCGGCCGATGGCGAAATACTGCTTTCAGATGACGGCGGCAAACTCTGGGCGCCAGTGGCAGACACCCATGAATATCTCACCGATATTGCATTAACCAATAATGGAAAGAAATTATTGGTGAGCGGTGCGCAAGGTGTTCAATTGCAATCCGACAACGGTGGCCGCACATGGAGCACACTCCCCTCCCTCACCTCTGCCACTATTGACGGCCTTGTGGAAATATCCGGTCAGCAGCTTGTCGCTTACGGCGAAGGCGGTCTTCTGCTCCAATCAGATGATGCCGGCAGCAGCTGGAGCGTTCTAAAAACTCCGATAACCGAGTTCGTACACCAGTTGCTAAAAGGTGATAACGATCATTGGTTAGCAGTAGGTGCAAAAGGTTTATTGATCAGCTCCACCAATCAGGGCCAGGATTGGCAATCCATAGCCTCCGCCCAACAAACAAACGATTATTTTTTATCAGTTGTACGCGATAAAAAATCTGCGGCGCTCGCCATCGCGGGCCCGCCCGGTACAGTGCTGGTATCTAATGACGAAGGAAAAAGCTGGCGTGTGCGGCTTGCACTTGGCGATGCCAATCAAGGTTATTTCCATCAACTATTAAGTGATGACAAGGGAACCTTTGTCGCCATAGCCGGGCCAGGAAAAATCCACTTTTCGGCCGATGCCGGTGAGACCTGGGCAGCGAGTGCTGGCGAAAACTCCAAACAATTATTCGCAGGAATTTACGATCAACCCGGCCAACAATTTATTGCAGTTGGACAGCAAGGTGCCATCCAGAATTCGCGCGATGGAAAAAACTGGCAGGCAATTAATACGGGTATCACCCACAACATGCAAGCAATCTATGCAGATAAAAAGACCCTGTGGATTGGCGGAGAACAAGGAATTTTGCTGCGTTCAGATGATGCTGGTACGAATTGGGAACAGATCCCAACCAACATCACTAACACCATCCTCACCATTAGCCAAACGCGCAAGGGCACACTTCTGGCAACCGGCAATAACGGATTAATTTTGCGCTCGGACGATTCCGGTAAACACTGGGCAATTATCGCCAGTACAATAAATGACATGCTGCGCAAGCCGGTACAAGATCCGGCCACCGGGATTATTTACATCGCCAGTCGCGCTGGTACTATTATTTACTCCAAAGATGATGGCAAACACTGGCGCGCGATGGAACCTATAACCCAAGCATCCATCAAAACCCTGGCGATAGATACTGACGCGCGCATGCTGCTCGGTGGCGGTGAACGCTTGATCCGCATTCCACTGTTAATACCTTAATTTTCCGAAAAAACTGTGGGTACACTATGAAAAAAACGGTTACGATTAAAACGGTTTTGTGCAATCGCATTGGATTGGTTTCTGCACTAGTCTGTGCCCTCGCCAGCTGCCACAGTATTTCCACATCGCCGCAATTAACCGGATTAGCCTTTGAACAAAAGCCGCTGGCAAATGCACAGATACAATTAATCGATGCTACCGGCAAACAGTTACACACCACCACCGATTCACAAGGCAGATACCAGTTATCGCTACAAGCATTGAGCGCCCCACTACTTGTTTCAGTTGTCGCCGGCGGAAAAGCGGAGAATTGCAAACTAAATTCTACGCTGCGCCCTATTTGCATGGCGGCAGTGATCGACAAAATTTCTACTCATCAAGTTGGCAACATTAATCCACTGTCGGATCGCATAGTCTCTGACCTCGCGGTCAGCCAAGGATTTATCGGGCCGCAACAATGGATTGATAGCAAGAAGATACAGCCGCTAGACCCAGCACAACTAAACAAGGCACAAGACGAAGTGCGCAAAGGTTTCGGCCAAGCTCTAGCTCAGGCAGGAATAAAAGATGTCGAACAATTTGATCCGGCAACCTACCCCTTAAGCTCGGCGGATAAACTTGCCGAAATATTTTCGCTGCTGCACCACAACCGCAATTACGACAACAACTCCGGTGAAACTGGGCATACTACGTTGAGTGATATCAGCTTCCGCCCCATCACCGGTTTATTGCCCAACGGTGCCTATGAAACTTTTGATCTTGCGCGTGCCCGACAAGAACAACAGCAAATCCGCACAGCGAAAAAACGCATTTTTATTGTGGGAGATTCAACTTCCGCCGTTTATGAATTTTTGCGCTTTCCACGTATGGGTTGGGGGCAAGCATTTGCCGCGCAGTTAACGCAAAATAGTAATGTGGCGGTGATTGTGGGGTCACGCTCCGGCCGCAGCTCGCGCGATTTTTATAATGGCCGCTGGTTTGCGCAGATGGAACCACTGATCCAGGCCGGTGATTATGTGTTTATCAACCACGGTCACAATGATCAAAACTGCGATGCCAGCAAACCGGTGCGCGGCACTGCCGATGTTGCCAATCTCTGCACCTATCCCAACAATGCACAAGGGCAACCGCAATTTCCACAGGATAAGCCCGAACTTTCGTTCCAGTATTCACTGGAGCGCTACATAAAAATTGCGCGCGCGCGCGGTGCCATACCCATTTTATTTACACCTACAACGCGGATTAAAAATGCCAGTGGGCAACAAGCTACGCCGGTAGTGCACAGCCATTTCACTAAGCAAAATGACGGCAAGGGTTATTTATTTACCGGCGACTACACCCAAACCATTAAAGACACCGCTCGTGCAAATGCGATTCCGCTGATTGATTTAGAAGCGGCAAGCATTGCTTTTGCAAATAGCTTGCGCGAATCGGATTGGAAAAATTATTGGCTGGTAGTTGATCCTGCAATCAATAGCTTTTATGCCAACGGCGTTGCTGGTAGCACTCAAGCACCAGACGGGACCCATTTCCAAAAAAATGGCGCTGAAGCTATGGCGGGATTAGTTGCGAAAGAAATTAAGAGAAATGCAGGGTTAAAGGAACTGGGGGAATATTTAAAGTAAGTTACTGTTGTCCGCTCAACAAATTATCTATTTTGTGAAGATGAGCGACCAATGGTGATGATGCGAGATTGAGGACGGAAAAATATTGCTCCGCCATGGGAGCAATTCCGCAATTGGCGGGCAGTTGCATTTGTTGTTCAAGCATAAAATACATCCGCGGCAAAAAAATAAATTGCATCCATTGCGGGAAAGTCATGGTATCAACTGCAAAAGGTTGCTCGCTCATCAACGCTTCTTCGGAAATCATTTCATTATCCCAGAGCTGCAAGTCGCGCAGCTCCTTCTCGATGTCTATTAATATTTCGGCAACGGCGATGTGGATATTGTTCATGGTTTTTCCGATGTTATTGCATTAAACACATGTTGCGGTTCGCAAGCTCACCAGCAACCTACAGAGTGCCCTGTTGGTTGAGCCGGGCCGCGTAGGCTGAGCGCAGCGATGCCCAACATAAGATTTCGTGTGCCTAATAAAATATTATTTATGAATGATATGTGTAAACGGCGGCAAAGAATTTAAAATCGCCTTGCCGTAACGTTTAGTGATAATACGGCGATCCAGCAAGCTGATTTTTCCGGTGTCGGTTTCAGTGCGCAGCAAGCGCCCACAGGCCTGGATTAACTTGAGCGACGCATCAGGTACGGTAATTTCCATAAAGGCGTTACCACCGCGCGCTTCAACCCACTCGGACAAGGCCGCCTCAATCGGATCATCTGGCACCGCAAAAGGTAATTTGGCAATAATCACATGGGTGCAATATTTGCCGGGCAGATCCACTCCCTCTGCAAAACTGGCGAGGCCAAACAACACACTGCCCTGGCCCTCGTCGATGCGTTTTTTATGCTGCACCAGCATTTCCTGTTTGGAATTATCGCCCTGCACTAAAATAATCTCGCGCAGCTCCTGCGGAAGATCTTCAAATACATCAAGCATTTGTTTGCGCGATGAAAATAGCACCAGGGTTCCTGCATCCAGGTCAATTAGATTGGGCAGGTCATCGATAATCGCGAGCGTATGCACATCCGCATTAGTTGCTTCCACCGTCGCAGCGGGGATTTCGAGCGTCGCTTGTTGGAAATTAAACGGACTGGGCACAACTTTATAATTGGCATCATTGGGTGTACCTGCGCGCATTTGAAAGCGGTAAAAATTACCCAGTGCCGTTAAGGTGGCCGATGTAATGACTGCACCGCAGGCTTTTTCCCACAAACTGTATTCAAGCGTTTTGGCGGCGAGAATCGGGCTGGAACAAACTTCCAAATCCATACTGCCACTGCTATCCACCGGTGTTAGCCAGCGCGCTTTGGGCACTGATGATGGGGTGTCCGGCGTCGCAAAACTCGCCCACAAATCGCGATTGGCATCGGCGCGCGCCAGCCATGCACCGAGAATGGGATAGTGATTTTCCAAATCAATTTTTGGAACTGGGCAATGTGCATCTTCCATTGCATCATTGACTTCATCGCACATTTTTTTGAGCAATTCGCTCAAACGATCAAAGCCTTTGTACAACTCAACGCAGGGAATCAATAAATCTTGCGGGATAACACCATTATCAAACCGGTAATTCGATTGGCGATCATCAAACGCGATAGATTGTGCAAGCTGTTCAAACACGGGATACAACTGGTCGATCCGCTGCTTGCAATCAATTAACGCCGCCGGTAATTGTTCGCCGTAGCGATCCACATTGCCCGCACCGCTGATCACACCCAGCATAGCGCCAAGGGATTTATTGCATTGGTCGAGCCATTTACTGGTGGAGAGCATGCGACTGTGATGGGCGAAATGGTTGAGCGCTTTTTGTGGCAGGTGATGACCTTCGTCGAACACATAAATAGTATCTTCGGGTGCAGGCAAAATCGCACCGCCACCGAGCGCTAAATCCGCAAGCACCAAATCGTGATTGGTGACGATGCAATCCACCGAGTGCATGGAATCGCGCGCTTTAAAAAAACTGCAGGCCGTTACATTGGAGCAGCGGCGGCCAGTGCACTGACGATGGTCGGTGGTAATAATTTGCCACTCGTTTTGTTCCAGTGCCTGCGGCCAGGTGTCGCGCTCGCCATTCCAGCGGTTGCCCGCGAGTGCATCCATCATCGACTGGTAAAGTTTAATGCCTTGCGCCGACACACTTGGAAATTCATCTTCATAAAGTGCGCGGGTGGGATTGATGCCGCTTTCATATTCAGCAATCACATTATCGAGCTTGCTCAAACACAAATAGCGCCCGCGACCTTTGGCGAGGGTAAAGGAAAATGACAGGCCGCTATTGCGATGTAATTCGGGCAAGTCTTTATTGACGATCTGCTCTTGCAGGGCAACGGTCGCAGTGGACACGACGAGTTTTTTGCCGAGGGCTTTGGCCATGACTATCGCGGGCAGTAAATAGGCGATAGTTTTACCCGTACCGGTGCCCGCCTCTACTACGCAAATATGGCCGCCTGAACGCAGACCGCCGGCACCCTCAACAATTTCGCGGTGATTTTCATCATCCAATTCGATACTGCCGAGGGTTTTGGCGATCTCGGCAATCATTAATTTTTGACCGTATCGGGATTTTAACCCCTTGTTTTCCAAAAACTGGCTGTAGGCTCCTTGAATTTGTTTTTTGAGCGCATCAGTCAGCATTAGCGATTTTACTCACCACAGAATTAGCGTAAATGCCTAATGCAATTTCACGCTGTTCACTGGGGATGTTATTGATACGCGCTTCAAATTCCGCTTTTTCCACAACCAATTGGGCGGGGTCATAAGATCTGTTATTAGCACCGTAATTTACTTGCGGCACTTTGCCGTGCAGTATTTCGTAAGCGAAACAGTTGGTCGCATGGAGCACATAATTGCCCAGCACCTGGTGATCTAACGCGGCCACCAATTCATCAGTATCCGTGTAATTGGCATCAAGCACATCGCCAAAGGCAAGATGGACATTGCCTTTGTTGCCAGCGATGCCCATCGCAATACTTTTTACATCCTCATGCTCTTCTTTTTGATAGCTACCTTCAGTGCGATGCAAATATAACTCGCGTGCTTTGGCCGCATCGCATGGATCCAACTCGTAAGAAATAGAAACAGGCACTATGCGCAATTTGCGAATGTAATCTGCCAGCTCTTCGGTTTTGGGTTTGTTCAGCGCGATCATACCCAACACTGCCGAATTGGTTTTATCGCAACCGTCTTTTGCGCGGCCTTCACGCTGGGCAATCCAGATGCTCGAGTGTTCATTGGCGATGGAGTGGTAAATATATGACGACAAATATTTCGCCGCTTTTAATTTTTCGCGCGGGGCTTTGGCCGAGCGATTGACAATAAAACTTTTGTTCAAGCGCATTAAATCCGATACAAAGGGTTTGCTCAGCAGATTGTCGCCAATCGCATTACGCAAGGTATTGAAATCGTTGTGGTAGAGCACCCAACTCACAAATGCTGGATCCATAGCAATATCGCGGTGGTTGCTGATAAATAGATAGGCAGTATTTTTATCAAGCTTTTCCAAACCAGAAACCGTGAGCGCTTTGACGCGGGTGCTGATCATCCCCGCCATGTATTTTTCAACCACGCGCTGAAAGCCACTTACGTCATTGATGCCCGCCAATTGCTGCTTCAGTTTGGCGCGCACCACCGGCTTCAACAACCAGCCCAGCCAGCCATGCAATGTGGGAAATTTAAGGCGCGCTACCGCATCAGCCAATTCCGGATCGGCCAAGATGCGGTCGAGCGTCGGGCGGACTTCATCGTCACGGTAAGGACGGATATCATCAAATTCATTCATAACGGGAGGTCATCACTCGAAGATCAACTATAGGCGTTGTGTTTAGATGTTAAGTATAGGTATAAAGCCGCACAAAACTGGAGACAGGCTTGTCGAACTGGATTGGCGTGCCGCTTGGCTTCTATCGACAAGCCAGCGAAAATAGGCGCACAAAATACCGAAAAGAGCCGCAAAATGCCACCACAAACACCCTCACCCGCCACCGACTCCCTATGCCCCTGCGGCAGTAAGAATTCCCTTGGCGATTGCTGTTTACCTTTTATTGAAGGGCGGCAAAATCCGCTCACAGCCGAGCAACTGATGCGCTCGCGTTATACTGCACACAAGCTACTCGCGATTGATTACCTGTGGGACACTTGGAGCCCCGAGCAGCGTCTGCGCTCATCGCAGGCCGATATTCGCGCCTGGGCGGAAAGCTGTGAATGGTTGGGCTTACAGATAGTATCAACCCGACATGGAGGACCTGGCGACATCAAGGGCATAGTCGAATTTATCGCCCTTTTTCGCCAGCAGGGACAGGTGCATCAACACCATGAGGTGTCGCAATTCAAAAAGGAATCCGGCAAATGGCTTTATATAGATCACCAGCCATAAACCGGCGCGCGGGAAATGTGACTCAGGCTCCGATCTGAACAAAAAACCAGCGCATAGACTCACATCTGTTCGACTCAGTAGGGGCCACTACTTACACTGCAGCAGCTACAAAAGTAATAAAAGCGGCTACACTCCTTTTTGTCTTTCTTGATTACAGTGCCACCTACACCAACGTTATGAAAATTCTTCTGGTTGAAGACAGTGCAACGCTCCGCTATGCCATGCGCAATTACATTATTGATGCTGGCCATGAACCCCTGATTGCGCGCAGTGGCGAAGAAGCCCT
>DATIDX010000252.1:0-8049 GCA_035456025.1 Cellvibrio sp. | reverse complement strand
GTCTGAGTGGAGCGAAAGCAGTAATCATCCGCCGTATGGGGAAATTCTAAAACCTTGATATAACGAGCACGGTGTTTACTATTCCGACTTCCATTGTCGGTAGACACCAAGGCGGTCACCCGACCGCCTCTCAAAAAACCTACCCAATCTTCCTCTCACAAAACTCCTGCATTCGATACAACAATTCCGCCAAACCACACACGGCTTGCGCTGGTAATTCAATATCTTGATTAACGTTCCCCAAAAGCGATTCCACCAAACATATTTGGTCACGTAATCGAATATCGTTGTTGTGTAGGTTTTCTTTTTGGATGTCACGGCCGATGGTTTCTAAATGATCGCCATCGGACGAATGGATTTCTACGCGGCTTTGTTGATAAAAAATATTCTGGAAAGAATTGAGGGTGACTACGCAATTAGAATCGGTGCTGGGCACCAGAGGGGTAATATTATCCATAATAGTATCTCAGGGTTGGTTTTGTTAAAACTGCCACCACAAGGTGAGAATTATGGAGGGTGTTGTTTCAATTATTTGTGCTCTCGTCTATTCTCTAATCAATAAAATTTGTAAGAGGTTACCGCTGAGTGTCGAATGCTTTCTCCAAGATGTTAATTTCAGTCGTTGCGTTATCGGCAATGATTGGATTTCTTAATTACCAAGGTGTAGGTGTGGCCTGCGGCAAATATTACTCGGATGAGAGATAGCGGAAATAGTGGTGAAGTATGTTTTTGATGAATACTCTCAATACTCAAAGCTATACAAAAATGTTACCTTTGCCTTCTCATTTTATAAAACGGTTATGCTAGCTAAATCCTAAAATTAATATTTACCGTCAATAAGGAATCAATAATGAAAAAAATTGGATTGCTATGTTTTTTGTTATTTCCCATCTTATCTTTTGCAGCTGAGCCAAGCATTCAGGCTGAGTGTAAATCAGGGTATAAGGAGTTCCATAATGATGGAACAAAACTTAAGTTGTGCCCTAATGATGATGGCTCCTACAAAGTAGATGCGACAGCGGTGGGTGCTAATTACCATACCTGCTGGTGGTCTTTAACTTTATCAAAAGACAAAGACAGTTTTTCTGCCTCCGGAGGTGATTGCACTTTGAATGTCAGTTTCGGTGAGGGAAGTCTGAATGGACAATTTGTTGGAAAATGCCGGGATTATTGTGGTGCGAGAGCCAGTTTCAAAAGTGGAAGTTTTATTGAGCATATTACCGCGACGTCTAAAAAAGTTGCTCCGACCAACGGAGCGAATAGTAAAAAATCACAAGCCATTCAATTATGGACAGGCAACAAATTGCTCAGCGGCGATGTTGCTGCTTGTGCATTGAAGGTAGAGAACGCGCTAAATTCATTGGGTTTCATAGACATAACCAAGTCAGTTTATCCAAGGGAGACATATTTTTACGCCAATCTCAATGAAAACCGAACTGGTATTCATTGCACTAATATTGCGGGTCAAACATTTGTTTATGGTTCAGTGGCAGGAGTAAATGTAAAAAAAGTAGAGCAATTAAGGAATCAGATTTTCGGAAAATTCTAGTTCTTATGTTGGGGGTATAAATATGGGTTTTGATTGTGCAATTTTGTAATGCTCGCTTTATATGGAAGAAAATCCATTAAAACCGAACCTTAATTTAATTGGTGCCGCTATGCCCATGTCAATACGTGTGTTGTCGGGCGGTTTTTAGCGAGATCCTGGAATGAAGAATAATATGCAAAAAAATCCTTATCTTATTCTCGCCGCAATATGCAGCGGCACCGCTGCACTTCTCCATTTGGGTTGCATCATTTTCGGCGCTGATTGGTATCGCGCTTTCGGGGCGGGTGAGCAGATGGCATTAATGGCGGAGGCTGGGCATATTTATCCTGCGGTAGTTACATCTATCATTGTGGTTATATTAACTATCTGGTCGCTGTACGCGCTTTCCGGTGCGGGTGTTATTAGAAAATTACCCTTGCTTCGCACAGGCTTGTGCCTTATCGCGGGGATTTATATTTTGCGTGCACTGGCGTTTATTCCTTTAATGCCGATGTTTCCAGAAAACAGCCTTACATTTTGGTTGGTAAGCTCAGGGACCTGTTTGGTTTTTGGATTGCTTTATGCGGTGGGTACAAAGCAGGTGTGGGCTTATTTGGGCCGGTAAAATCGATGTTTGTTAGGCTTAGCGTAATAATCGCAATCTTTTTTAACACCAAAAAATCACGTTTCGATTGTTAACCCGTTAAGTTATTTTTGGTTCGCGAATGCTACTATCTGCTGGCTAAAATCTCTCTGTTTTATTCAAGTCCACTGTCATTCTGCACGCTGGGCATTGATCTGGCGCGTATATCCTGAATGACAATTCTGCTTATCTAATCATTTGAAGGAGTAACACTGTGAAAACTGAAAGGGTTTTTTTATCGATAACGCTTCCGTTGCTTTTACTTACTTTCGCCCAAACTGCTTCAGCCGCTTACATGAAATACACTTACCAGACGCCGGTAATGAATGCGGTTAGCGAGCAATCTTACGACGACGATGGAATCATGCCCGGCAGGGAATTATTCTGGAGCGCTACAGAGCAGTTGGAAATCGCCATGATTCTTCCTGAAATTCAATATGAACTGGAAGAGATGGAGGTTTTCTATCAAGTGTACGACAACCCGGTAGTTAGCATAACCGGATCACATTATTTTAATAACATTCGTATCGACAGCAGCAATTTTATATTTGAGGCTTGGAAAGTTGACGGGCACATCTATCAGGATTGGTGGTTGACCTTTGATATTACGGACAGTAATTTCCCAAATGACATGGAGAGACGTGCTTCATTTAGATCGACTGGTTCATCGAGTTATATGACTCTCTACCAAGATAATTATTATGCGCGAGGATGTGCGGGGCAGTATCCACCTGAGTGGGAAATGGGTTGCTGGGAAGGTATTTATGATTCAGTTGTAGAATTTGAAGGCCATTATGACACTCCGCTTGATCCTGAATATCCTGGCGGAATTAACCGCATGCACGGGGAGCGCATCGCTGTTTCCGAACCTTTCACACCCTTTCTGTTGTTGACCGCTTTGGCGTCCTTGCTTTTTAGCCGTCGGTTAACTTTAAAAAGTTCTGAATCTTAAAACGCGATTTAAGAGAGTCCATTTTCGAGAGACGCATAGGAAAAATTGAAAAGGACTTCTCAATAAATCAGGTTAAATTCGCTTTTAAAAAATGGAGCTGCGAAAGTTTGAGGCGCGTAGCAATAGTCATCTGGTCAGGCGCGTTTCACTTTCATTTTGCGCACAGCAAAAATGCCAACCAATCCTGATATAAACCGCCATCGGGTCTATTTTTGGTTGCTACTTCCATCATTAAATCCATTCTGTATAAAGCAGCCTGCTTTTCAAAACTAATTTAGCTTTTTTAATTTGAATGGGCGACGGCTAAAAATAAGAGCAGCCATACCAATTAAAAACAGTTCAGTTAAAAATGGTTCAGCTACGGATACTTTTTCAATGGCTATTTTGCCTTCACCTACAAACTGCACATCGGTATTCAGTATCCATTCCATTTGTTGTCTTTTGTAAATCCAGTTGTCCCAGTAGTAAGCAAAATTAGCACTGCCCCCGCCGGCTACGAATCCGTCCGGCGTCACTTCAATTCCACCTTCTGCCGTAAATAATCCACCACTTGCTGTGCCGTTAGCCAGAGGGGCGTTATCCACAACATCAAACGTTAGTCTCCATGATGCGTATAAGGGTACATCCGGTATTATTTCAAACCGGCTCTTAGTGACTAAAGGAGCGCCGAATATAGTGGAGGTACTTATATTGCGGACAACGTCATCGAAAATTAAATGCGTTGACCCGGGGTCAGAAAATTCCGGGATAGTAATATCAACTTTGAAGTTGATCGTTTCATTTATAAAGAAATCCCCGTAATAGGCAAGATCATCATCGCCAAACCGCAGCTCTTCACTCTGCCAGATGAGGTCGTTGCTGTCGTAACTAATCTTTAAATAGGCAAATGTATTTGAGGCCCAAACGGCACAAGAAATAAAAATGAAATACTTTGCTAATGCTGTAAAGAATCCTGACTCTTTCATAATCGAATCCTTATCGTCGGGTGCGGGGGAGAGGGAGACCGATAATATCACCGGCCGAATAGGACAGCCGCTAAAAAATATTTAGCAGCGCTTGGTCATCCATAGCCATTCCATCGTTTTATTTGGCGTTCAATTCGCTTTTTGCTGGAAATGAGAATTTAGACACTAGGGCTGCCGCAATGCCGCCTTGTGTACCTCAAGCATAGTTTGATACTTTTTATTATTTTTAGCTTTCTGCCACACCGCATAAAAAATTTCTGCACTTTTCGCTTTTTCTTCATCGATTTCTCGGGGAAGTATTTCCCGTCCATGTGCGCCGCTTTGGCCTTTTTTATCGGCGGGCACGGGGCCTTCGTATTTTTTTCCGCTTTTATGGTTGGCGTAGCGGCGACTGCGGGTGTAGCCCATTTGCAGAAATTTCCTGGCCATATCGGCGCCTACGAAATCCTCATCAGCTAAGTACTCTTTGAATTGCGCATAAATTTTATGTGCAGATTTTTTTGCAAGTGCCGGTGTTTTGAATTTCCAGTGCGGAAGTATTTCACTTTTGTAGGGCTCGACTAATAACACGCCTTGCTCGCCGATGCCGGTGCGATAAAGCTCGGGGTGAGCGCGCAGGTTCAGGTTTTTGTAGTCGAGCGTGTAATCAAATTTAGCGACCGGCATGGTGACCTTATCCCGCGCTGTCAGTTTGTGCTGCATCGGCGCTAATACTGGCCGGTGCTTTATTACTATCTCCACGGCTAACCGTATCACCATCGCCTTTACGCAGTGACCAGAAAGAAAGCGATGAAAGAATTGTTAAACAACCCAGCGTGATAAAGGCGTGATGCAACGCGCTGGTCACAGCCGCGCTATTGGATTGCGGTAAATCGCCGAGGTACACGCTGGCGATGATAGACGCGAACGCCAGGCCGAAGCTGATTGAGAGTTGTTGCAGTGAACTGGCGATAGTGCTGGCCATGCTGGCTTGTTCGGCGGATACGTCGGCGTAGGCCATGGAATTCATGCTGGAATATTGCAAGGAATTGAACAGGCCTTGCGCGAGGCTGAGTGCAACTATCCAACCGATGGCGGTGCCGCTTTCAACTGTGGCGAACAACATAATGGTGATGCCGATCAACAATGTGTTGATAGTCAGCACCGAGCGGTAGCCAAAATGTTTCAACAAATAAATCGAGATGACTTTCATAAACATCGCCGCAGCCGCAGCGGGCATGAGCAATAAACCGGATTGCCACGCGGGATATCCAAGGCCAACTTGATACAGCAGTGGCAACAAAAAGGGCATGCCACCCAAACCCAGGCGCGTAATAAATCCACCGGCAACGGCGACGCGAAATGTGCGGGTTTTAAAGAGCGAAAGTTGCAGTAGCGGGTGTGGATGCTGGCGTGCGTGCCAACCGTAAGCGGCGAGCAGCGCCAGCGACAGGCCAATCAAAATACCGGTGAGTGTTGCATCCAGATAATGCTCGCCAAAAATTTCCAGCACCCATGACAACAATGCAATGCCGCACCCGAATAACACAAAGCCGACAATATCCAGCGGCGGCGGATCATCGGCGCGGTAATCGGGCATGTGGCGATGGATCAACCATAACGCGATAACACCGACGGGCACATTGATAAGGAAAATGGCTTGCCAGGGCAACCAGTGCACAATCAGTCCGCCAATGGTGGGGCCGAGCAGAGGGCCAATTAAAGCGGGAATAATGACGAAATTCATCGCGGCCAATAATTCGGATTTGGGAAAAGTGCGCACTATCGCAAGCCGGCCGATGGTTAGCATCATGGCGGCGCCCACACCTTGCAGGATGCGCGCAGCCACCAACATGGGCACGTTCGATGCCAGCGCGCACAAAATCGAGGCGAGGGTAAATATCGCCACCGCCGATGCAAACACGCGCTTGGTGCCGAAGCGGTCTGCCATCCAGCCGCTGACGGGAATGCCGACCGCGAGGCTCAATACATAACAGCTGACAACGGCTTTGAGGCTCAGCGGTGTCACTTGAAGGCTCGCTGCGATGGCGGGCACGGCGGTATTGAGGATGGTCGCGTTCAGGTGCTCCATAAATAGTGCGATTGCCACCAGCCAGGGTAGGTAGCGTTTTACCACTGCACTATCGATGGGGCGTTTCAATTCGCCGTTGTTGGAATTTTTAATCGCTTCTTCCATTGCACGTCCTGAGCGTTATGAATAGCTGCTGCAAAAGCAAGTGTAATCCAGTGCGCGTGGCAGCGCAGTTTGATTGCGCACAAAGTGTCGCAGTGAACACTAGGTTATTTACCGCACGGTCGATGCAGGTAAATCCTTGTAGTCTTACTCAGCACGAATATCTATTTCTTATCATGCCAATTGCACGAGGTAATTATGGATTCGATCAACAAAAATCAGACTGAGCACAACCATGAAGATTTAAACGGAGCTGCGGCAGTCGAAAAAATCAAACAGATTGTAGAAAAAGCCGAGAGTTGTTTTTTCAGCACCCTGGTTGCGGTAGCTGATTCCTGCGGCACACGCCCTATGGGTGTGCAACAAGTGGATGATGAAGGCAACCTCTGGTTTTTAAGTTCGAGCGATAGCCATAAAAACCAGGAGATCGCGATTAACCCGGAAGTCACGTTGCATTTCCAGGGCTCAGCCCATTCGGATTTTTTAGTGTTGAAAGGTCGCGCCAGCGTTGCACGCGATCACAATAAAATTAAAGAATTGTGGAAGCCGATTTTTAAAACCTGGTTTACCGAAGGTGAAGATGACCCACGTATATCGGTTGTGAAAGTGACCCCCACAGAAGGTTATTACTGGGACACCAAGCACGGCTTCGCGGTTGCTGGAATTAAAATGGCGATAGGCGCGCTCACCGGCAAGACACTGGATGATTCGATCGAAGGCAAAGTGCGCGTGTAAATAATAAAGTGTGAATGTAAATAAAAAAGTGCGAGTGTAAATAACAACGTGCGTGTGTAAGTAAAAACGAGATGCGCGAAAAAATTAGCATTCGCTACACATTTGCCCGCCACTCGGCGGGTAGTGCTTCTACAAGGTAATCCATAAACGCGCGCACTTTGGGTGTTAACTGGTGGCGATCGCGCACGCACGCGTAAATATCCAAGGGCTCCACTTCCGCATCAAAACCTGTGCATTCGTTGCAGGTGAATAATTCTTTCAACTCTCCACGACGCAAATAATCATTCGCGACAAATGCAGCCAAGCGGGTAACACCGCCGCCTGCTACCGCGAGGCGCGCAAGCACATCGATATCGTCGCTGATAATCGCCGCGCGTACTTCCGCATCAAAGCGCAAACCATTTTCGATAAAACCCCAGCGCAAAAACTTGCCGTCGGCTGCAAGGCGAAATACCAGGCAGTCGTGCTCGCGTAAATCGGCGGGAGTTTTGGGGCGGCCAGCGCGCGCAATATAAGCAGGCGAGGCGCAAAAAATCGTGGGAACAGTGGCGATCTTGCGCGCGACCATGCCGTCGTCCAATTGCTGTTTGATACGGATGCTGACATCCACCGATTCCTGGATGTGATCTACCCGGCGGTCGGTTGAAGTAAGTTCAATCTCCAGGCGCGGGTAGCGCTGGTTAAAAGCCGGGATCAGCGGCGCCAACACATGGCGACTAAATGCGGCGGTGGAGGCGATGCATAAGCGACCTTGCAACTCTTGCTGTGTATCAGTCACCGCTGTGCGCGCCAGTTCAAGTTCGTGGATCAGCAGCGCCACCTTGGCGTAATAGATTCTCCCTGCATCGGTCATGGCGAGGCGGCGGGTAGTGCGGGTGAGGAGGCGGGCGCCCAAGTAATTTTCCAGCCGGGCGATATTCTGGCTGGTCGCGGCCGCGCTAATACCCAAGCGACGCGCGGCAGCAGCTATGCTCCCTCCCTCTACAGCCCTTACAAAACATTCGATTCCGCGCAGGGTATCCATAGTCATTGCTTCCGAATTGGTTTACTGAT
>DATIDX010000251.1:0-5829 GCA_035456025.1 Cellvibrio sp. | reverse complement strand
CGCTTATCGCGTGACCTTGGGTGGCGATAGTAACTTCACCTGGGGTAGCAATCGCTCCATGTCGCGCAAGGGTACCAGCTACTACAACCTGATCAGCTATAACGCTGGTTCGGCAGACGCGGCCAAGGTGAAAAACGCAGCACTTGCATACCTGAATTACCTCCACGGCACAAATCCGCAGGGCATGGTGTATCTCTCCAATATGTACAGCTTGGGCGTGCACAGCTCGGTCAATGAGTTCTATCACACCTGGTTTACCAATGGCAGCGAAAAATGGGATCGCGTAGGCGCTTCGACTTATGGCCCGGCACCGGGCTTCCTCGTCGGTGGCCCCAACCCAAGTTATGACTGGGACAATCACTGCAAAACGAATCCGACTGATACTCGGTGTGGTACAGCAGTTCTCAGCCCGCCAAAAGGCCAACCGGCAATGAAAGCCTATCTGGATTTCAATACCAGCTGGCCGCTCAACTCCTGGCAGATCACGGAAAATCACAACGATTATCAAGTGGCCTATCTGCGCCTCTTATCCAAGTTTGTGACCAATCCGTAATCGTTAGCATCGCAAAACAAAAGGCACTTACCGCAAGGTAAGTGCCTTTTGTCTTTTTAGCGATCAAAAAACTTGCTTAAAAGTTTCGAAAGGCTAAAATATCTTTCAAATCGAAACTTATTTGTGAGTCAACGATGACCAAACGTAATACCCAGCAGCGTCGTCGGGCGATTATTGATCTGCTCAACGAGCAGGGTGAAGTGAGTGTAGATACCCTTGCGGAGCAGTTTTCAACCTCGGAAGTGACGATTCGCAAGGATTTGGCAGCGCTGGAATCCAATGGTTTACTGTTGCGCCGCTATGGTGGTGCCGTGCTTGTCCCGCAGGAGTTGATTAGCGATCCTACGGGCGAAAAAGTTTCGGTTCGTAAGCAAGCGATTGCCAAAGCGGCTGCGCAACTGATCCGCGACCACAACCGCATTATCCTCGATAGTGGCAGTTCCACTACCTCCGCTCTGCTGCCGGAGCTATCGCACAAACAGGGGCTGGTGGTGATGACTAATTCCCTCAGCATCGCCAACGCTCTGCGCGAGCTGGAAAACGAACCCACCATTCTGATGACCGGCGGCACCTGGGATCCAAAATCCGAAGGCTTCCAGGGCCAGCTCGCCGAGCAAATCCTGCGCTCCTACAATTTCGACCAATTTTTTATCGGCGCCGACGGTTTGGATTTAGCGCGCGGCACTACTACTTTCAATGAACTTTACAGCCTGAGTCGGGTGATGGCGGAGGTTGCGCGCGAAGTGATTGTGATGGCCGAGTCGGACAAAATCGGGCGCAAAATCCATAACCTCGAATTGCCTTGGTCGGCGATAAAAGTGTTGGTGACGGATGAAGGCATCGATGAACAGGACAAAAAGAAAATTGAACAACAGGGTGTGCAAGTGATTTGCGCATCGGCATAAAACATCGCGCACGCGAACATTAAAACTATTTATTTTTTTATTACTACTAAAGCTCAAGGAGTTAATTATGTGTGGAATTGTCGGCGCAGTAGCGCAACGTGATGTGGTAGATATTCTGGTGGAAGGATTGCGTCGCCTTGAATATCGCGGTTATGACTCTGCCGGTGTGGCAGTGGTAAATAGCAGCGGCGAATTGCAGCGCGTGCGTCGCTTGGGCAAAGTTAAAGAATTGTCCGACGCTGTGCACAGCACCCCTACTCCCGGCGGCACCGGGATTGCGCACACCCGCTGGGCCACCCACGGCGAGCCGAGCGAGCGCAATGCGCACCCGCATATTTCCAAAGAGCACATTGCGGTAGTGCACAATGGCATCATTGAAAACCACGCCAATTTACGCCGCCTGTTGCAAGAAGAAGGCTACGTATTTACCTCGGATACCGACACCGAAGTCATCGCGCACTTGGTGCAAAAAGAATTAAAAGCAACAAATAATTTATTAACCGCCGTGCAAAAAACCGTAAAACAATTACACGGCGCCTACGGCACTGTGTTGATGGATAAAAACGACGCGACCCGTTTGGTCGTTGCGCGTTCCGGCAGCCCACTGGTTATTGGATTAGGTATCGGTGAAAATTTTATCGCTTCGGATCAGCTCGCACTTTTGCCGGTCACACGTCGTTTTATCTTTTTGGAGGAAGGCGACGTTGCGGAAATCACCCGCACAACCATCAAGATTTTTGATAAAGATGGCCAAGCCGTTGAGCGCCAGATCCACGAATCTACCGCCAGTTACGATGCCGGCGACAAAGGCAAATATCGCCACTTCATGCTCAAAGAAATTTACGAACAACCCAATGCCGTGTTGAACACGCTAGAAGGTCGTTTAAGTAATGAATCAGTAATGGATGAAACCTTTGGCAATGGCGCGGCGGAATTATTCAAAAAAGTAAAACATATCCAAATCGTTGCCTGCGGTACCAGCTATCACTCGGCAATGGTCGCGCGTTACTGGCTGGAAAGTTTTTCCGGAATTTCGTGCAATGTCGAAATCGCCAGCGAATTCCGCTATCGCAAATCTTTTGTGCAACCCAACAGCATGGTGGTCACCATCAGTCAATCGGGTGAAACCGCCGATACACTTGCCGCACTGCGTTTGGCCAAAGAGCTTGGCTATTTAGGCAGTTTGAGTATTTGCAACGTTGCCGGCTCATCGCTGGTGCGCGAATCTGATCTCGCTTTTATGACGCGCGCTGGTGCCGAAATTGGCGTTGCCTCTACCAAAGCTTTCACCACCCAACTCGTTGGCTTGGCGATGCTGGTATTAGCCATCGGCAAATACAATGGACTTTCCGCTGAACAACAAAAAGATATGGTCAGCGCGTTAAAAAATCTTCCACAAAAACTGGAAGAGTCTCTGGCGCTCGCACCCAAAATCGAAGCACTCGCCGAAGAGTTTGCCGATAAACATCACGCATTATTTTTAGGCCGCGGCGACCAATATCCCATCGCGATGGAAGGCGCACTCAAATTAAAAGAAATTTCTTACATCCACGCCGAAGCCTACGCCGCCGGTGAATTAAAACACGGCCCACTCGCACTGATCGATGCACACATGCCGATCATCGTAGTGGCACCCAATAACGATCTGTTGGAAAAATTAAAATCCAACGTCGAAGAAGTGCGCGCGCGCGGTGGCATCTTGTATGTGTTCGCCGATGAGGATGCAAAATTCGAATCCGACGCAACCATGCGCGTCATCAACGTACCGCACATCCACCCCTGGCTAGCACCGATTCTCTACACCTTGCCACTGCAATTGTTGAGTTACTACGTGGCAATTATTAAAGGAACCGATGTGGATCAACCAAGAAATTTGGCCAAGAGCGTGACGGTGGAATAAAAGTGTAAAGATAATTCCCTTTTTGGTGTCGGCTTAAAATAAAGTATCATACTCAGAATAAAGTATCATACTCGAAAAAATAGTTTCATACTGGAGCTGCCTGGGGCTATGCTTATCCAATCTAGGTAAGCAAGGCAGCCGGTATGAACGCACCTGCGGGTGGAAGTAAATATGTCGAATTGGCTGAAGCAGCCATTATCAAACGCTTTAAGGAAGGTCGGGGTTCCGGCTCAGGCCAGAATTACCAGCCGTTCCTCACTGTTAGAGATGTCCCTTCCAAAGGCCGAATCCATCGGCTTCCCAGTATCACCGTAGGTCGCGTTCACCATCTCTTATCTGATTTGGAACACCAAATCTTCTGTCTCCTCGACTGGCATGATGATGTTGAAGACATTCGTGAGCAGTTCCCTATCCCCCGCGAAGACTCCCGGCGTTTAGCCAAAGCCCTCGGCATTGCTCATCCCAGTCATAGTGGTGTTGATCAGGTCATGACAACCGATTTTATTGTGGATCTAAATCGGAATGGGCGAACCCAACGCAAAGCAATTTCCGGCAAGTATGCAGTTGACTTGGAAGACCCTAGGGTCTTGGAAAAGCTGGAACTCGAACGTAGTTATTGGTTAGAGAAGGATATTCCCTTTGCCATCATCACCGAAAAAGAGGTCCCTCAGGTATTAACGGACAATATCAAATGGTTTAGGCCTTACCTGAGTCATCATGAGCTGACCGAACAGGAGCAGAAAGAATATTTTGCCATTTTCCTTGATACATCCAGCCACTACGGAAACCAGAAAGTCGCGGCTTTAACCAACCGGTTAGATTCTGATTACAACACCGAATCTGGTACACATTTGTCAGTACTCAGGCATTTGCTCGCGCAGCGTGCATTTACTTTTGATATGGAAAGCATCTCTGTAAAAAACCTTAAGTTCCAAGACTTGGTGCCCTCTGAATTCTGGCTAACGGAGCAATATCAATATGTTATTGGTGAATGAGGTTTATCGTTATGGCAGGCGGAGCTTCCGGCTGTTATGGCTTAACTCTGAAGTGGCTTATTGGATCGACATAGAATCCAAAGCGGCGTTGCCGGTATTAATTAACGTCAATGAACTGAGATCTTTATTAAAAACACAAACGATCCAAAGTATTGCTGATCCTGATGAAGAATTTGTTATATCCCCACCGTCAAAAAAAACCAAATGGGGCGATAAAATCCAGGCGACTGGGTGGGCCTTAATTTCTCCGTACGTTGATCAAGAGCCGGACATTTATGAACCTGTCGCGCGCGGGAAGATGGTTCAATTGATACTTCAGACCCACGATACGACCAAGCAAACTATTTATACGAAATTACGTTATTACTGGCAGAAGGGAAAAAGCCCTTCCTGCTTGTATCCAGATACTCGAAAAATTGGTGGGGCCGGAAAGACGAAAAAAGCAGGTGATAAAAAACGCGGACGGCCAAGAACTATTATGATGGGTGTAGGTGTAAACATCAGTGAAGAAATAGCCGCCGTTTTTCGTACAATGATTACAACGTTCTATTCCACTACAAAAAATAACACGTTGCAATTTGCTTATGATAAAGCGTTAAAAGCACTTGGTGTTAAACCTAAAGAGGTGACTCTTGAAGAGCTGGCAGAATTTCCCACTTATGAACAGTTTTATTATTTTATGAGAAAAGAAACTGGCGCTGTCGAGAGAGCCAGAAAACGTGCCGGAGAAATCCAATATAACAAAGACATGCGCCCCGTTCTGGGGACATCGGCTGCTGAAGTAATGGGTCCCGGAAGCCTTTACCAGATAGATGCCACCATAGCTGACATCTACTTACTAGCCGAGAATGATCGAACTAAAATTGTTGGCCGCCCTACGCTATATATTGTTATCGATGTCTTCAGTCGGCTTGTCACTGGTATCTATATTGGTTTTGAAAACCCTTCCTGGGTTACCGCAATGAGCGCACTGGCAAACGCTATGATGGATAAGGTGGAATATTGCGCTTCTCATGGAATCGAAATTTCACATGACGATTGGCCGGTAAAAGGAAAGCCTGAAGCGATCCTTGGTGACAAAGGTGAAATGCTGGGACATCCAGCGGATGTACTTAGTCATGCTCTCCATATTGATATTCAAAATACACCGTCGTATCGCGCCGATTGGAAAGGTGTTGTTGAGCGGCATTTCAGAACACTTCAAGCAAAATTTCAACCCTACGTTGAAGGATATGTGACTGGAGAAATTGGCAAGAAACGCGGCGGGCATGATTATCGATTGGATGCTGAACTAACATTAAGCGAATTCACCCGATTAATAATTGCTTGCGTCGTTGAATACAATACCACGCACGCTATTAAAAATTATGATGCCGATAAAGATATGCCACCTGAGTTACCTCACAATCCGCTGGCGCTATGGAATTGGGGTGTTAGTCATCGCACGGGAAAATTACGTGGGGTGAAACAAGACTT
>DATIDX010000250.1:0-14336 GCA_035456025.1 Cellvibrio sp. | reverse complement strand
CGCTTATGTTTATGCACAAACTCGACGGGATCTTCAATGGTAATAATATGGCCGCCACTGGAAGAATTGCGATGATCAATCAATGCCGCAAGCGAAGTCGATTTACCCGAGCCAGTACCGCCGACAAATAAGACCAAGCCGCGCTTGGTCATGATCACATCTTTTAATATTTCAGGCAGACCCAGCGCGTCGAATTGCGGAATATCGGTTTTGATATTGCGCGCCACTATCGCCACTTCATTACGCTGCTTGAAAATATTGATGCGAAAGCGGCCGACACCGTGAATCGAAATCGCCAGATTCATTTCCAATTCGTGCGCAAATACAGCGCGCTGTTCGTCATCCATTATTGCATTGGCAATAGTTTCAATGTCGCCCGGTTTAAAGGGCTCAGTGGCGAGCGGCTTCAGTACACCCTGGAATTTTGCGCAGGGCGGAGCGCCGGTGCTGAGGTATAAATCCGAGCCGTCTTTTTTGGCAAGAATATTTAAATATTGGTCGATGGGGGTTGCCATTCTTTCCTCCTACGAGGCAAAACAATAGGAGCAGTATAGTCAGGATTCCCCCAACGCGACGGGCAAGAATTGCTAATCGACTGCAGCGACAAACGCAATTTCGACCAACATGGCAGGATCAAGTAACTCCACCTTTACGCAGGCGCGCGAAGGAGCACAATCAGCAGGCAGCCATGCTTCCCAGGCGTTATTAAGTGCAGGGACGCTATCTTTATCAGTAATGTAGATAGTCGCGGAAAGTAGGCGCGTTTTATCACTGCCGATTGCGGCGAGAGTTGACTCGGCCTGCGCCAGAATTTGCGCAACCTGTTCCCCTACAGCGCAATCTGTGCTGTTAGGGACTTCGACAAAATGCGCGATACCCCGGTATAGAGTTGCGTCTGACCAGCGCGGTGCAGGATTCAAGCGTTGAATATTCATACAAGGTTTCCGATAGATGTTTGCAAATGGAATCTGACCTCTATAATAGCCGCCTTTCATGCACCACCCAATTAAATCCCCCCAACATAAAGCGACTCGATTCATGGCCATAACGTCCATCATTGCACACCGTATTTACCGCCAATCACCTGGCAGTGCCTTCGAATTACAGTTGCGCAGTGAAGCGTTTGCCACGTCCGGTAAATTAGAAGAATTGGCCTATGAATTGAAAACCCAATTTATCCGCAAGGGCGGCAAAAGCTATGGGCGCTTTTCGGACGAACTGGGCGAGTTTCCCCTGCCCGCTTGGCTAGGCGATTATCGAGAAGAACGACTGGGATTCGTCAGCTTCACGCATAAGGCGATGCAGCAATTCCAGCAAGTGCTGGAGAAAGCGGAATCACTCTTGGATGCCTATATATTTTTCGTCGAAGAGAAGCTGGAAATTGGCGATACCTTGAGTGTGTATTTAGTGGAGCACCACAGCGGACTCTATCTGGATGCTGATCTGATGCTGGAGGGCTCACTATCCCTCGATACGAGCGGTTTCAATCTCGCTGCTAAAATCCAGTTGCATGATTGGGTCTCTGGCGAGTCAGCCACCTATCTAACGCTGATGCGTTCGCGTAGCGATAAAGATATTGCAGATGGCTTCACCAACTTCATCGCCTTTACGGATAAACAGGATATCAAGCAGGAGACGGCGGAGTTTTTACAGATCGTCGATGAATTTAGCCAAACGCTTGATGAGACCACAGCCAGGATCACTCGTAGCAAAGTGGTCGATTACTGCCTTGAACAAAATAAAGCTGGCAAGCCGGTAACCATAGCTGCGCTCTCCAGCAATCTCGCGGAAGAGGTGAAAAGCTATGAACCTGAGCGCTTTGTGCGTTACGTAGAGACAAGCAAGCCGGAGCTTAAGCCGGAGTTTATCCCCCATGCAGGGCAAATCCGTAGCTATGTGCGAATTAGCGGTCGCAATGATTCCCTAAGCATGAGTTTCGCCTCTGAATGCCTAGGACGCGAAATTGAATATGATGCGACAAATGATGTCTTGACGATAAAAAACCTGCCCCCGTCCCTCAAAGCACGCTTGATAAAACATTTGAAAGAAATCCGTTAGGCTCACACAATGGCACGATTGTTAACCCATTCTCCTGGCCGCTATGCATTGCATAACAAAAACAATTCAGGTCTATAACCAGATAAACTAACCCAAGACTTGCAAATACAGACGACCGGTCATATATTTAATCCTATGAGTAAACGCGAACTGAAAAAAGACCATCTCCTCGATGCCGGCTTAAAAGTAATGGCCACCCGCGGCTATAACGGCACTAGCATCCAGGACATAGTCAACGCAGCCGATGTACCTAAAGGCTCTTTCTACACCTATTTCAAAAGCAAAGAAGACTTTGCAATTGAAGCCTTGGAGAAAGTGACTGAAGAGAGGATGGTTCAGAATCGTCATTTGCTCAATGATCGCAGTATTTGCCCGCAAGAACGCTTAACCCGTTTTTTTGTGGACAACATCGGCGGTTGCGAGGAAAACCTTAACGGTGGCTGTTTCATTGGCAACATGTGCCAGGAGATGTCGGAATCCAGCGAAGCAATACGCATCAAGGTTCGCCAAATGCTACGCAATAGCACCCAGGCAATTGAAGATGTGCTGGAAGAAGCGAGACTCAAAGATGGTCTTAAAAGTCAGCTTCCCTCTGCAGTATTGGCCGAGTTTCTGTTTAATGCTTGGGAAGGAACACTCATGCGCATGAAGGCCTCAAAGTGCCGCGAGCCACTTAATGCTTTTTTAACCGTATTGCCAGAACTATTTTCCAAACCCTAGGCTTAACCTTTATTACTTCCTGCAAAAATGCCTCACGGGCGTTTTGCTATCCACGAAAATAAGATGACCAGTCAGTTTAATCTTTAGAAGCCTGCCTGGGTTTCGCATAGGGATGATTTTCATCCTTATTTTTTATTCAAAAGCAAAGACGACTGGTCATTTATTTTCTATAAAAGCAACTTTAAAACTTAAGGTAACAAATGAGAAGGAGTTACCACCATGCATCAACAAAGAAGAACCAGAAATCTCCTACGTACTTTTTATCCATCACCTTGGCCAAAAGAATATTTTCTGCTGCAAGTTTTCGTTTTGACTCTTCTATTGAGCGCAAGCAGTTTTGTCAGCGCCAGCCAAAACACCTATCTGGCAGATCAACAGCCTGTATGGCTGAAGCTCGCGACCTCGATTGAGGATGAAAAACAGCCACTGCTACATCAGCAGCATCATTCAACCAAGCCCTCCCAAAGTTGGGCATTTGCATTTGATAATGACGTGCTTGTGCCCGGCCATCGCGATCAGGATTACACCTACGGACTTAATTTCACCCAAACCGGGGAAAGCACCCGCACAGCGCGCCTTGTACTAAATGATCCATTAGTTGCTATAGACAATTGGATGGGCTTTAGGCGTTCATCGCTTAGTACCCGGGAAACCTTCAGCCGCGAAATCGGTGCCTTTGGTTTCACTCCTGAGGATATTACTGCGAGCGAACCAATTCCCGATGACCGCCCTTATGCAAGCCTGGTGTATCTAGCAAGCTCGCGCGAACAGGTGGATTTGGTTAATAACCTGGCATTGAGAAGCACCTTAACTATCGGCGTGCTCGGCCTGAATTTAATTGGTGAACTGCAAAACATTGCGCATCAAGCTACCAATGGGAAGGCTGCACAGGGCTGGGATAACCAAATTAGTGAAGGCGGTGAATTGACCGGGCGCTATGTTATTGCGCAACAACGATACCTGGATAGTTTTTCGGAAAATGTAGAAGTAAAAAGTACGCTGCAGGCATCCGTTGGCTATTTGACTGAGGCAAGCTGGAGCTTAAGTATGCGCACCGGCAAGATCCACAGCCCTTGGTCATCATTCAATCCTGAACTGGCCAGTTACGGTGAAAAATCGTCTTACACTAGCGACGCAAAATCCATTAATGAGCGCTATTTCTGGGCAGGTGTTGCCGTTAAAGCTCGCGCCTACAATGCGTTCCTGCAAGGACAATTTCGCGAAAGTGCAGTGACTTATGAACATCATCAGTTGAACCCTATTTTGCTAGAGGCTTGGGCGGGCTACACCTTTGCATTCAAACAGGGCTATCGAATCAGCTATGTACTGCGCGGCCACAGCTCAGAAATTGAAGAGGGCGCCGGCGATCGAAATTTATTATGGGGTGGAATTATTATTGCGCGCAGTATTTAACGAAGGCTTGGAGGCAGAAGTTAGCGACAGATTGACTGAACCTGCCGCTGTTTTCCGAATCGAAAATCATGGATAGAAAAATCTTTATTTCAACAGCGGTGAATTCAGTGCATCTATTTTAGGGCCGACTAATTTCTCCGCCGACTTGCGTAGATCATCTAAAGATACCTCACGAATTACCATCAAATCCCGTGTGACATCATCAATACTATATTTATTGTTGCTACGCTTGCGAATCTCCCGATCCAGCTCATCCAGCAACACAACGGCACGTGCCGTTACCGAACCAGTAGATTTGCCATTGCGCAAATGTTTAACCTCAGAACCCCAAGTAACCAAACTTTTAATAATTTTGTTGCGTCTGGATTTGGTCATACCATCAGCGCGATAAAGTAATTCAAACGAGTAGAACTCAGCCAAGCCTTCCGCAATCCAGTCATCATTAGTTTTGCCCTGCGATGCCCCACTAATCCGTGTGACCATATGCGTCAATTCATGTAGCAATGGACTAGTACCATTTTCACTAACCAAAGGACGATCCGAATGTAAGAATAAGGAGTTAGAAGCTGAAAGCCCACCGCGCCACATAGGATCGCCCGCCCCAACAACTAATAATTTTTCCGGCGTTTTTTTAAAAGCGGAGTGCATTTCTGGCCAAACAAAATTTAAAAAAACTAACGAATCCATGCGCTGAAAATTTTCACCTTTCGGTGCACTGACTGCGATTGACGTTTTAGCTACAGTCGCACGACGTGTACCTATTTTCCCTGCGATCATCCACCCTGTTGGGCGGTCAAAGCGGCGGTCAGGATTGTCGATAATAAATAAATTGTCTTTTTTCCTAGGCCATCCGGTCTCAATACTGCCCCACCCTTCTGGCAACAACACTTCCATTGATGCTTTAGCATAAGCACCCACGGCTTCATTGGTATAAACGGGAGGAATTAAATCATCCCCACGAAAGATCGCCCAATCCTTCGTCACCAATGCATCAAATTTTCCTTTATCCCGCTCATTAGTTAGCAATACAAAAAAAGAAAGTTGTGCTGGACCGGAAGGCAACTCCCAAATGATTTGTTTATTTTTAAGAGTGAGCTTCCCATTCGCATGAATATCAGAATAAGTGTTCCGTTTATTATCAAAACGCAAATATTTCAGCAATTGCCCTTTATCAACCTTAACGGTAACCAAAGCTCCCTGCCGACTAGGATCAAGCTTGATCAGATACTCCAGTTGATAGGCATGTGCATTTTGAAGCTGATCTGCACCGGCAGAGGGACTTGCAACAATCAATATCGCGATATAACAACCTATTAGTGCTCTAAAACCGAAAAGAAATTGGAACATGCTCAATGGAACCTCACTCGTAAAATGCCAACTTATGATGAAGTGTACTTTACTTAAATCCAAATTAGTCATCCAAACGGATGCTTTTCCAGCTTTGGTAGATATCTGCAGCTGGACATAAGCATACGCACATCTAGTCAATTTCCTACAAACAATTAGGTCTTTAGCGACTATCAACAGGCCAATAGTTACGAGAGAATGATCATATCAAGGACGAGCACTGTGGCGAACTGATCAAGGAAGACTGAAACCACAACAAAAAGGAGTTTGAAGCAAAAAGGAAATTTTCCCTCAGGATACCGAATGGAAGCATGCCTCATGGAAAGATAAGGAATCAGTTTACAGGAGTTAACAATAAGGACATGTGTAGAGGGAATTAGGAAGATAAACGTTTGCGCCAACCAGGGATGCTTAGGGATTAAAAGACATACGGAAGTTGGAGGGATCAAATCTGGCGAAATTGGGCTTTCTGCAGGATGCCGAGGTACCGAAAGAGTACTAAAACCCAAAACTGGACACGCTATGAGGCTTCTCGCAAGAGAAGCCTCTTTCTTTTTCAGAAGAAGCGATGATTAAACGATTAGAATGAAATACTAAAAATTGTCAGCGAGGAATTTTTGTGCCAACCTCGACGCGTCGCTACTACCGGCAGCCACTTCAGACAGCAAAGACTTGGCTTTTGCCTGTTCTCCCGTGAAAAAATATACTTTACCCAAATCTAGCTGAGCATCCGGCACTTTGGCCGCACTAGGAAAGTTGGTTATGAGCTCGGTAAACCAGCGCTTGGCTTGAGGGTAATCCTTTTTCAACATAGCAATTTTGCCGAGCCAATAATGACTGTTACTGGCAAATTCACCATTAGGAAAACGGCTTAAATGTTCTTCAAAGGCAGATACCGCACCATCAAAATCTTTTTGATTTAATAAATCGTAAGCGGCTTTATAAGTGTCGCTCTCACTGGAAGATTCAGCCAAGGTTGAAACTTTGGGAGACGGTGAGGCAATATCCGTAGATTTATCTACTGTAGTGGCAGACGCAGCTACACCACCAGACAAGCGGCGGTCGAGATCAATATAATTATCCAGCTGTAATTGTTTGAGCTGCTTAAGCTCATGAGCCTGCTCTTCTATCAGACCACGCAATATTGTGATCTCCTCTCGGAGAGCTTGCATTTGGGAATAAACATCAGATTCAGCAGAGGCAGGCAGATCAGATTGAGCCACCCCAGAGCGAGCACCCTGGGGCGAAGACTCAACAACCCGTACTTGCGCCTGTAAGACTGGAGCTGAAGCGATTAGAGCAACAGCAAGCAGATTTTTCAGCATACGGGCTCAGACTCTTAGTACTTAACTTCTACACGACGGTTTTGAGACCAAGAAGCTTCGTCGCTGCCAGTAGCAGCTGGCTGCTCTTCACCGAAGCTAACAACTTCCAGAGAAGAACCGTTGACACCTTGAGTTACGAGGAAGTCACGAACAGCGTTAGCACGCTTTTCGCCCAGAGCCATGTTGTACTCGCGTGAGCCGCGCTCATCAGCATGACCTTCCAAACGCACTGCAGCTGAAGCACCTTTCAACTTGTCAGCGTGAGCCAACAAAACAGCACGGCTCTCAGCAGTCAAAGAGTATTGATCAAAGTCGAAGTAAACAACATTTGACAATGCAGCTTCAGGAGTGGTGCTTTCAACAGGAGCGGCAGTACCAGTGGTAGTTGGCTCAGTTGCTTTATTGTCGCTGCTTGAACAGCCAACCAGGAAAGACATAACAACAGCCAAAGTGAGACCTTGCTTGATTGCTTTGGTGATCATGTGTGTGTAACTCCAATGAAGTTTTGATCTGTTTTACGGGGATTTAGTTAAAGAATGGCGACCATGCGGGTTCCCGCACATCACCCTGTTTTGGAGGCTGGAGGATTTTGACACGCGCATCGAGAGACACGGCCGCCAATACTCCTTTACCACCAGAACGAGTCGCATACATTAGCATAGCGCCATTGGGCGCTATAGTAGGCGATTCGTCCAAATTTGTCTCGGACAAAATGCGTAAATTGCCAGATTTTATATCTTGCGCAGCAATGTGATAAGAAGTTCCAGGCCGCTTATTTAACATAACGAGACTTTTGCCGTCAGGAGAGACGCGTCCACGCGCATTATAATCCCCATCAAACGTCACACGCTCCTGTTGCATGCTCGCGAGATTGACTTGATAAATTTGTGCTTTTCCGCCGCGATCTGACGTAAAGAAAAGCGAGGCACCATCTGCCGACCAGGAAGGCTCGTGATCAATTGCAAAATGATTAGTGACACGAGTGAGCTGACGCGTCAGCACATTCATAACATAAATCTCAGGATTGCCGTCTTTTGATAGGGCCATGGCCAACTTTTGACCATCCGGAGACCACGCCGGCGCACCATTCAAGCCTCTGAAGCTGGTCATTTGTTGACGCCTTCCTGTAGCAATATCCTGAATATAAATTGCCGGTTTGTTATCCGCTTCGAAAGATACGTAGGCAACACGCTGCCCATTTGGCGACCATACAGGTGACAATAGTGGATAGCGAGATTCTAACAACATGCGAGGACGGAATCCGTCAATATCCGAAAGCATCAAACGATATTTTTGAGGCTTCTTGAATGCCTCTACATATATTAATTTGGTTGAGAATATGCCGCGAATACCAGTAATAGTTTCGTATACCTTATCACTTATATGATGCGCCATATCACGCAATTGTGCGTCGGTACCATCAACAGTCAGTTTTGCAAAAACGCGCTTTTGCTGCACAACATCAAACAGTTCGTAACTCGCATAGTAGCGACCAGCTTGCTGGGTTATGGAGCCAATCAGTAAATACTCTGCATCCAACACTTTCCAATCGCGATAGTGAATCTCTGCCTCAGACCGAGGAAAGGATAATAATCGCTCTGAGGCAATGGCCTCAAATTGTCCCGAAAACTGCAGATCATTACCCACGATTTTGGCAATATCTTCCGTTAATTTACCGCCTCCCCATGCAAATGGCACAACAGCAATTTTGGTTGGATTATCAACACCTTTGGTAACTTTCAAATTCAATTGCGCATGGGCAACGCCAGCGACAAATATAAGACATAACAATAAATAACGTTTCACGACCTTAAATCCTCTGGGCTAAATGTGAATCTGAATACACGAAAATATTGGTTAAAAATATCAGGAGGAATTTGCATTACCTCGGTAAAACGATCCACGCGCTTAACTGCCTGCTCCGCCGCCCGATCAAATGCTGGATCACCGCTACTTTTTATGACCCGCAAACCCGTGACAACTCCTGTGGGTAACATATTTACTTCCAACACCACCTCAAGTCCATTACGTGCGGATGGAGGACGACTCCAATTTTGTTCCACACGCTCGATGAGCATTTCTTCGTAACTCTTCGTGTTTACGTCATCATTAGATTCGCTAATCATTTTTTCTTCTTTTTGTAAGGCCGCTTGCACCCTTTTTCGCTCTTCCTGAGCTTCTTGTTCACGTTTAGTCTTTTTCGCTGCTTCTGCCTTACGCTTTTGCTCCTCTTCTGCTTTTTTCTTTTTTTCTGCTTCAGCTTTCTCAGTTTTGGCTTTGGCGATTTTTGCCTCTTCTTCTTTAATTTTCTGCTGTTTTACTTTTTCCGCTTCAGCGGCCTTTGCCTCCTGGTCCTTCTGTTGCTGCACAAGGGCTTCCGCTTCTTTGCGACGCTGCTCATCTTGCTTTTTAAGATGTTTAAGATCCTCATAAGCTTTGGAGTCCAATACCTGCTCATGAACCTGCTGCGGCGCAGCTTTCGCCTTGGGCTTTAAATCAACCAGGGTCGCTGTTACATAATGAGGCTTATAAGGCTCTTCCTTTTCTTTAAAAAAATCCCAATTACCTAAAAAAAGCGCCAATAACGTACCGTGCAATAAAACACTTAATAACGTTGGTAATGATAACGATTTTTCCAACTTCATAAAAAACCTAGCGCGGAGGCTCCGTAATCAAGCCGACAGAAGGTGCTCCCGCCAGCTTTAATTCACCCATCAACGTCACTATCACACCATATTCGACTTTTTTATCGCCCTGCACGAACACCAAGGTGTTAGGTTTCTCTGCCAGCACCTTACTCACTATCGATTTAATTTCAGCCAAGGGGCGCGGTTTT
Organism: Cellvibrio sp.; assembly: GCA_035456025.1. GTDB lineage: Bacteria > Pseudomonadota > Gammaproteobacteria > Pseudomonadales > Cellvibrionaceae > Cellvibrio. Next base: position 4,637 of record DATIDX010000250.1, on the reverse strand, counting down.
TCGGGATCTCCCGCCAAGTCAATGTAGTAACCCCCGTCTGCTTTTACGGATACGGTGATTGGCTCGTCATCCTTAGTCTCAACAGGCTCGGATGCGGCCTGCGGTAGTTCTACTTTAATACCTTGAGTCATCATGGGTGCCGCGATCATAAATACAATCAACAACACCAACATAACATCAATGAGCGGAACCACATTGATCTCCGCTTTTAATTTCTTTTTAACTGGTGGCGCAAATCCAGACATTTTTTAACCCGTATTTATCTCTCAATGTAGCGCAGCGTTACTTGCTGTGAACCTGACGATGTAAAATTGCAGAAAATTCTTCCGCAAATGTTTGGTAATTGCCCATTAAGCTTTCAGCACGAGCTGAGTATTTGTTGTATGCAAGCACAGCTGGAATCGCTGCGAATAGCCCCATTGCGGTAGCGATCAGAGCCTCGGCGATGCCTGGAGCCACAGTGGCTAAACTTGGTTGACCCGCGTTGGAGATATTAAGAAATGACATCATGATTCCCCACACTGTTCCCAACAAACCAATGTACGGACTAACTGACGCAACACTCGCAAGAAAAGGTAAATTCTCTTCAAGCTTTTCCCCTTCACGTGCAAGTGCTACACGCATTGCACGCATAGATCCCTCCATGATTGCATCTGAGTCAGCACCTGCTTGTTGACGCAAACGGGTGAACTCTTTAAATCCTGCGCGAAAAATATTTTCGATACCCTCTACAACCTCGTTGCGACCATTACCTTGACGATAAAGCTGGTTCAAATCTATACCTGACCAAAATTGCTTTTCAAAGTATGCGAATGCTGAAGATGCCTTACGCTGATAGATTTCGCGTTGAAAGATCATCACCCAGGATATAACTGATGCTAAAAATAAAATCAGCATGACTACTTGCACTAAAAAACTGGCCTCTACAATGAGGTGCAGTATCGACAGGCTCGGTTTAGTTTCTGGCATATTGTTATTTAACTCTTACATTTGATTGTGGAAAATTTGATCAAGTTTACGATGCATACCAGCGGGAATTGCCGTGGGTTTCATGGTTGCCGCATTGACGCAAACGATACGAATTACGCCTTCGCACAATATTCGACCACCACACAACACCTGCTGTTTGAACTCAATATAAGCCCGCGCCAACCTCTCAATTTGTGTACTCACATGCAATTGATCGTCGAGGCGTGCGGGACGGCGGTAATTAACTTGCGCAGTATGCACAACTAATAGCAAACCATCTTCTAAAATTGCGGGCTTATCATAGCCCAAACTGCGTAAAAATTCTGTACGGCTACGCTCCATGTACTTGAGATAATTGACGTAATACACGATGCCACCCGCATCCGTATCTTCAATATAAACTCGCAGCGCGATGCTAAAGGGATGCATAAATAATTATTCCGCCGAATCCTGCAAACGCTTGGGCATCGGTGTTCCAAAATAAAGGTATGCGTTACTAGTTAAAATCCGGCCGCGCGGAGTGCGCGCCATGAATCCCTGTTGGATCAAATAAGGCTCTATTACATCCTCAATAGTTCCCCGATCTTCACTCATTGCGGCGGCCAAACTTTCCACACCCACAGGGCCGCCATCAAAGTTGTTCATCATTGCCGTCAGCAACCGACGATCCATATGGTCAAATCCCCGCTCATCGACATTGAGCATATTGAGCGCACTATCCGCCATCTGTGCGGTAACTATCCCGTCGCCTTTTATTTCGGCGTAGTCGCGCACACGACGTAGGAGGCGGTTGGCGATACGGGGAGTGCCGCGCGAGCGTTTGGCTACCTCTGCTGCACCCGCTGTATCCATTATCACCCCCAAGAGAGTTGCTGAGCGCGCCACAATGTGGGTGAGATCGGCGACATTATAGAATTCCAACCGCTGAACGATACCAAAACGGTCGCGCAAAGGTGAGGTCAACAAACCGGCCCGAGTGGTAGCACCGACCAGCGTAAATTGCGGCAAATCCAACTTGATCGAGCGGGCTGCCGGGCCTTCACCGATCATAATGTCCAACTGGAAGTCCTCCATCGCAGGATAAAGGATCTCTTCCACAACTGGACTCAAACGATGGATCTCGTCGATAAACAACACGTCGCCAGGCTCAAGATTAGTGAGCAAGGCCGCTAAATCACCCGCTTTTTCCAACACTGGGCCAGAGGTACTTTTAAGTGAAACATTCATTTCGTTGGCGATGATATTGGCCAGTGTTGTCTTACCCAAACCAGGCGGACCAAATACCAGGGTATGATCCAAAGCTTCGCCACGCTTACGTGCAGCACCAATAAAGATTTCCATTTGCTCGCACACAGCCGGCTGCCCGACGTAATCAGCTAGCGACTTAGGACGCACAGTGCGGTCAAGATGGTCTTCGCGCTCTTTGGCAGCGGGCGCAATCAAGCGATCTGTTTCTATCATCGTTATTCAGCCATGCTTAGAGTTATCCGGCGATAGCGCGCAGCGCAGTGCGGATCAGCTCTTCACTGCGCGCATCCGGTTTCTGCTTGGCGGCAAGCGACACCATTTTAGCGGCATCGGCCGGTTTGTAGCCCAAAGCAATCAACGCACTCTCGGCTTCGGCAAACACTTCATTATTGGTGGCAATGCTTTGGATCTCGCTGTGTGCAATCAAATCGCCCTGCGGCATATCCCAGTTTTTCAACCGGTCGCGCAATTCAATAACCAGGCGCTCGGCAGTTTTCTTGCCAATTCCAGAGACTTTGGTCAAAGCATTGATATTGTCGTCACGCACGCAGCGAGCGATATCGTCGGCGTCCATACCAGACAAAATAGCAATCGCCAGTTTCGGTCCAACGCCGTTGACCTTAATTAAAGTGCGAAATAGCGAACGGTCGCGCTGCTCGATGAAGCCAAAAAGTTGATGCAGGTTTTCGGTAATGGATAAGTGGGTGTGCAGCACTATCTCCTGACCGACACCCGGCAAACGATAAAAGGTAGTCATAGGTGCTTGCAGCTCGTAACCAACCCCCGCTACATCCAGGAGCAGGTAGGGTGGCTGTTTTTCCAAAAGCACTCCGCGCAAACGTCCAATCATAGAATTCGTTTTCCATCGGAAAGGGTGAGCTGTTTTTATAAACAGTATTTTGGCTGCCAATTGTAAGGACTTTAACTGCGGACGTCACCCACAGCGAGTCATCAGGGGGAAAAAATCCAATGGGCTAATAAATTACACTATTCGCCCGCGACGGAAGCTGGATGAACCCGCCATACGAATCAAGTGATCACGGGTATTGGCATGGCAGAGAGCGACAGCTAGAGCATCGGCCGCGTCCTCCTGTGGGGAAGAAGGCAGGCGCAGTAAGGTTTTGACCATGTGCTGCACCTGGAGCTTATCGGCTGCGCCATTGCCAACAACTGATTGCTTGACCTTGCGCGCCTCGTATTCTGACACGGGAACATTTTGCGCCGTCGCCGCCACTATCGCCGCGCCCCGCGCCTGCCCAAGTTTCAATGCTGATGATGCATTCTTGGCCATAAAGACTTGTTCAATTGCCATCTCTTGCGGACAGTACTGCTCAATAATTTGCGTGAGGGAATCAAAAATAACTTTCAGGCGCGCAGGCAACTCATCGGCATCTTTCATACGAATTACACCACTGGTGATGTATTCGTATTTGCTGCCGATGACATTGATAATGCCAAATCCGGTTTTGCGGGAGCCGGGGTCAATACCGAGGATAAGCGCCATAGGTTGTATCTATATACAGTAGTTATGGCGCAGTGTTGCATGGGAATTACGGTGGTGCAAGCGGGATAAAGTTAACCTCACTCAAAAATCGGCTAATAACTGAAAGTTCACTCTTTGTCCGTCAGGAAGATCCAAGCGCAGTGAAGCGGGCTGCAGATCCGCAATCAACATTGCTGGCGATGAAACTAATCGATATTGATTATCAGCAAAATGATAAATTTTGGCGTTGAGGAGCAAATACTCACCCTTGCGTTCGGTGTTGAACAACATGCGAAACTGATTATCCAGTTGCATCTCACCGTCGCTGCCTATTTCATTCAACAACTTCATGTCGGAATAAGTTTGCCCGGCAGCCTCAATCGAAAGACTCACCATCACTTGTTCGGCAGACGCGCTCGACCACCAACCCAATGCCACCAAGGTTGACCCGATTAACCCGAGCGCACTCCATAATGTGTAACGACGGGGACTGGAAACCACTGCAACGTCCGGTGACTCCATTAACACCGCCAATTCCATATTGAATGCTGCAGCCAATGCACTCGCCGATTCCATTGATACATCGCCAGTGCGTTCAATGCGCTGCACGGTGCGCATACTTAAATCGGCGACTTCCGCCAGATGGCTTTGGGTCCATGCGCGCAATTCACGCTCACGGCGCACTATTTCTTTATTGATTTTCATATCCATGACACTCACCTCGCTATGTGTAAAAGCCGCCAGAGTTCGTTAAATTTGCCGTTTTGTATACGACAGCAATACGACATGGCGGCTTTTGCGATATGCGTGAGGTTAATTAACCCAACTGCTCCATAATTTCTTCCGAAATATCGGCGTTGGTGTAGACGTTTTGCACATCGTCCAGATCCTCAAGAGCATCAATCAACGCAAGAATTTTTTCGGCCGATTCTTTATC
>DATIDX010000249.1:0-2373 GCA_035456025.1 Cellvibrio sp. | reverse complement strand
ACAATCACACAAAGCTCGGGTATGATACACAGTCCGTAATCAAGGGGCTAACATGAGAGTTATCAGTCTTAGCGTCGATGGTATTTTTCAGGCGGCGCAACGCGGCCTATACACTTGGCTCGCCAATCAAGATGCAGATTTCATCTGCTTGCAAGATCTCCGCGCGTTGGAGCGCGAGCTGGAAAAGCCCGAGTTCGAACTCAAGGGTTACCACGCCTATTTTTTCGATTCAGGCACCAAACATTACAACGGCGTTGCTATTTATACGCGCATGCAACCTAAAGCACTTATTTATGGTTTGGGTTTTGCTTCGGGCGTCGATATGGAAGGCCGCTACCTGCAAGTAGACTTTGAGCAATTAAGCATCGGCTCCCTACTCGCCCCCGGGGCCAGTTCGGCGATGGAATCCCAAGAAGTAAAAATCAAATTCTTTGATGACTTCCAGGCGCACCTCGACAAAATTACCCGCAAACGCCGCGAGTATATTTTCTGCGGCAATTGGCAAATGGCACACACACCTAAAGATGTGAGCAACAGTACCGCCAACCAGCACAACTCCGGATTTTTACCCCACGAGCGCCAATGGTTAAGCCAATTGTTTAACCAGATTGGTTATGTAGATGCCTTCCGCAAAGTCAATAAAGACGGCGATGAATACAGCTGGTGGCCCAAAGGTTTGAAAGATGATGGCGATGGCTGGCGCACCGATTTCCAAGTGGTATCCAATAGCCTCGGCCCCAAAGTGGAGTATGCCGCTATCTATAAAACCCAGCAGTTCTCCAGTCATATGCCGGTCATTATTGATTACGACATTGAGTTATAAAACTGTATAAATAATTCCCGCTAATAAAAACCCCGCTCCGGATTTCGCAGCGGGGTTTTTATTATCCAAATTTATTCCGGCAATGGTTTAGTCAACCGCGAGCACATCATAAACCACCACTTTGCTCCACAAATGCTGGTGCTCATCGATAAACTTTTTATGCAGCGGATGAACCTGATAAGCATCCTGCCCGGCCACATCATCAAATCCGAGCAACTCGGATACGTGATAAGAATTATCCACTACCTCGCGCTTTTCAGTCGATGCAGGCACACCCACATGAAAACTGCGCACCGTTTCAATTGCCGCAAGGGATTTGACCCCCGCAATCAATTTGGTGCGGTCGGCACTTGAGTCAGGATTTTTGAGCCAGAAAAAAACGTGGTGTTGTAATTTAGGCATAGGTTTAGTCGCTGGGGTAGATGCTGCCAATACAGCGGGCGTTGCGAGAGCCGCTCCGGCAATCGCACTGGTGGTTAAAAATTCACGGCGTGTACTCATCATCGCTCCTTTAAATTGATCGTGCATTAGTTTCCGACCATGAAAAACTACGCCGATCCACCACAAGCGCAATAATTTTTACGCAAGATTACCCAAGCACTGCAAATTCCTTTACATTCCTCGATATTCAGCTTCCAAGTCATACAGGAATACTTAAGACTTGCTGCATAAACAATAACTTAAAGGAGCATGTCATGACCTTGGGCGACAAATTAAAACAGCTGCGCACTGACAAAAACTGGACCCAACCACAGGCAGCAGAAGCTATAGGAATTGAGCAATCCTATTTGTCCAAACTGGAAAATGATAAATCGGTGCCCTCAGCTGAGATATTTTCCGCTGTCCTCACTGCTTTTGCCGTGGATGCAAAACAATTTTTAGAAGGATTAAATCTTGCGCAACTTGACCGCCAGTTCTTACAAATACCGGCAATTGCAGCGCAGATAAATAATCATACGAAAGTTCGCATTCATTCCATCAAGAAATGGTTGTTTAGTTCGGCAATTGCCTTTGTGTTAGGTTTGACGTTAATTTCCGCTGGGCATCTGGGGCTGATATTTCCAAACCTACAATACCCCTATTTTTCAGAAGGAATTGTCAAAGAAGGCGAATCCAAATTAATTTTCGATAACTGGAAATCCAATTTTGATCTAGTACCTGGTTTTGCATATCCACCAGAAGAGGTAGCTAACTTGCGTAAAATATTGATCGCAAAAAAGCAGGAAATGGATCAGCGGAAAGCTGAAACCTATTTGCTCACCAACGATTATAAAGGTGAAGTATTTGTTGTCGCCGCTGAAGGTGGATCAAGGACTTATCAACTTCACGAACTCTATCGAGCCGGAAAAACGGTTTCCCAAACAGAAAATCGATTGCTCATGTTATTTGGATTCCTGTTGACATTCAGCGGCATAACCGGATTCTTTGTCGAACATCGGTTAAGAAAAATAAACTGAATAATTTAATAAAGTGGAGACAGAAATGTTCATCAACAAAATCGGTTTGGTTGCGGCGGGGATGTTAATGGCTGGGCTGGCGGCTGCCCATGA
>DATIDX010000248.1:0-13085 GCA_035456025.1 Cellvibrio sp. | reverse complement strand
ATCCAGCGCATCTGTTTTCATTGGCGCGTAAGCGGCTGCTAAAAATATAATGCGATCAATCCGCCCAAACGCGGCGCTAATGGCTTGCGCAGTGCGCATGGTCATTGCGGCATCGGTGGTATCCAGTGCAAACACTTTGTGGCGCCCGCCTAATTGACCATTTAATTTATCAAGTTCATCCTTGCGGCGTGCAGACAGCGCAAGAATAGCGCCGCGCGTGGAGAGCTCCCGCGCCAGCGCACTTCCAATTCCGCTGCTGGCGCCGATAATCCAGACGATCTGATTTTGATAGGCACCGTTCATAGTTTTTTCTGCAGTCAAAGTTTTTTCTGCGGTCATGGTTGTTTCTGCACTAATGGCTGCTTCTGCATAAAAATAGTCAGTTCGGAAACGGTGATGCCGAATTTTTTCAAATAAGAGCGGTTGATCAATACACCATCATTCATCAGCCACATCCAATCGTCAAAACGAATTTTATAAGTTGTGTCTTTCACCGGCAGATCCATCACGTAATTCCAGCGCACGGCACTGCCTTCGGCTTTACCTGTGGCTTTGTCGATAATATCGGAGGCGGTTCCTTCGAAGGTGCCATCGGCGATTTTTTTGATAGTCCACACGCGCTGTTGTTTTTCACCGTCGTAATATTCGAAATGTTCGGTCAAGGTGCCGACATCACCCTTCCATTCGCCTACCAGCTCGATATCAAACCGACGTACAACGCGACCACGCCAATCCTGCACTATGCCCCAGGCTTTGATCGGCCCATTAAAATACTCCTTGATATCAGCGCGCGGTGTTGTGTCTTTGTAGTGATCCATATTATTGGCGGCGCAACTGCTAAGCGTGATGAGAACTCCGATTGTTGCCATGATTTTGAAAATTTTCATTATTTCCTCCTGAACCTGATCGAATAAAAAAGCCGTACAGCAAACCCGCTGCCACCAATTTCAACACGCAGGGAATTAGCGCGTAGGCGGCGGCGAGTGTTGCAAGTGCCGCCGCCGAGTTAACCGCCTGCGGTTTAAAACCCGCTGCATCAAGCACGGGTAGCGCTATCGCGGAAGCCAGTGCCAGACTGGCTTTACTGATGAATGCCAAAAACGCGTAATGCGATCCTGCACAGGCGCGGTTGTCGTGCGCATGAATGTGATCAGCAAGGATGGAAGGAGGCAGCGTTAAATCAGCACCAAATGCGAGGCCGGACACCAGACACACGGCCGCATAAGGCCATACATCGCCGGTGCCCAAAAAAAAAGCGCAGATAAAGCCGGCCACGGCGAGAATATTTGCAAAACACCAGGCCTGATATTTTCCATAGCGCGCGCTGATTTTTTTCCACAGCGGCATAGCGGCCGCACCGGACAGGAAATAAAGCAATAAAAATAAACCGGTTAATTGTTCTGCACCGATAAGGTCGCGCACAAAAAAAATCACCAAGATCGCAGGGATACTGGATGCAAGCATACTCACGCCGTACACCATAAAAAGTCGCCAACTTTCTATGGGTAGTGCGCTTATCGCTGTTAGCAGCGACGTGTGTTGGTTAGTTGCAGTGATCGCTGCCGAGGGAACTGGCAACCGGGAGAAACAAATAATGCCGATAAGCATTAATAGGGACAGGATTCCCGCATACCACAGATAAACTTCGTCTTGCTCAATCCATTGTGCCAGTAATGTCGGTACCGACACCGCAATAACAAGCCCGATAATTCCAAACGCCTCGCGCGCGCCGGCAATTCTGGTCTGAGCATTGGTGTCTGATGTCCATAGTGTGGCTCGCGCTCCTAATACGATCGTCAACACGCTGTAGGCGCTGACCGCAAAAATCATGCACAGCGAGAACCAAAGCGCGGGCGAAAAGAAGTGACCGTTAAAAAGACCGAACACTGCAAGGCATAACATCGTTCCGGCGATGCAAAGCATAAGCACAAAATGTTTTTGTAACTTATCCGTGAGCCAGCCAATTAATGGATCTTGAACCGCATCGAATATCCGAATGACGAGTAGCAGTGTGCCGAGTAGTGCCAGTGAAAGATCGTAACGGGTCGCAAAAAAATCTGGTGCAAGCACATAGAGTGGGAAGCCGGCGAAAGCAACGGGCACAGCAATAAAGCCGTACTTTAATAATGATTTCCCGGTGATTGCCTGCGCGTTCATCTCAGCCTCGGTGGGAAAATTGCTTTCATTTGTGGTTCGCAGCCAGGTTCACTTAGTTGTTAAAGCATGTCTACGTGGTTCCTGCTTGGGTAGATCAACTTTATCTTTGCCTGCACGACAATAATTAACACCGATTGCGCAAGGCTGGTTGGTAAAGGAACCCTGGCGTAACCTGCTCCGCTGAAACGGTATTGATGCATTCATCGCCCAGGGAAATTTTTACAATTATCGGGAAAAATTGCGTGCTACAGCGCTGCTACTCAAGCCAACCGGCGCGAAGGCCAAGCCGTAGAGCGAGGCTTTTCGCAGGAATAATCGCGAAATACGGGCGCCTCAAAGTTGGCGCCAATTATGCTTAGGTAGGGATGGGAAGGCGTGCTCAAGGTCTCGCGGTTATCAACCAGTGAACCACTATTGAGCCAAGCCAGTCCCCCTTCGCATGAGTAAGCCGTTGAGGCTGTATGCATGACGACTGTAGGGTAACTGCCCAGGAATTGGTGCAGTTAATGCGCGGCCAACAAGAGCCGATTTCATGGGTAACACCTCTCCCATCCTAAGGAATACCACATGGCTGTACAAAACGCGGTGAGCAAAGATTTTATTTCTACCGGTATACCCGGTCTCGACTACGTTCTGGGTGGAGGGCTGACGAAAGAGCGCCTTTACCTGCTTGAAGGTGACCCTGGTTCAGGCAAAACGACCATGGCGTTGCAATTTTTGATTGAAGGCGCGCGACGTGGTGAAAAAGTCCTTTATATAACGCTCGCTGAAAATAATATCGAGTTGCGCGCAGTGGCCGATGCCCATGGATTTTCCATGGACGGCGTAACGGTTCACGAGGTAATTCCGGATGACGGCCTACTCGATCCTGATGAGCAATACACCGCGCTTCATCCCTCGGAAGTAGAACTCGGTGAAACGAATAATCTTATTCTCGAAAAAATTGAAGAGCTAGCTCCGACTCGCGTGGTGTTGGATTCGCTTTCAGAGTTACAACTTCTGTCTGGTAGCGCCCTGCGCTATCGCAGACATGTGCTCGGGCTCAAACAGTATTTTGCCAAGCGTTCCTGCACTGCACTGCTGCTTGATGACAAATCCTCAGCGCGGCGCGACCTGCAGGTTCGCAGTATCGCCCACGGCGTTATTTCCTTGCAGCACTCCGATTCTGATTACGGTGCGGAACGCCGCGTGGTTCGGGTGTTGAAATACCGTGGCATCGCCTATCGCCGTGGACCCCATGACTACGCCATTGTTACTGGCGGAGTTGTTGTCTACCCGCGCATTGTGGCGGCGGAATCGCGCGAATTAATTGCGCGCAGCCAAATTAAAAGCGGGCTTGAATCGTTCGACATGCTGCTCGGTGGCGGAATAGAAGAAGGTTCGAGCACACTTATTTCTGGTCCACCGGGCACAGGCAAGTCCAGTCTGGCAACGCGATTCGTGAAGTCGGTGACCCAGCGCGGCGAAAAGGCATCGATCTTTTTGTTTGAAGAGTCCCTCAATACGCTGCTCAACCGCAGCAAGGGAATTGGTATGGATTTGGAGGGGCCGCTGGATTCGGGGCTGCTGACCGTACATCAAATCGATCCGGCGGAAATGTCGCCGGGCGAGTTTGCGCACGCGGTTTGCGGCACCGCAGATCGCGGTGCAAAAGTGGTGGTGATCGATAGTTTGAATGGCTATCTGAATGCGATGCCAGATGCAAAATTCCTTACCACTCACTTGCATGAAGTGTTGACCTATTTAGGCCAGCGCGGTGTGGTGACTTTTCTGGTCGGAGTCCATCAGGGAATGGTAGGTACTTTAACCACGGGCATGGACGTGAGCTACATGGCCGATAACGTGTTGATACTGCGTTATTTCGAATCGCGCGGCTCAGTTGAGAAAGCGATATCCGTCTTCAAGAAGCGCGGCAGCGCCCATGAAACTACGCTGCGGAAATTCAGTATTAATTCACGGGGAATCGAAGTGGGACCCGTATTGGATAATTTTCAAGGAATACTATCCGGTGTAGCGACCTTGGTAGAACATGCGAATAGTGATATTCCACCCGGAATATCCGCGTGACCGCAAGTGGGGTACTCAATACCCAGCTGGTGAATAATGACTGTTGAAAATCGTCTACTCATCCATACCCCAACAGGAAAGGATGGTCGACTCGTTGCAGGCGTGCTGGAACAAGCGGGCATTGAATGCTTTATCTGCGTCCGCCCCAGCGATGTGATACATGAATTACAACGTGGTGCCGGCGCATTGATACTGGCAGACGAAGCCCTGTCTAACGATTTCCTGAAAGCGCTCCGCCCTTTTCTGGATAATCAAAGCTCCTGGTCCGATTTTCCATTCCTGGTATTGCGCCATACCGGACATGACACGCCCGACATGCGCACCCGTTATTTTATGCTCGGCAATATTACGCTGCTCGAACGTCCGGTAAGAAGCGTTACCCTGGTGAGCGCCGCTATTTCCGCGATACGCGCACGCAAGCGTCAATACGAAATGCGCGAAATCGACAACCGCAAAGACGAGTTCCTGGCCATGCTCGCCCATGAACTGCGCAACCCCTTGGCGCCGATTAGTGCTGCGTCCAATTTGTTGCGCATTCCCACACTCGACCGCAAGAAAATCCAGAGCGCCAGCGAGATCATTTCTCGCCAGGTGCAGCATATGACCGAATTAATTGATGACCTGCTGGACGTATCGCGGGTGTCGCGCGGGCTGGTCACGCTCGACGCCACCATCCAGGACGCGCGTCAGATCGTCATCAGTGCGATTGAACAAGTGCGGCCGCTGATGGATGCGCGCCGCCATCAACTAACTATCCATAACGCTCCGGTGCCGGCACCGGTGGTCGGCGATCAGAAGCGGCTGGTGCAAATCATTGCCAACGTATTGAATAATGCCGCGAAATACACGGCGCTCGAAGGCCATATCTCCCTTACCCTGGAAGTTGATCAGGCCAAGGTGATATTCACTATTCAGGACGATGGAATTGGAATGGAGGAAGATGTGATAGCGCGGGTGTTCGAAATGTTTGCGCAGAGCGAACGAAGCCCTGATCGTTCGCAGGGCGGATTGGGACTTGGCTTGGCGATTGTCAAAAGCCTGGTAAATCTTCACGGCGGCACCGTGACTGCACAGAGTCCCGGCCTCGACAAAGGCAGCATTTTTACCATCACCTTGCCGCGCGCAAGCGAACTCCCCCCGCCTGCTGAAACACCAATGCCAGAATTAAAACCCGTCAGCTCGCCGCAAAAATTATTGATTGTGGACGACAATATCGATGCCGCCGTCACCCTGGGCGCGTTCCTGGAAATCGCCGGCTATAGCGTCATTGTCGAGCACAGTGCTGAAGCGGCATTGCAACGGATTAAAACCGACGCACCGAAAGCTTGCTTGCTCGATATTGGATTGCCGGATATGGACGGTAACGAACTTGCACGGCGACTGCGCCAATGCCCGGAATCTGCGTCGTCCCTGATGATTGCGATTACCGGTTACGGCCAGGAGAATGACCGGCAAAAATCGCGCGATGCCGGATTTGACCACCACCTGGTAAAGCCGGTCGATTTGCCGGGCTTACTCAAAATACTGGCGACGCTGTTATAAAAAAGTCGCGCCGTTTTGAAGGTTTGTTTATTCAATCTGACCGCACAACGCTGCGCCCATGAGCAGGCGCTTGCTGCATAACTGCGCAAGGAAAAAATAACCACAAAGACATGCCGGGTTAAACAAAATCCGCCAGTAACTGTTTTACAAAATTGATGTCCATGGGCTTTGTCATATGGTGATCAAAACCGGCGCTCTTTGATTCAATGCGATCATGCGCCGCGCCCCAACCGGTCAAGGCAATCAGCACAACATGGGCTATATCCGCCTGCTTTTTAACGGCGGATGCCACCTTATGTCCATTCATACCGGGCATGCCGATATCAATAAATGCTATATCGGGTACAAAACATTGCACTGCGTTAAAGGCTTCAATTCCATCGTAAGCAACATAGGTTTGATGGCCGAGCAACTGGAATAAATTAACTAAGGATTCTGCTGCATCGACATTATCATCGGCCACTAAAATGCGCAGGCTTTTATTTTTTATTGCAGGTACGGCGGGCGAGGTCAGCTCCCTTGCCAATTGCGCGTTATTGCAATGAACCGGCAGCGGCAAACGCACGATAAAACGACTGCCCTTACCCGAACCCTCACTTTGCACAGCCACAGTTCCACCGTGCAATTCCACCAGGCGATGCACCAGCGACAAACCAATACCCAAGCCGCCTTGGGTGCTATTGATGTTGTTCCCCACCTGGGTGAACATTTCAAAAATGCTGGCAATAGATTCAGCCGGTATACCAACACCGTTGTCAGTTACCGCAATAGCAACATCATTATTGATTACCCGCGCAGACAAATTAATCTGGCCACCACTTGGGGTATACCTTGCAGCATTGGTCAACAGATTGCCCAACACCTGAGTCAAGCGCGTCGGGTCAGCATCGAGCAGTATCGGCACATCGGGAATATCAACCGTCAATTTATGTTTGCTGGCGTGAATGATCGGCGTGCAACTTTCAATTGCAATGGCGACAATTTTACTGAGCGTGACGCATTCCTTTTTGAGTTTCAGTTTGCCACTACTAATGCGCCCAATATCCAGGAGGTCGTCAATCAAGTGCACCATTTGATCGACTTGGCGCTGCATCATATCGCGCACTGCAGCAAATGCCGCTGGATCATCGCTGGTGAGGCGCAAGACTTCGAGACCGTTGCGGATGGGCGCCAAAGGGTTGCGCAGTTCGTGTGCGAGTATCGCAAGGAATTCAGTTTTATGTTGACTCGATTGCGCAAGCTCAGTTGCGAGCCGGCGCAATTCATCTTCTGCGCGTTTGCGCTCGGTAATATCAATGCCGTGCACCAAAATGCCGTAGATTTTTTCATCAGCATCTTTTAACGGCAAATAAACAAAATCGACAATACGCTCTTCCGGCGGGCCATCAGCTTGTCGCTGCAACATCACACTTACATCTTTGCCGACAAAAGATTTGCCGGTGGCGTAGACCTCATCCAGAGTCTGTACATAACCCTGGCCTACAATTTCCGGTAGCGCTTCGCTGACAGTTTTGCCAATCACATCGCGCACACCAATCAACTGGAAATAGTTTTCGTTGACGTTTTTAAAAACATGTTGGGGTCCGTCAAAGGTACACATAAATGCCGGCGCTTTTTGAAACACTTCCGTCATTTGCGCGTGGGCTGCCTGCACTTGCCGGAATAATTTTTCCTGCTCAAGTTCGGCGCGTTTCTGTGCCGTAATATCCTTAAATAGAACCGCTACCACCACACTGTCCGCGCCACCGGTGCGAAACGCATACAGATCAAACCAGCGCCCCATACTCGGCGCTTCCTGAATAAATCTCAGCGGCTCGCCGGTCAGGGCCACATTGCCGTACCTTTCATACCAATGCGCTTCAAGATTGGGCACCAGCTCCCGCGCCGTTTTTCCGACAACGGAACGCAAGCCGGTCTGCTCCTCGAACATCGGATTGGCTTCAATAAAGCGATAATCAATCGGCCGCCGCTGCGCATCAAAAAGCATCTCGAAGGTGCAAAATCCCTCGTCAATTGAATTACATAAGGTGCGGTAGCGATCCTCACTCAATTTTATCCGCGCTTCAATGTCATTCGTTTTGCTGAAGAGTTCAAGAAAGAGCGCGAGTTTGGCGCGCAGCACGGGGGCGGGAACCGGTTTACGTAAATATTCAACCGCGCCAAATTCATATAGCTGTTCGACAGGAAAGTCCGCGCTGGATTCAGCGTCCAAAAACACAATGGGAATGGACGCACAGCGGTTTAATGCGCGGACAGACCGCGCAAACTCAAGCGCATCACTTTGTGAAGGCGACAGATATACGAGAACCGCCGCCAGATCAGCGGCAGGTATTTTTTGCAGCGCGTCGTCAAACGAATGCACCTGCTGCAGCTGAGTATTAAATGGTGCCAATAATGTTTGAAGGGACAACCGCTCTTCAGGATCGGCATTGACCAGCAGCATATTGGTTGATGCCGGTTTATTCATACAGGTTGCCCCTTAAATGTAAAATCTGTCACTAATGCAAAATTTGCAATAAGAACTGCCTATTCTGTGGGTTATACAGCTGAAACCCTGGTCGATCTAATGAAAAGCAGGATTCGATCCAAGTTGCTGAATTATCGATTTGTAGCATCGATATACGAACGAATATTTTCCTGGCTGTCGATTTGAGTGGGGCTGGCTCGACTATCCAATGAAAACAACAAACTTACGGTTAATAACGGCCTATCAGGAGATACCGCAATGAAAGTCATGGTAATTGTAAAAGCGTCCCCGAGTTCCGAGGCGGGAAAAATGCCCAGCGAAACCCTGCTCACCGCAATGGGGAATTTTAATGAACAGCTGGTTAAAGCCGGGATCATGGAATACGGTGAAGGTCTTAAGCCGAGCAGCGAAGGGGTGAGGGTCAGGTTCAGCGGCAGCAAACGAATAGTGACTACCGGTCCGTTCACTGAAACCAACGAATTGATCGCCGGATTCTGGATCTGGAATGTGAAATCCATGGACGAAGCGCTTGAATGGGTCAAGAAGTGCCCCAACCCTATGGAAGAAGATTCGGATATTGAAGTCCGCACTTTTTATAGCTCGGAAGATTTTGCAGAGGTGGACACCGACGGCAAGGTGCGCGCACAAGAAGACAACTTGCGCAATGCCATTGCCCTGCGCAAGGTACAGGTGAAAAATTATTTATTTTTCTCCGGCCGCTGCGAAGAAGCTTTAACGTTTTACCAAAAATATTTGGGCGCAACAGTGAATTTTATGCTGCGCTTTAATGAAAGCCCCGACCCGGTTCCAGCCGACATGCTGCAAGCCGGTTTTGAAAATAAAATCATGCACGCGGACTTCACCCTCGGCGACACGAATATTTATGCCTCCGATGGCTGCGACGATGCGACCAGTTTTAGCGGTTTCCGCCTGACCTTGACGGTAGACGCGGCAGAAGACGCACACCGGATTTTTGATGCCCTTGCCATAGGCGGCAAGGTGGATATGCCGCTGTCAAAAACATTTTGGTCACCGCTGTATGGCCAAGTCACCGACCAATTCGGTATAGGTTGGATGGTAATGCTTCCAGATGCGCAATCTGCCTAAGCCAATGCAAGCCTGCTACAGCAAACCAATTGGCTATTGAGGGCAATCCATCCAGCGGCGATAATCGAAAGCTCACCCTGGAGGATTGCCTCGCATGACAAAAGAAATAGAACTTAAAAAATCCAAACGTCTCGCGCTCTATTTTTTGTTATTCGCCGTATTCATTTTTATCACCACATTATTTTTGCCGGCCCACTTCTGGTGGGTTGGATTAGTGCGCGCTATTGCAGAGGCCGCTATGGTTGGAGCCCTCGCTGACTGGTTTGCGGTAGTCGCCTTATTCAAACGCGTACCTATTCCGGTGGTGTCGGCGCATACTGAAATCATTCCTAAAAATAAAGACAAAATTGCTGAAAACCTCGCGCTCTTTGTGCGCGATAAATTCCTGGATGCTGATTCATTGGTGGCGTTGATCCAAAAACATGACCCAGCACAAAAAGCCGCCGATTGGCTGAGTGCCCCGGCAAACACCGAAAAAATGGGCGCGTATTTAGTGCGCACTATCGCGGGAGTGCTGGATTTTACTGAAGACGCTGCGGTACAAAAACTCTTAACCAACGCTATTCACGCCATGCTGGATAAAACCGATTTATCCGGTTCGGCCGGCATGATATTGGAAGTCATGACCAAAAATAATCGCCATCAGGCGCTCTTGAACGAGGGCATCAACCAATTTGCTGTGATTTTGCGCGAGGAAGAAACCCAGGCATTTATCGCCGAGGGCATTGTGCAATGGCTTAAAGAGGAGCATCCGGTCGCCGAAAAAATTGTTCCATCCGGCTGGGTGGGAAAAGCGGGCGCCGAAATTGCGATCAAAGCGGCGAGCCGTTTACTGAATGAAATCAATGAGGACCTGGAACACCCCCTGCGCATCAAGTTTGATAATTACACGCATGAATTTATCGAAAAATTAAAAACTGATCCGGAATTTTTTGCAAAGGCGGAAGAGATAAAACGCTATTTGAAAAATGACGAGACCTTCAATACCTACATGGCGGCCTTGTGGCGCGATGTAAAAGGATGGATTAAACGCGATTGCAAGGATGAAAATTCTTTGCTGCACCGCAAAATTACCGGTGCCGGCCAATGGCTGGGTAAAACACTGGCGGAAGACGCAAGTTTGCGCCAATCGCTGAATGAGCATATGGAAGACGCCGCAACAAAAATGGCTCCCGATTTTGCAAAATTCCTGACCGGGCACATCAGGGACACAGTGAAAAGTTGGGACAGTAAAGAGATGTCGCGCCAGATTGAATTAAATATCGGCAAGGATCTGCAATACATCCGCATCAATGGCACTATTGTCGGTGGCGGCATAGGTTGCCTGTTGTATTTAATTTCCCACGCGCATCTGTTGTTTGTATAGCGCGCGTTGCTTCCGTAGCAAGGTTGTCGCGCGCACGACAACCTGATTGCCAAAGCCCCGAAGTAAAAAACAATGCACCTCCTTTCACGTCCCCTTTTTTAAATGGGTGAGCCGCCACCAGAGCATGGCGGCCGCTACTGCGGGAAGGGCAAAATTCAACAGGAAAATTGGCAGCTCTTCTGCGACGCTATAACCGGCCTGTTCAATGCCCACCCACATATTGATGGCAGCAATAATAAACCAGAGCGGAATAAATACTTGCGTCGCCCGCACCATGGGTGCAAGGCCTGGACCAGCCACAGCACGCGCAACCAGCAAACAAAAAAATAACAACACAAAACCAGCGGTTAACACCATAAGAGTGTGCATACAGGCTCCTAATATTGAAATTTATTTTGTTATCACTTTCGAACCTATGCCTTGGGGCGAATAAAATATAACACGCCGCTTCCGATTTGGTATCGCACCTGCGCTATGCGAGGTAGCGTTTGATCTGCTCGACCATGGCGGTCACCTCCCGGTCCAATTGATCCAGCCATTGATTGTGCAACTCAGGATCCCAAGTACCCTTAAGTAAATGTTGTTCCAGATTAAAACAAATTGTTTCCAGTTGGTTCATACCCAAACTGCCCGCGAGGGATTTTAATGAATGCACCTGATTGAGCGCCTCTGGTTGGTTAGTTGCCAGCAACTGGGATAGCTGCGCGGGAAATCCCGCGCGCTCCTGCGCGAAGCGTTCCAACAAGCGGCGATAAAGGGTTTTATTGTCCATCAGGTTGTGGAGCGCGCGCACCGTGTCTATGCCGCCCCCCTGTAACAACTCAACATTATTTCCTTCCGCTGCAGGGGGTTCTGGTGGCAACACATTTTCCACCGGGCGCCCCTTACCTGCCCAGAGTGCTACCGCAGAATACAAATGGGCAGGGTCAATCGGCTTGGATAAATAATCGTCCAGACCAGCGGCGAGATACTTTTCCTTATCACCGGGCAGCGCATTTGCCGTTACAGCGATGATGGGAAGATGTTTGCCCTCTGGCAGCGCGCGAATATGCGCAGTGGTTTCCACACCGTCCATGCCCGGCAATTGGATATCCATTAACACCACATCAAATAATCGCTCGGCTATTGCCGCAAGCGCGTCTGGCCCCGAACCCACGCACAGCGCCTGGACGCCCATATTTTTCAGCAGCGACGCAATAATTTCCTGGTTCAGCACATTATCTTCCACCACCAATACCTGGCAATTAATGGGGGCGATAGAAGCGGTGGCCGAGGCCACCTGCACGATGGGATCCGCACTGGCTTGATGATTCACCTTTGCCAATGGCACCCGCAGGCGGAAGCAACTGCCCTGCCCCAGCGCGCTTTTTACATCGATACGCGCATTCATTAAATCGGCGAGGCTTTTGCAAATCGACAGCCCCAACCCTGTGCCCTCAAAGCGCCGCGCGCTGGAAGAATCCACCTGCTGGAACGGCTGGAATAAACGCTGAACATGTTCGGCATCTATACCTATCCCGGAATCTTCCACTTCAAATAACAATTCGACGCGCGTCTCCCAATCGCGCACTTTGGTTACGCGAATATTGATACTGCCCTGGTCGGTAAATTTCACCGCATTTGCGCAGAAGTTGATAAGGATTTGCCCAAGCCGAAGCGAATCCCCCACCAACGTCGGTGGAATTTGCGCATCTATATCCACATTGACTCGCAGGCCTTTGGCGACGGCTTTTTCCCAGATCAGGCCGAGGGTTTTATCCACTACCTGGTCGACGGAAAATTCACTGTGGTCGAGCACGAGCTTGCCCGCTTCCATGCGCGAAAAACTCAGGATGTCGTTGATCACTTGCAGCAAGTGCTCACCCGAACCGCGCATTTTTTCCAGATAGGTGCGCTGGCGCGCATCGGGTTTACTCGCGAGGGCAACATGGGCAAGGCCGATAATCGCATTCAGCGGCGTGCGAATTTCGTGGCTCATATTGGCGAGGAACTCGGCTTTGGCTTGCGATGCCGCCAGGGCTTCGTCCTTCACCCGCATCAATTCCTGGGTGCGTTCGGCCACGATGTTTTCGAGGTTCTGGTTAACGTCGGCAAGGCGCTGGCTGGCCACCACCTGCTCGGTAGAATCCATCCAAATGCTGGCGATGGCCTGCGGCGTTTGCCCTTCGGTGTAAATCACCGGAAAACGCACTATGCGGTAATAGCGCGGATTGCCGCCGGGGTCGCGCAGCTCGGTGATGTAATCGCGCCAATAGGACTCAGCTCCAACCTGCTCGTCGGCGCGCAGCAGCGGTTTGAGCCAATTGGGCACGGGTAGCGACTCCATATCGCTGCCCAGCAGCTCGCTTTTATCGATATGCAGCAGGCTGCAAAACGCCG
>DATIDX010000247.1:0-7597 GCA_035456025.1 Cellvibrio sp. | reverse complement strand
GTTATTTCAGGTTTTAAAAAATCCCAAATCAGTGTTATTGAAGCGCGCCAGATTTGGAAAAACCTCAATAAACTTATCTGCAGACAACCCATACCAGTTTGCCAGGGTGGCAGCATATTGATCCATACTGGTGGTGGGGATAATCCGGCCTTCGCCTGCATCATCTTTGCCGCCAATAACCAAGTCGGGAAAGGTGCCGTAGACTTCACCACCTTTTACTGCACCGCCCATCACCATTTGATGACTACCCCAACCGTGGTCTGTGCCATCGCCATTACTGGTGAGTGTGCGGCCAAAATCGGACGTGGTAAAAGTTGTAACCTGATCGGCAATACCTAATTCAACTGTGGCATTGTAAAAAGCCTCCAGCGCCGCGCTTAACTGCGCGAGCAAAATATCATGGCGGCGCAATTGGTCACCATGAGTGTCAAAATCCCCCATACCGATAAAAAAAGTTTGGCGGGTAACTTGTAAACTGCTGCGCGCAGAAATCATCTGCGCCACCATTTTTAAATTAGCTGCGAGCGGATTTCCCGCTGGAAAAATAGTTTGCAGCGGTGTTTGTGCATCCAATGCTGTTTTTACATCTCCCGCCAAATCCCACGCGAGTGTCTGGGTGCGTGCATATTCACGCTGGAAAATATTCTCTTGCTGCTGCGCAAGTAGAGCCTGATAAACCTGCACGCGACTTAACTCGCGTGCGTCTTTGGACTTTTTATTGAAATTTTCCAGCTCTTTAATACCTGCTGCATCAATTGAATAAGGCACCACATTGCTGCCGCTTTGCCAGATATTGGAACCGGTGAGCGATATATTCATTGACAGTTTTTGGTTGGTATTCATCGATTGCATCGCGTCGGCTGCGCGCCCTGCCCAACCATTGCGCCGCGCACTGGATTGCAAGCTCTGCAAAAAATTTTGCTGGTCATTGTGGGAAAACAATTGCGGCGGCAACAGTACTTTTTTGCCCTGATAAGTGGTTTTTGAAACAGGTTCAACCAAGGCACCGACGTTGGCTAGTAACGCCAGCTTGCCTGAATTAAATAATTGTTGTGCCTGCGGCATGGCGGAATGAAAACCGAGTTGCACGCCAGTTCCACTTATATTGGTTAGTGGTAACAATTTATCTTGTTCGATTGCAAGGGTTTGGCGCGATGCTTTGTAGGCAGCATATTCATCGTCACCAGTGGGCACCAGCATATTAAAAGCGTCATTGCCACCAAATAGAAATATGCACACCAGGGCTTTGTATGAACCTGCAGGATCAACCAATGCATTGGCCAATTGCAAACCCGCGCTGGTGGTGTAAGCGGCGCTACTACCCAGTGCAATACTGGCAGCCTGTTTTAAAAAATGACGACGGTTGTGCGTAATAGTGTTCATAATAAATTACCTCTGCGCCGCATATTCAGGTGATGCCATCACAAAAAATAACGCCTCGTATACCATAGAGTCGCGCTGCCACATTTGGCCTTCCGTACTCCAGGTTGGATTCACTTTATTGTTGTTCAGATGCGTCAAAATCAAATCGTACATTGGCTGACTCATCTGCCCGGCCATCACAATTAAATTTAAATGATCCAATAAATCGGCTGGATTTTTGGTTAATTCGCGCTCGCGCTCCAAATGCAACCTGGGCGAAAAAGATCCCCAATAACCGTCTATGGTGGGCTCAAGCCAGTCGTGGGGAGTATCGCGCCAGAAGATGGCGCTACTCAGCGTGGAGGCTTTGGCCATAATCATACTTTCTGTGAGTATCTGGAATTCGGGCGAATTCATATTGGCATCTTTTAATTCGCCGGGATGTTGATAATCGGGGCGATAAAAATTGAATACTGAAAAGGAACCATAGGGGCGTTGACCAAGTAAACGGCTGGAGTCGTGAAAGCGAATACGCGGCGGAGTTACATTATCATTCGCCAGTTTGGTCGGCACACCCGTGCCTTTAAATGCTCGCCAAAGATGGGCCGTTTTTAACAGTGGCTCACGCAATTTGCCAAAAGTTGTCGGGGAGTTTTTATAGCCATTTTGCGCTTCATCATCCAACAGAATCGCTTTGACTACGGCTTTCATATCGCCCTTGATATTTTGGCCGTTATCATTGAACACGCTGGCAACGCGGCTGATATAGGCGGGCGAGGGATTACTGGTCACCAAGCGCTGGATTAGCTGTTTACTGATAAAGGGCGCAACGTTGGGATGAGCAAAGATAATATCCAACGCCGCATCAACATCTTGCTCAGGAGTTTTATTTGCAGCGATAGATTTATCACCGTATTCCTTTTGATTCGCGAATAGGGTTTTTGCATTGAAATCATGATAATTATTAAATGATTTCATTGGCAGGATTTCGCTGGCGCCGCTCTCGGTCCACTCCCACCAATTTTTAATAGTGGCCATATTCCAACCGGTAAACACGCGCGCTAATTCTTTTACGGTGGCTTGGTCGTAAGTGGGAATGGGATGACCTTGTTCATCCAGTTTGATGCTGCCATCCAGATTCAATTGCACTAAGCCGATGCTGAATAGTTGCATGAGTTCGCGCGCGTAGTTTTCATCGGGGCGAATATTGCGGTTGGTATCGGCTTTTTCATTGCGCACCATGCTCAGGTATTCGCCCATCATCGGATTGAGCGTTACTGCCTTGAGCAAATCGCGATAATTGCCGAATGCGTGCGCGGCTAAAATATCCTGATAATTGGCGATGCCACGCGTATCGTTGTAGAGCACATCGGAAACATTGGAAATCACTAATATCTGGCTGAGCGAATAGGCAACACGTTGACGTAATTGGTCATCGCCCCAGAGCGCAACCTCCCACCAGATATCACTGCGCTGTAGGTCGCGCAGATAGCCTTCTTCATTGTCATCCTTGGCCGGCTCAACCACCAAACCAATCTGTTCAAAGCGTTTATCGAGTAACTCCAAATGCTTGGTTTGCGGCTTGGCAAATTGCTCATCCAACCAAGCGGTTTTGCCGAGACTGATAACGCGATCAATATCTTTTGCAGTTGGACCAAAAGTCGCCTGTGCTAAAAAGCGCACGGCTTCGGTAGCGCTGGCGTATTTAGGACTGCCTTTGAGCGGCAGAATTGGATCAGGAGTTAAATCCGGCGCAGGAATTTTCGCAATAGCGAGGCTGGAACTCGCCGCAGACAAATTGGATGGACTGCTTGATCGGGGTTCACTGGAATTTACAGTGCTGGAAATTGCCGCGATGGATGTTGCCGCAATGGATGTTGCCGCAACTGACGTTACAGTGGCGACCGATGAAACTACAGGTGGTTTACTTCCACCCCCACCACCGCCTCCACAAGCGGATAATAAAACCGACGTGAGAATTGCAGCGGGGAACACACAAAGAGAAACCAGATCGTATAGATATTTCATAAAGGCTCTACATTGAATAAGTGATTGGGGCCAATCCAGCGCGAACATTTAACTGTTATGTTTTTTTGTTTGGAACTTTTTTGATTTTTATTTTTATCGTTATGATTGCCAAATTTTTTGTGCAAGAAAATGCAGGATAGCTCAAATAATGGGCGACATCGATAAGCCTTGATTAAACGCGAGCAATTTATCCGGTTTATCTGTGAATACCGCATCCACTCCCAGCGCTGCCATCATTTGCCAATCGTCTTCATGGTTGACCGTGTAAACCCAATTTTTTAAGCCGCGCGTTCTTGCATCAGCAATCAGCTCAGGGGTAATGAAACTGAGGTGAGTATTAAAGGAATATGCCTTGAGCGGCTCACAGCAGGCAGCATAATCGAGCGGTATACCTTCAATCAAAACGCCGCGCTTTACGTGCGGCAATTGCTGCGCACATTGGAAAAGTTGCTGGTGATCGAAACTGGAGATGACATATTGCTCGTAATTACCTTGGCAGGTGCTCACGTAATCCTGTAACACACGCGTTAGTGTCGCTACCGAATCGGCGCCTTTGATTTCTATATTCAGTACCGCTTTATCGCCTATTAATTGCAGGATTTGTTGCAGGGTTGGAATAGCTTCACCATTTTCCAGACGCTGTTCGCGCAAATAGGCCAGCGAATGCTCAGTGATAATACCTTGGCCGGACACTACCCGGCCCAAGCGGCGATCGTGCGTCACCAGCAGCTCACCTTCAATTTGAAAAATATCAATTTCAACCGCATACACACCCAACTCAAGCGCACGTTTAATTGCCGCCAAACTATTTTCCGGCAGTGGTGCCGGCCCAATTTGTGGGCCGCCGCGGTGGGCGATACATAACAAAGGTGTCATAAAGTGCTCGTTAAGTTATTCAATCGGTATAATGCACGCAACGTGCGACTGCCAGAGTATGGCAGCGGTCTTTTGAATCAGCAATGCAGGTGCCAGCGTGTACAACATGCCCCGTCTTGAAGAAATTATTAGTCACAGCGTATTCACCAAATTACTTATCGTACTGGTTTGTGTAGTGGCGTTTTATCTCGCCGCAAAGTTGCTCGACCGGATCATTCACGACATTAGCGTGCGCCGCGCTTTGGGCGATTTGCGCGTGCTCTATATGACCCGCCTGATGAACATCGGCATGGTGTTTTGTTGCCTGGTGGTGATGTGCCTGATCCTGGGGCTGGGCTATAGCGAGATCTCGGTATTCCTGTCATCCATTTTTGCGGTAGTCGGTATCGCCCTTTTTGCCCAGTGGTCGATCCTGAGTAATGTGACGGCCAGCATGATTATTTTCTTTGGCTTTCCTTACAAGGTGAATGACCGCATCAAGATCCTCGACAAAGACGACGATATGAGTGGGATCATTGTGGAGATCACCATGTTCCATGTCATTTTGAAGCGCAATGACGGCAACTTGATCACCTATCCCAACACGCTCATTTTGCAAAAAGCCGTGCTAAAGCTCGATCACCCGCTCGTTGAACCAATCGCCGAAAATGCGGAAGAGTCAGCCGCGCTGCCCTTGGAGCAGATGCGCATGGAGGAGCAGGCTAAAATTCAGCAACAACGCTAGCTAGTTGTTATAACCATAAATATGATGATTTAACATTAGAATAACTGATACATAACATAAACCCGAGCATAAACATCCTATTCCCTGCCTATCAATGCAAATTTAAGTGCTATATTTGTTAGCGCAATCATAAATCATTTACCACACCCGCTCCCGCCTATATAGTCGCCACTGCTGGTTTGAAGCAGACCAGGCAACTCAAAAAAATAACACTGAAAGATAGCGCTTTCCTGCGCTTTTTTAGACAGCACTCCCGCAATAATAATAGTTAGGCTAACAACGGAGCATTCGAACTATCATGCAATCCCTGATCAAAACCTGTGCACTCCCTTTGGCAATTCTCGGCTTGACCGCTTGTGGTGGCGGTGGCGGTGGCGGCGATAAACCAACGCCAGCCAGCTCCACGCCAGCAAGTTCAGTAGCGGCCAGCTCTACCCCCGCCACTTCAGTTGCACCAAGTTCTCAACCAGCAAGTTCAGCGGCGGCATCCAGTGTTGCTGCTGGTAATGAAAGTACTCAGGCAGCTGTCAATTACACCTCTTATAAGGGTGTTAATAACGCAACTTTCCCGGGTTATTCAATTGCTAAAATTGATAACTGTGGCAAAGGCATATCTGCTCCGACAAAAACTTTTCAGGTATTTGCCGATTATGATGGTGGTGTGCAAAACCAAAGTCTCGGCAGCTTAGAAATTAGTGGTTGGAACCATGCTACCAACGGCAGCGCCACTGAGTGGAAAAATTTGAAATTGGCGGGCAGCAATTACAACTTCAGTACCAGTGCCAAAATGAATAGCAGTTGTAACGACGTTGATACCATCGATATGATTCTTGTGAAGAAAATTAACGATTGGGATCATCAGCACTCTAACGGTTTTGAGCGCAAAATAGTTTCTTTAGGCTACAAGTTTGGCGATATCGAAAATATCGTTCTGGATCTCAAAGTTAATAGTGCCAGCACCAGTATTCCGAGCATAGAGACTTTAAAAACCACCTACAGCAGTTATACCAGTGCATCGAATATTGAAGCATTGGATGAAGGCAAGGTGAATGTTGATATAACGCTGCACGATGGCAAAAACCTAAATGGCAAGATTATTGTGCAACTTGACCAAACTACCCTTGCCGATCAATGGGTGCGCGTCACTGTACCTATGAGCGAAGTGTATTTTTATGAGGAAATTAACTACGTCCGTACGCCAAAACCCTTGGCCGATCTGAGCAATGTCGTTATCGACCGCTTGCTAGTGGTGGGCGAAACCAGAAAAGGTGCAGTATTACGCGGCGACATCACTTCCTGGAGCACCAGCATTCCAGAGACTTTTAAAGAAGCAAATTTGAGTTTCAAGAAAATCGAGTTCCAATTAAAAGCTAAGTAATAAGCAAAAAAATGGCGGGCAGCTAACACTGCTCGCCATTTTTATTACCCCGTTAAAAACTAAATCTGCACCCTCGTACCAAGCTCAATTACCGCGTTATCCGGCAAGCGGAAAAACTCCACCACACCGCCTGCATTGCGCGTCATCGCTGAAAATAACCGCTCGCGCCAATGCGCCATACCACCACCGGGCGTTGAGACAATCGACTCGCGGCTTAAAAAATAACTGGTTTGGAAATGCGGGATACTTAAGCCATAGCGCTCGCAAAGTTTTAATGCGCGCGGCACATCGGGCACATCCACAAAACCAAAGTTGACAGTCACGCGCCAGAAACTATTACCAAGTTCTTCAAGCTGGATGCGTTCGTCCTCGCCCACCCAGGGCACATCTTTAAAGTGCACGGTTAAAATTAAATTGCGCTCGTGCAATACCTGATTGTGTTTCAAGTTATGCAGCAACGCCTGGGGAACCGTAGATGCATCGGCCACCATATAGACCGCGACACGCGCCGCGCGCTGGATTTCATCAGGGCGCAAGGTGGGCAGGAAAGCGCCTAGTTCCAACCCATCGCGCCGGATAGATTGCATCAAAATTGTCCGACCGCGCTGCCAAGTACTCATGATCAAAAATAATATTGCAGCGACCAGTAGCGAGAACCAACCGCCGTCGAAGAATTTAAGTGCGCAACCGGCGACGAGAAAAATATCCACGATTAAAAAGAATAATGTGGCACCTATGGCGATGGGCAGCGGCAACTTCCATTGTCCGCGCACCACAAAAAATGTCAGGCAAGTGGTCGTCGCCATAGTGACGGTCACCGCAATACCGTAGGCGCCCGCCAATCCCGATGAGCTGCCAAAGAAGAGCACTACCGCAATCACGCCGATCAACAACATCCAATTCACGGCGGGCATATAAATTTGCCCGGCTTCACGCGCCGAGGTGTGTAACACCGTCATGCGCGGTAAAAATCCTAACTGGATCGCCTGGCGGGTCATCGAATAAGCGCCGGAAATAACTGCTTGCGAGGCGATAATCGCAGCCATACTAGCGATAATCAGCGCAGGCCAAATCAAGGTTTGCGGAAAGAGTTTATAAAACGGATTGGCGATAGCAGCGGGATCGGCCAACAAGAGTGCACCCTGCCCCATGTAATTGAGCGCGAGCGATGGCAGCACCAAGTAAGTCCAGGCGATCTGGATCGGCTTGCGCCCGAAGTGGCCCATGTC
>DATIDX010000246.1:0-11340 GCA_035456025.1 Cellvibrio sp. | reverse complement strand
GTTTGGTTTTGCTCCAGTGCATATCTGCGTACGCAAATTGCGTGTAACTCAAACCAAAACCAAAGGGGTAAAGCGCATCTGTCTGCTCAAATGCATAACCGCGTTTGGCAGCGGGTTTGTAGTTGTAATAAACAGGCAGATGGCCAACAGAACGAGGAATACTCACCGGCAATTTCCCACCGGGGTTTACCTCGCCAAAGAGTACGCGCGCGACGGCATGACCGGTTTCCTGACCCAGATACCAGCCCTGCAAAATAGCCGGTGCAGTCTGTGCAAGCTGGCTGATCGCCAGCGGACGACCGCCAATCAATAACACGATTGTTGGTTTACCGGTCGCCAATACTGCATCGACCAGCTCCTGCTGTTCGCCCAACAACTCCAGGCTGGTGCGGTCACCCAAATGGTTATCGCCCCATGCCTCGCGCGAGGTGGCTTCGTTATCACCCACTACCACAATGGCGACATCGCTTTTTTGCGCGGCAGCCACCGCTTTTTCAATCATGCCTTTGGTATCGGCCTTGGTGGCCAGCACGACTTCATCGGTGTGCCAGCGCTGTTTGGAGCGTGAATTGGCAGCGGCGGAATCTGGATCGGACGGCCATTTTTCAATGGTGAGCAAAGTGCCTTTCTCAACATTAATCGCTACACCCGCGCCTAAATATTCTTTCAAACCCTGCAAAATACTGACGGTGTTTTTCGGTACGTCGCTGTACCCACCGAGCAATGTTTCATCTACGTGAGGGCCAATTAAGGCGAGCGATTTAATCTTGGCTTTATTAAGCGGCAAAATATTTTTGTCGTTCTTCAACAATACTATCGCCTTTTCGGCAACCGTCTGCGCCAGCGCGGCATGCTGTTGGTTGCCAACAAACTCTTCAACGCCAGCTTCTTTTACGTAGGGATTTTCAAACAACCCCAACATAAATTTTTCGTGCAGTACGCGCGCGACAGCTTGATCGAGAACCTTTTCGCTCAGCTTTTTATCTTTAATCAATTGCAGCAAAGATTTGTAGGCATCGCCATCAGGCGTTTCCACATCCACACCCGCTGCCATCGCCATTAACGCTGCCTCCGCTTTATCGTCCACCAGATGATGGCGCGGCCCCAACTCGGCGATGGCAAAATAATCGCTCACTACCACGCCATCAAAACCCCATTCGCCGCGCAAAATATTTTGCAAAAGTTCCACATTGGAATGCGAGGGAATGCCATCAATTTCGTTGTAAGAGGCCATCACACTGCGGGCACCGCCCACTTTTACTGCGGCCTCAAACGGCGGCAGAAATATCTCGCGCAGGCCGCGCTCACCAACGGGTGCCGGCGCCGTATTTAAACCACCGGTAGGCTCGCCGTGACCCGCTAAATGCTTGAGCGTGGCGATCACTCGGTCGCCGGCAATAGTTTTACCATCGCCGCCCTGAAAGCCGCGCACACCGGCAACGCCTAATTCAGTGACCAGATAGGGATCTTCACCCATGGTTTCTTCGATGCGGCCCCAACGCGGATCGCGCGCCACATCGAGAATCGGCGCCAACACTTGATGGACACCCAGCGCGCGCACTTCATGGGCAGTGACTGTGTACATTTGCTCAATCAACTGTGCATCCCAAGTGCTCGCCAAACCAATGGCCTGGGGAAAGCTAGTGGCATTGCGGCCGGCGTGGCCATGCAATGCCTCTTCATGAAAAATGGCGGGAATTCCCAAGCGCGTATTTTCCACCAGCCATTTTTGTACCGCGTTGGTGAAGGCGACTGTTTGCGCCGGCGTTTTGTTAGGAGTGATGACGGCTTTATTTTCCGCCGGACGCGCAACCTGCCCTATGCCCGTGCCGAGAATTTCTTTTGCTTTAGCATCGGTAAATACACCGGCGTCAGTTTCGAGCTGCTGGCGCGCGACCCACACAGTTTGTAATTGCGCGGCTTTTTCTTCCAGCGTCATGCGCTTTAACAAATCCATGACCCGCGCCTCTATGGGCTTGTCAGGATTTTTATACAGCGGCTCAGCAGCCATCAACCCAACCGTGGGCGCAAACAAACTGGCACTAATCAAATAAATTTTCAATCGCTTAACGAATAGCATTTTCATGGAAGATCTCGTGGTGTCGATGAGTTTTATAATATTTATGTAAGGTATTTACTAAAACATTGGACGGCGCAAATCACTTTAGCTGATCGATGCAAGTACGACGGGGGTTTTACATTTTTTTATGATGGCCGCGCAGAAATTGTCTGAACGAAAGGCGGTAAGTAAACGAGCGGATGGCAATAAAAAAGCCGCTAAACATAGCCCTCAATGAGCACATGGTTAGCGGCTAAAGCTTTGCTAGAAAATTAGTTAATTTATCTATTAACTCAGCTTGTTAGCTCAATTAACGGATGTAACGGTTAATAATGTTTTCGTACAACTCCTGACGGCCACTTTGCAGAGTAACTTCGCCGCCTTTGTTGCCAATGTCAGCCAGTTGTTGCAGGGTCAGTTTGCCTTGTTCGTAAGCGGCGCCGTTGCCAGAATCAAATGATGAATAACGCTCTTTACGCAAACCTTCCAACGGAGATTGTTGCAACAGGCTGTCAGCGATAATCAGCGCACGAGCAAAAGTATCCATGCCGCCGATATGGCCGTAGAACAGGTCGATAAAGTCAGGTGAGTTACGACGCGCTTTCGCATCGAAGTTCACACCACCACCTTGCAGGCCGCCGCTGCGCAACAACACCAGCATCATCTCAACAGTTTCGTTGATGTTGTTAGGGAACTGGTCGGTGTCCCATGCGTTTTGATAATCGCCGCGGTTGGCGTCCAATGAACCCAACATGCCCGCGTTAGCAGCCGCTTGCATATCGTGGCACATGGTGTGGCCAGCGAGGGTCGCGTGGTTGGTTTCCAGATTCAATTTGAAATCTTTATCCAAACCGTGGTGACGCAAGAAACCAATTACTGTTTCAGCATCGAAATCGTATTGATGCTTTGAAGGCTCCATTGGTTTTGGCTCAATGAAGAAAGTCCCCTTGAAGCCCTGGCTGCGTGCGTAATCGCGAGCCATGGTCAGGAAACGCGCCATATGTTCCTGTTCGCGCTTCATGTCGGTATTGAGCAAGCTCATGTAACCTTCACGGCCGCCCCAGAACACATAGTTTTCACCGTTCAGTGCGATGGTTGCATCCAGCGCATCTTTCAATTGCGCGCCGGCGTAAGCCACCACGTTGAAATCAGGGTTGGTAGATGCACCGTTCATGTAGCGTGGGTTGGAGAACAGGTTGGCAGTACCCCACAACAATTTCACACCGGAAGCCGCTTGTTTTTGTTTCGCGTATTCAACGATGGTTTGCAAACGCTTGGAAGTTTCCGCGCGGGTTGCGCCTTCATCGATCAGGTCGATATCGTGGAAGCAGTAGTATGGCGTGCCCAGCTTGGTGATGAATTCAAACGCAGCGTCCATTTTTTCGTGCGCGCGCGCAACGGCATCAGCAGTTGACGACCATGGAAATACTTTAGTGCCTGGACCGAATGGATCGTGGCCAGCGCCACAAAAGCTGTGCCAATAACAGGTAGCAAACTTGAAATGTTCTTTCAGGGTTTTGCCAGCAACAACGCGATTTTCATCGTAGTATTTAAATGCTAATGGGTTGTCAGAATCGGGGCCTTCATAACCGATTTTGCCAACACCGGGGAAATATTCTTTACTGCCGATAACAACACTCATAGATTCCACCTTAAGTTTTTCACTAACACAAATTGATTTAACGCCTATCGCCTTATAACAAGTTCCGCACCGCAATTACTTGGGCAACAGTGCAACCCAGGCTTGATAGGCATCCTGGTACTCTGCAAAAAAATTCGCCTGAGGTTCAACGACGCTCAAGCGTGTCAATCCGGTAAACGCTTCTACTGGTGAAGCGTAATAACCACTACCCAATGCCGCCGCGCGTGCTGCACCTTCGGCACCATCGGTTTCAAACATTTCTACTGCTGCTTGCGTGGTATTGGCAAAGGTTTGTGCAAAAACATCGCTTAAAAACATATTGCCTTTGCCTGCGCGCACCACTTCGCAACTGCCGCCCAATGATTTCAACACATCAAAACCCTGGTTGAGGGAAAACACAATGCCTTCCTGTGCGGCGCGCACCATATGACCTAAACCATGACGATTAAAATCCAGGTTGCGCAGCTGCGCACCTAAATTTTTATTTTGGAAAATACGTTCAGCGCCATTGCCGAACGGATGGAACAACAAGCCTTCACTGCCCACCGGCACCGCTTGCGCCAACTCGTTTAATTTTGGATAGGATGGCGTGGCGCCGGCAGCACTGATCGTTTGACGCAACCAGGAATACAAACGACCACAGCCATTAACACACACTAGCACGCCGTTGCGTTTTTTCTCGTCGGTGTTGGTGACATGGAGAAAAGTATTTACGCGTGATTCAACATCCGCCGCCGGTTGGTCGGTCACACCATAAATCACACCCGATGTACCGGCCGTTGCCGCCACTTCACCCGGCTCCAACACATTTAAACTAAAGGCGTTGTTAGGCTGATCGCCGGCGCGGTAGCAAATTTTTACGCCGTCGCGCAAACCTAATTCGGCAGCAATGCCTGCGCTGACATGCGATTGGACGCCAAAACTCGGCACAATATCCGGGATCAATGCAGCATCGATCCCCCAATGCGCCAACAATTCAGTGGCGACGCGGTTTTCTTTGAAATCCCACAAGGTACCTTCAGACAAACCTGAGGCCGTAGTGTTGATCACGCCAGACAATTTCATCGCAATAAAATCGCCGGGAAGCATAATTTTATGGATGCGCGCAAAAAGCTCCGGTTGGTTTTGTTGCACCCACCGCAACTTGGCAGCTGTAAAGTTGCCAGGCGAGTTGAGCAAATGACCAAAACAATAATCAGCGCCCAATTCAGTCAGCGCAGCATTGCCCAGCGGCACCGCGCGGCTGTCGCACCAGATAATCGAGGGGCGCAGCACTTTTTGATCTTTATCGACAACGACCAGGCCGTGCATTTGGTAAGAGATACCAATGGCATCAATTTGCTTGGGGTCGAAATTGCCACGGGCTATCAGACGGGCGAACCCCTGACGCACACAATCCCACCAGGTATCAGGATGCTGTTCGGCAAAACCGACTGCCGGGCTATCAATAGCCAGTTCAGAATCCGGGTAAGACAAAGCGCCCAGGCTTTTTCCCGAGTGGCCATCCAGGACCGATAATTTGACTGAGGAACTACCGACATCAATACCAAGAAACAACATAGAGGCTCGCTAATTCAGAGAGATTAATGCGCCCGATTATCGCTATCGGACAGGACTTACAGGCCGAGCCACACCTTTATGATTAAAAATTGTGCGCCGCTGTAAACGATTATCATAGAATAGCTTATTGTCTATCTGACAACAAGATAAAGGAGTGTAAATTTTTTTGGCCGTGGCGGCGCACAACCCTAAAATCGGCGCTGCTTAAGCCAAGCAAAACCGCTGTAACCGACTATAGTGCGTGCGGCAATTTAACCGGTCGACGGAGCATTGATTGAAGGGTGAGTAGGCTCTCGACCAATGTTCCACGTGCTTATACAATGCCGATAAAACGAGCCTATTGGATAGCGCTCAATCAACTAACAGAAACAATTACCCCAGCGCAAGCTCTGAGGACATTGCACGTGCCCAACAACCATATACCTGGCAGCCAGTACTCTCTCACCCCCTCAAACTCTGCTGAGGTTATCAAGGCCCTATCGATAGACAACCTGATCTTTGGTCTGGACAACGACGACTTGAAAATCCTGCTGGTCAAACAAACCGACCCATTGCATCAGGGCAAATGGGCCTTGCCGGGGGGCTGGATTCGCTACGATGAAAATCTGCGCGATGCAGCTTACCGCCTGCTGGAAGAATTGACTGGCGTACGCGATTTGTATCTTGAACAGCTTAAGACCTTCGGCCGCGTCGACCGTTTCCCCAACGAGCGTGTGGTCACCATCGCCTATTATGCGCTGGTGAGCGCTGACAACTTTTCGCTGGTCGCCGGCCAAAGCGCGGCGGATGTGAGCTGGCAGAGCGTGAATAAAATGCCGGAACTGGTGTATGACCACGCCGAAATTATCGAGCATGGATTGAAAGTATTGCGGCACCAGGTCTGTCACCAGCCTATTGGCTTTAACCTGCTGCCGGAAAAATTTACCTTGCTGCAACTACAGGCGCTTTATGAGGCCATCCTCAATACCAAGCTCGACAAACCTAACTTCCGCCGCAAGATCATGAAGATGAACCTGCTCACCCCCTGCAATGAAAAACAACAGGGTGTGCCCCACCGCGCGGCCAGCCTGTATCGTTTTGATGCGGAGGCCTACAAGCATTTGAGTGAATCCGGCTTCGCCTTTGAAATATAAGGCGCACCCGGTACCGCTCAGCCATATAGTCACACAGACCACAATAAGTTAAGATCCGCCGCTTTCACCAGAATTACAATCAGCAGCAACCCAATCAACCCTTACAGCAAAAATATAATTTCAATAACGAGGTAAAAAATGAGCCATGCACCAGTAGATATAGGATCGGCAGGCGTCTCTACCGTCGCGGGTGAACGCAACATGACGTCCATCGTCATCATCAGTATCATCGCCACCCTGGGTGGTTTTTTGTTCGGGTTTGATAGCGGTGTTATCAACGGCACTATCGACGGCCTGACCTTATCCTTTAAAGCAGATGCCAGTGTGATTGGGACGGCAGTTGCGTCCATTTTGGCGGGCTGCGCAGTAGGCGCTTTTGCAGCGGGTGCGCTGGCCGATAAATTCGGGCGTCGCGGCGTTTTGATCATTGCCGCCGTGCTATTCATCCTGTCGGCGTGGGGCGCAGGTATCGCCACTTCCGCCGGCGAGTTCATTGTCTACCGCTTGATCGGCGGCTTGGCGATTGGTGCCGCAAGTATTATCTGCCCGGCGTACATCAGCGAGCTGGTGCCGGCGGAATACCGCGGCAAGCTGAGTTCAATCCAACAAATCGCCATCATCTCCGGCCTGACCGCCGCATTCCTGAGCAACTATTACCTGGCCTCAGTCGCTGATTACAACGTGTGCGCAGGCGCCAACGTGGCACCGGAAATATGCAAGGAATATCTGCATAAAGAGGGCATCAAAGGCTCGACTATGCCCATTTGGCTGGATTACTCCGCCTGGCGCTGGATGTTCTGGGTGGGCGTGATTCCCGCTGCAGTTTTCCTGTTTGCACTGTTAGTGATCCCGGAAAGTCCACGCTTCCTGGTGGCTAGCGGCAAGAAAGACAAAGCGCTCGGCGTACTGACCAAACTTTACGGCGCCAAAACCGCTGAACGCACCGTTGCCGACATTTACGATTCGCTCGCACATGACCACAAGCCACGCTTCTCCGACCTGATCGACAAAACCAAAAACCGGATCCGCCCGATAGTTTGGGTGGGGGTTGGCTTGGCCGTATTGCAACAGTTCGTGGGCATCAATGTGGTGTTTTATTACGGCGCCGTGCTGTGGCAGGCAGCAGGCTTCTCGGAAAGCGATGCACTGGCAATCAATATCGGCTCTGGTGTCGCGTCGATTGGAGCCTGCTTCATTACCTTCTTTTTTGTCGATAAAATCGGCCGCAAACCACTACTGCTGATCGGCTCTATCGGCATGACAGTTACCCTGGCACTGGTAGCCTACGCTTTCCTGGGTGCGCCGCTGGACGACAAGGGCAACCTGATCCTGAGCAGCTCCATGGGTATAACGGCGCTGGTTGCCGCTAACCTCTATGTCATTTTCTTCAACTTGTCATGGGGTCCGGTCGTGTGGATCATGTTGGGTGAAATGTTCCCCAACCAGATCCGTGGTACCGGCCTCGCCGTGGCTGGCTTCGCACAGTGGGCAGCGAATTACCTGATCACTTGGAGCTTCCCGATCCTGTTGGCCTCATCGCTTGGCTTGGCCGGCGCATACAGCATCTATGCGCTCTTCTCCTTATTCTCGGTGTTCTTCGTTATCTGGTGGGTACGCGAGACCAAAGGCCTGGAGCTGGAGCAAATGGAAGGCTGATCCTTTCAAGTGTCGGAAAAAAAGGCGATCCCGCACAGGATCGCCTTTTTTAATGCCCAAGTTTTGGCAGCACGCCCCGAAAACAATCAACAGGAGTGCAAAATTGCCCTTTCCCGAGTCTTATTTACAATCCGCGCCTGTCATAAAAACTACGCTAAACGCCAAATAGAGTGATAAGTCAGAACTCGTAAGCAATTCAGACACATAACTCGCATCAAACATAAGACTGGACTAAAAATTGCTGCAAAACGCGCTGACACACAATGCCTCTGGGGCTCCCTGCAGGCATTTAATCGACCGACTGGAGTAAGTCATGGAAATCGCCCGCTCGACCCCCCTACCCCCGCAAGACAACCCTCATCAAAACCGGGACAAAATGCCCAACCTCGATGGCATCCGCGCTATGGCCTGTCTCTTCGTCATAGTTTCACATATGCCCTGGCCGGTAGACTTTATTTTGATCGGATCAGTCGGGGTGGGTGTTTTCTTCGCGTTGAGCGGCTTTTTGATGGGCTATCTCTATGCCCAAAGTGAGTGCGATTCCACGGCAGTGGTTAAATACGGGATAGCACGCTTCTCCCGCATTGCGCCTATCTACTGGCTGGTGATCAGTATTTGCATCCTCTTGTCGCAGTTCGAGCCCGACAGCTTTCCACTGACGATTGAGGGGGCAACCGCCATAACCCGCCACTACCTGTTTAGCGGCAACGTCAGCATTTTCTGGTCGATTCCACTGGAAGTGCAGTACTACGCATTTTTCCTGTTTGTCTGGTGGTGCATTGCCAGCCGCCACAAATACACCTTTGCTATGCCTCTGGTTCTTTTGGTCTGCGCCCTGTTTGTTTTGACCCACGCTTACTGGCCGAATTTGAGCGTGCCCAATAAATTACATTTCTTCCTGGCTGGAACTATTGCGGGCCTCTTGCCGCGCAAAGCCTGGGTGGGTCGCAATAACCGGATAATGCTGTGCCTACTGCAAGTCGCCGCGTTGGCAACCATTTTTCTGCCACTGGCATTATTCTCGACCATCCCCGAAATGTACGATTCAGTTGAGATGAGTATCGCCTTTGCAATTGCAATCTACCTGCTGTCGATCTCTTCCGGCTGGACTTCACTGGTGTTTGCTGCGCCACTGATGCGCAAAATCGGCCAAGCCAGTTTCTCCATCTATTTGGTGCACGTATTGGTGTTTTATTACGGCGGACACTTGCTGGGGCTGGAGCATCGGGTATTTGAACCGCTCTGGCTGCTGCTCGGCATTGCCGGCGTCGCCATTCCCATGGTGGTCTCCCACTATATTGAAATGCCGTTGCAGCGCTTTACTCGCAAGCGTCTCGAAGTTGTATTGCTCGACAGCAACCCTCGCCCGGTTGCGCAAACCCAAACCAGTTGATCCGCTGGTTCTGAACCCAGGGACGGGTGTTTTACACTTCTAAATCCTCAGGCTGATATACAAACAAGCTCAACTTATGGTGTAATTGACCACAACAATAATTAATAAGTTGAGTGCCACCACCATGCGTAGATTTAGCCAGATTGCTCCCCTTTCTTTGATTCTTTTAGGCCTCACTGCATGCGGTGGCGGCGGAGGTGGCAGCTCAAAACCCACTCCAACAACCAGTGCCAGTCCGACAGCCTCTTCCACTGCAACCGTCTCTTCCATTGCAGCCGTCTCTTCCACTGCAGCGGTATCATCCGCACCGGCCAGCTCCACGCCCGCGAGTAGCTCACCCGCATCAAGCGCCGCTGCTGTAGTCAGCCTGCACACCCTGGTCGATTTCCCGATTGGCGTCGCGGTATCCAATACTGATTCGCCAAGCTACAACATACTGACCAATCCCTCAGAAAAAGCCGTGGTAGAGAAACATTTCGATCAAATGACTGCTGGCAACATTATGAAGATGAAATACCTGCAGCAAACCTCAGGTAACTTCACCTTCACCGACGCCGATGCCTTTGTCGATTATGCCAAGAGTAAAAATATCGGCGTGCACGGCCACGCATTGGTTTGGCATTCCGATTATCAGGTGCCGGACTTCATGAAAAATTGGACAGGCACATCAGCAGATTTCCTGACTGCGCTGGCGACCCACGTGACCACAGTCGTCAACCACTTTGAAGCCAAAGGCAATGTCACCAGTTGGGACGTTGTCAACGAAGCGCTCGCCGAGGACGGCTCGACCAATTTCCGCACCGATTCAACGTTTTACATCAAGAGCGGCAATAGCCCGGTTTACATCGAGAAAGCATTCCAGGCTGCGCGCGAAGCTGATGCAAACGCAACGCTCTACTACAACGATTTCAGCATCGAACAAAACGGCCCCAAAATGGACAAGCTGGTTGAAGTGATTACCGACTTTCAGTCGCGCGGCATTCCACTCGATGGCATAGGCTTCCAGATGCATGTGTTTATGGATTACCCCAGTATCGACAACATCAGCGCGGCGATGAAAAAGGTGGTAGCTAAAGGCCTCAAAGTCAAAATTACTGAACTGGATGTGGCCGTCAACAACCCCTACAGCAGCAACTGGCCAGCAGCGAAAGTCAGCACCTTTACTGCAGCCACGGCATCACTGCAGAAAAAACGTTACTGCGAAATTGTTAAGGCTTATTTAGTTGCAGTGCCGGCCAATTTGCGCGGTGGCATTAGCGTGTGGGGCACTACCGATGCCAATACCTGGTTGAATGATTTATTTAAAAAGGCGAGCCAATACAACGGTGAAAAAATTGCGTGGCCACTGTTGTTCGACGCCAACTACAACGAAAAACCAGCATTACGCGGCTTCGCCGATGCCCTGCAAGGCACTGCTTGCAGCGGTTGATAAGCAACGATGTAATTTGCAACCAAGACTTCTCTCCTTTTGGGTAGCTACGCAAGTAGTTGCCCATTTTTGTTTTTAGACAGGTGAAATTATGAAGACAAACAAAACATCATCACTTTTGTGCGCATGCGGTTTGTTGCTAGCTGCAAATGCCAGTCATGCCGAGGTTGATTTTTATCAATTCACCTACGAAGGGAAAGATGCAATTTTTTCTACACCACCGGCACAGGGCCAATTCCAAAATCCCATTCTCGCTGGATTCTATCCAGACCCGAGTATTACCCGTGCCGGCGATGATTATTATTTGGTGACCTCTTCTTTTTCCTATTCACCCGGCGTACCCATTTTCCACAGCAAGGATCTGGTTAACTGGAAATCGCTCGGGCATGTGTTGGTCACACCCACGCAATTGCCGCTGCAGAAGCAATCGACCTCACGCGGGATTTACGCACCGACCATCCGCCATCA
>DATIDX010000245.1:0-13055 GCA_035456025.1 Cellvibrio sp. | reverse complement strand
AAGATGTGGATGCGCTGGTGGAGTCCAGTGACCATTTAGTTAAGAGCGCTGTGTTGGAGCACCGCAAGCGCGAAAAAATAAAAAATATGGAAATGCCACAGTTGTGGACTCAAGATGAATTGTACGAGAAAAAAATTGTATTTACAGGTATGCGTCAACGCGATGTGTTGAATGCATTTCGAGAAGTGCGCATCCGACTGCTAGAGCGCCATCGCTCAGACAATATGGTTGTCTTGGTTTCATCTGTGGCTGCGGGTGTGTCATCCAGCTACTTTAGTTTTAACCTTGCTGCGACTTTCGCGCTGGATCAGCATAAAACGGCTTTGTTTGTTGATTGCAATCCCTACAACTCAGATGCTGATAAATACATTACTGCCGATGTCGGTGTCGGGCTCTCTAACTATTTAACTGATTACACAGTTCCATTAAAAAATATTATTTATCCAACCGGGGTTGAGCGGTTGCGTGTTATTCCATCGGGTGGTGCTAGCGAATCTGCCGCAGAATTTTTTAACTCCAAGCGAATGGAAGTTCTGGTTGCAGAAATCAAATCGCGTTATCCGGATCGTTTTATTGTGCTTGATGCTCCGGGTATCCAGCAGTCAACTGAAGCCCGTATTTTGGCAAAGTATTGCGATCATGCACTTTTACTGGTGCCATTTGGCAAGGTGGTGACCGATGAAGTGCTGTCGGCGGTAGATGCAGTGGGTAAAGAAAAGTTCGCGGGTCTTGTTTTCAATCATTGATGAGAGAGGCAGGCATGACCAGAAATAAACTCGCCGTATTTCCAGTCTCACTGCTATTTTTGTGTTGCAGCCAAGTGAATGCCAATCAAATTACGGGCTCCTTATCGGCCGAAAGTTTGTTGTCTGATAACACCCTCAAGCAAACTGATAATCCCGTGGAAGAACGCCAGGATATTTATCGAGCAGGTTTGGCGGCCGATTATTCCAATTGGCTGATTGATGCAGAGGCAAGTTATCAATGGTTTGTACAAACTTATGCCGATCACACCCAGGAAGACGAAAATTATGGCGATGGTAGTGCGCAGGTTGTAATTGGAAAAAAAGAAGATCCGGTAGCACTCGATCTCAGTCATTCCCGGCATATGTTGTTAAGCACACCCGATGCGGTGGGATTAATCCAGAACCAGCAAGAGCGGGAAATACTCTCGGCGCGTCCTGAAATTCGCAAGAGAGTTTTCAGCGCCGACAGAATAACCCTTGGTGGTCAGCTAACGCGTGTAAAGTTTCCAGAAAATGAATTGCAAGATTCCAAGCGCAATGGTGTCGTGTTCGGATGGACACACCCATTGTCACAGGTCAGCGTGCTGCAAGCGGTGGCGCAACAGCAGGAAGTCAGTTTTGATCATTCACCGTTGGCTGATTATACCGCTACGAGTTCTATGCTCGCCTACGGTGTAGAGTTACGCAAACTAAAGTATGGATTGGAGTTAGGTTACAACGAAAGCGATCCGGAAACCGGTGAAAAATACAGTGCACCTACTTATAAAGCTTCTGCCGCCTACCAGTCCGGTTTTCATTTATTTAATTTGTCAGCCAATCGCTCATTAACCGATACCTCTTTTGGTAACGGCAATATGGAAAATTCGACTGTAGTGCCAGATAGCGATGGGCTGTCGGCAGATATAGATCGGATAGATCGAATAAACCTTGATTTGACATGGCAAACACAAATGATATGCGATCGTTGTGTTTTTTCGGTAGGGGTTACTGCAATTGACGATGACTATCTTGAAAAAGATGAAAAATCATTAAGCCTTTATACCCACACTCGATTTTCTTATGCCCTCTCCACTGCAGCTTCAATTGCATTAGCGGCAAATAAATCCGATGTCGATTTTGACAATGAAATAGTCGCGACGGACTACACATTAAGTTATCTCTCGTTGGAGTACGGCTACCAATTTTCAAGCGGCGTTAATATTCGTTTGGCAGCCCGTAATGAAGATAGAAATACTGACTCATTAACCGGCGATGGGGCGTACAAAGAAAATAGTTACAGTATCGGATTGGGATATAATTTTTAACTGCCAGGTAAGTTATTTTTACAGCTACGTACTTGGGAATCATACGGATAACTGGTGAAGAAAATGAATAAGATTGCAACAATAATCGCGTTATCACTTTGCGTTGGGCTGGCTGCCTGCAGCGATGAACAACAAAAAACTCAGGAAGATGCGCAGCGACATATTAGTTCAGCCAAGGTTTATCAGGAGCAAGGTCAATACCGCGCTGCAATTATTGAAGCGAAGAATGTGGTTCAGCTCATGCCGGAATCGCCTGAAGGCTATATTAGTTTGGCGCGCATTTATAACGAGATTGGCGCCTATGCTGCTGCTCAAGCCATGCTGGACACTGTGGTCGATAAATTGCCAGCAGTGTCGACCGAATTGGCAAACTCCCATTACCTAAATAAAAAATTTCTCACGGCGATAAATACCGTTGCAAATTATCCTGCTGGCGCCGACAAGATAGAGGATAGACAGAGGCAGGCATGGCTAAAAGCAATGTCCAATGTACACCTTGGCAATAAAGATGGATACGAGGCTGCGCTAAGCGAATTTACAGCAGCCGGTGGTTCAGAGTCGGAGGCAAAATTTATCCACGCTAATTATTTGCTATCCAAAGGGGATATTGAAAATTCGCGCAATGAATTGAATCAGGTATTGGCAACTGACCCTGACAATATTGATGTACTTATATTGATTGCAAATGTCAGCGTATTCTTGCGCGATCTGGATGCGGCAGAGGGGCATCTTACCAAAGCGCTTGGGTTGTTAAAAAATACTGACATTATGAGCCGTCAGAAAGGGCAAATTATTAGCTTGTTGGCAGATACCTTGATTCAACAAGGCCGCACCAGTGAAGCCTACACCTATCAAAAATTGTTAGCTGATGCGAATCCCGAAGGAAGCGCGGCACAACAGCGCTTTAATGATGCAATGGAATTGTATCAACAGGGTAAGTTTGCTGAAGCCGAAGTTATTCTGCGTGAATTACGCGAGCAGTTCCCTGCGGATAAAAACACAGCAACTTTACTTGGGCTAATCGAATATCAGCAGGGCTCTGATCGTCAGGCTGGTGATTTGTTTGATCAGTTTATTGATCCAGAAACAGCAACGCCATCAATACTTCAGGCAGCGGCGTTGGTTAAGTATCGCAATAATCAGGTAGATGACGCGGTAGCTTTATTGAAAACAGCTGCCGAGAGTCAGCCCAACAACCCGGTAGTATTGGCTACTTATGGTTTGGCCTTACTTGACAGTGATCCAAAAAGTGCGGAAGCGGCGACAATATTGGAAAAAAGCCTAGCTCTCGAGCCCAAGCAGCAGCGTATTCGTATTGCACTGGCCAACCGGCATTTAGCGCTGGATCAAAAAGAGCAAGCCGTGGCGCAATTACAAAAGGCCTATCAAGAACAACCAAACGATTTTTATATCCAGCAGGCTTATTTTAAATCGCTGCTGGGCAGTGAGCAAAATGACAGGCTTGTAGAAGAAATCAACTCATTTAAAACTAAAAATCCGCAAAGTTCACGCGGCTACTTTTTTGCGGGCTGGTATCAACTCCAACAAAAAAATTACAAAGCTGCTGAACAAGAATTTGAAAAAGCTGCTGCAGCACAAGAAAGCAGCGAGAAACACCTAGCGTATGCCGGTCTTGCACAGCTTTACGAAATTCAAAACCTCACCCAACAATCCATCTCAGCATGGCAGCTCGCGCTGACGGAAGATCCCGGAATGGTGGTCGGTTATACGCGCTGGTTTGCGCAAATGCGTAAGTTGAATCGCGATGCCGATGCGGCCAAATTTGTACTTGGATTGGAAGAAAAAACTAAACGCTGGGAGCCATCCATTGTCTTAGCGCAAATGTATGCTGCTAAGAATGAATTACCTGAAGCAATCAAGCATGCAGAAGTGGCGCTGGAGCGGAGCAAACAGAGTGCTAATGTGAAGCAACTGGCTGCGAATTTGTACCGCCTGCAAGGTGTGCAGTTCAGGAGCCAAAATAAATTACCGGAAGCCCGTGAAAGTTTGATGCATGCGGTAAAGTTATCCCCTGAAAATGCCAGTTTTCTGGGCAACCTTATTGAAACTGAAATCGCTGCCAAAAATATATCTGAGGCGCAAAAGTTGCTCGACCAATTTATTAAAGTTCCCGAAAATGAAAGCGAGCGTTTATTTTTGCAGGGTTTAATTCGTCTCGCTGAAGATAAGAAGGAAGAGGCAATCCAGCTATACATGGATTCATGGAATGCCAAGCCATTGGAGTCGGTTGCCGAGCAGATTTACGCGTTCCACCAAAGAGCCGGTGACAAATCCCGTTCAGATACATTCCTGCAATCATGGATTGAAAAGCTTCCTAGCAGTAAGGCAGCGACTTTACTAATGGCGATTACTGCACAAAGCAATAATAAAGGTGATGAGGCTCTTGTCTGGTATGAAAAGGCAATTGCGCTTAACCCAAATATGCCTGCGGCGTTAAATAATTTAGCCTGGTTGTACTACGAGCGCAAAGATCCGCGTGCAGTGGAATATGCCAAAAAAGCTTATGACCTTGCACCCAATACTGCTCCTATTGTGGATACCTATGGATGGATTTTGGTAGAAAAAGGAGAGTTGGAAAAAGGCGTTGAATTATTAACGAAAGCAGCAGAATTGGATCCTGCGAGCAAAGAGATTTCGGACCATTTGCAAGACGCAAAAAAGCGCCAGTAATTGTGCATTGAAATCGTGCGGCGCAGAGAGTGACGCGCGATTGTTTTTTTTGGATAACTGAATCTCATTGAATGTCAGAATTTTTCCCCGCATCGAATCATCCCGGCTTCTTTTCCACGCATCAGTGGATAAATGCGTGGCAAGATGCTTGGGCGGATTGTGATGATATTCTCGCTGTGCAGCGCCATATCGATTTGGAAGTCTCGCGCAACGGATTTTATAAATACACCTCAACCAGATTCGGCGTTTTAAAAATCTCCACGCTATTTCCCGCAGGTATATCGACGCGGGCGAGTCCAAGTTTGCGCAGCGAGTATTTTAATCTGGTGGGACAATCTGCAGCAGAGTTTATCAATGCTGCTTGCGCCCATTCCTGGGATCAGTTGTATGTCCCCGATTTGATCTTGGCATCGGACGTTTATCGAAAGCTCTGCGCGGCAGCACAAGCGAAGCAATTGAATGTTGTTTGCCATGATTCTTCAACCACTTATGCTGTGCGTTTGCAAGAAAATAGTTTTTCAAATTACCTTGCCAGTGTTGGCAGTAATACACGGCTAAAGCTATTCAATAAGCGAAAAAAACTTTATCAGGCGGGCGCAGTTGAAGTGCGAAATCTGTGGCCAAATCTGGATGAATTTATCGGCATCCTTAACCAATTCCACCAGCAGCGGTGGGGGAAACCCTGTTATCAGGGGCGCAACCTCTCCCAAATTAATAGCTTCTTACAACAAATTTCACTCGTTGGCGGTAGGCCTGACTTATCAGTGATCTATAGCAACGGCAATGCTATCTCTGCGGTACTCGATTTAAAATATTGCGATCGCATTTACAACATTCAATCCGGCTATCTTGAAAAGTTCCAGGATGGAATCTCATTAGGTACACTTCATTTTGGCTTTCAATTGGAAAAAGCCTTTGCATCTGGCGCTAGTCATTATGATTTTATGGCGGGCAATGGCAAAAATAGTAATTATAAAAAATCACTTGCTACCCACAGTGAAACTTTTGTCAGTTTGATGTTTGTGCGCAGTCCATTGTTGAAGGGGTTGTATGCCACCAAAAAACTGGTTGATTCTTTTAGGTCACA
Organism: Cellvibrio sp.; assembly: GCA_035456025.1. Lineage (GTDB taxonomy): Bacteria > Pseudomonadota > Gammaproteobacteria > Pseudomonadales > Cellvibrionaceae > Cellvibrio. The sequence goes on along the minus strand of DATIDX010000245.1, from coordinate 7,227 downwards.
AAGCTAGAAATTCCTAAGGAATACCTTTGATGATTTGCGGGCCGATTAGGTTGGCAAGCCAAACAGGCAGCCATTTCCATAGGGCAATAACGAGCTTAAGCTTGGGATTGTCTGGATTTAGTTCGGGTTTCGGCGCATTGTCCGGCAATAAGCAATACCAATAATTCTGGCAGGGTTCCGCTCCCCATTGCTTCTTGAATTTATAAGTACCGGCATCAAGTGTTGAGCGGCCAAAATCAAAATAATCACAACCCTGTGCGATTGCGAACGACAATATTTTTCGGTACATCCACATATTGGTATTGTATTTGTTTGCCGTTTTTATTGTCGATGCCCAGGGTATTTCCATTAGCTTTCCGTAGGTGACCAAAAATCCACAAGATACCGGTTTGTTCTTTATGTAGACCACAATAATATTTGCGCGCAAATCTGGGTGGTTAAGAATATTGGAGAACCATTGCTTGGAATAAACTGGTGTGCCCAAGTCGCGCATATTGCGTGCGAATACGCGATAAAAATCATCGAGTAGTTCTGCACCGCCTATAGCTACCTGTGGCGAGAACTCTTCGGCTTTCTTATATTGCGCCCGTACTTTGCTACCTAGTATTTTTTCCAATGTGTCGTCGCTATCAGGCAAGCGCAAAAGCATCGATACTTTTTTTGTCGATGGGTTGGAGCCCAAGCCGTTGTGAATACTTCGTACTTCAATATGCTTTAAGTCAAGGCGAGCGCGAACATCCGCTAGCGATTGCATTAGCGCAGTGCTTACGTCGAAGTATTCGCTGATAACGCCGCCGTAATTTAAATAGGGCATGGAGACAGCGAATTTGCCAAATAGCGAGGAAGCGAACACCGTAAATGGGACGCCACCTATTAATTTACCGGCAGTGGAGCGTGCACAAAGAACGAATGATTGGTGACCAAAGCTTTGTTCGATCACGCTTGCCCAAGCGGGATTGTGGCTTGGTAGCGACGTGGAGCTGCGTTGTACGAATTCCTGCCAATCATCGACTTGGCAGAGCTGCTTCAGTTCGATGTGAATTTCATTGCTCCAGCGGCGCTGTTCATCCAGAGCTGGAAAAGCCTCGCGGGCAATGGTTTGCTGCACATCGTCTTTTGGTTCGATTTCCGCCGTTTTAATTTCGGCTTCAATCATTTTGATTTGTTGCGATATCTCCGTCATTAGCGCCAGCTGGCGTGAATGCTCATCTGTGCCTTTTTGCAGATGTTTGAATTTTCCAGAGATAATTCCTTTCTCAACTTTAAGTGATTTCAGTTTGCAGAGTTGTTGTTCCAATTGCGATACCATAAACAGCACAAGCCTATTAAATATTGCTGCGAATATATTCAAGCCAGGAAGAGTACCTGACAAACTTTTCAAAACTGTCTGGAAAACTATGTCGGTTTACCAAAAACGGGTTTTGTCTAATATGTTGCTGGCTAATATTTCCAGGCATAGAAGTGACCGCGCCAATGAATCCCGTCTGCTGTACTAAGTCAGAATGATGCAGCGAAAAGTCCGTCAATGTGCCGGAGGGATAACAAAATACCTGCGAGGGATTTGCCAGTTCGCATGCGAGCCGCGCGCTGGCATGGTGCAATTCCTGTATAACCTGTTCGTCGGAAAGTGCTGCAAATACGCGGTGACTGCAAGCATGAGAGCCAATTCGTAACCCAGCTGCTTCCGCTTGCCGCAAACTTTCCCAATTGGTTGGTGTGTATGCTGAAGGTGGAGGGCTATTTAATTCAAATCTTAGAGCTGTTAGTAGTGCTGCCACATAACTATTTAATTGCTCGGCATTTAGACTTTTGCCGAAACGGGTAAGTTGGCGCCGCGCATTGCGCCGGGCCGCAGCATGAATAAAGTCGAGCGAAAAAGCAGTGCCATTAAAATGAAAATCCAGATGTGTCTCCTGAGTATTCCAGATGGCATAACTTAATTTGGAGTCCCAAGGCCAATCGCGGCCATCAATCATATCGATAATGGCAAAGAGTGTAGGTTTGCACTCATGTTTTAATAAAACAGGAACCAGTTGATCGAGTTGATCCTGATAGCCATCGTCCAAGGTGAAGCACAATGTGGGGCGCCTTGGCTTGCGCTGTAAAATGGCATTATCCAAGACTTCATCAATGGAGGCGAACTCGAAACCAGCACTTTTGGCGTAGACAATGCACTCTTCCAACAGCTCGGGCAACACGCCGTCATAAGCACCGTCCAGCGGGCGCGGACGATGGATCATATAGATGGTGACATAGTGCCCCACTATAGAATTCATCATCGCAGTCATCCGCGTGGATGCTAATGTCCGGTGGAAAATGCTGCTCATTGAAAATTAAATCCATCCTGATAAACGTGCGCCCAATAAACGTGGAGTATGACTTACATTGTCGTGAAGACCAATGCGACAGAGTTGATGTATTGGAGTTTTGAGTCCGTTGACTATGCCGCGTCGGGTTGTAACTGCCGCAGTGTAGGTATTGCTAACAGCAGCAAGTGCTGCTTCGTTGTAATCCCCATTGGGAAAGCAAAAAATATTTACCGCATCTGGCAGTTTTTCTAATAACAGTGTTTTGCTGTCTACGATTTCATGCGCGATGTCAGCAGCTGATAAGTTGGCATTGAGGCGTTTGTGATTGCACGTGTGCGAACCAATCTTGACCAGCCCCGAATCCTGCATTGCTTTTAGCTCGTCCCAATCCATCAATCCTCTGGGTAAATCAAAAGCCAACTGGTTTTGCCAATCGATAGCGCCAAGTGCGGCAAACACCTCAGCGTCGCTCGCTTGTTTGAGTGCATTGATCACTGCTGCCATAAACTCGCGGTCACCAGTGTCGGATGGCGCAGGTATTTGTTGCAGTATCCGGGCAAATAAAGGGTGTTTTGACATGACTTCGGCGGCATGGCTGGCGAGCAGGGCGCTCACCATGTTTGGCCAAAACTGGAAGTCTGTTCCTATCTTTTCGACCACGGCAAAGAGGGTTACTGGCACTTTCTCTTGCTTGATTATCGGTAGCGCAAACTCATAGTTGTCATACCAGCCATCGTCGAAGGTTATGGTGCAGGCGCGACGTGGAAGTGGTGAGCCTGCCGCGCGCAATGCCAACCACTCTGAAAAATCCATTACGTCAAAATGCTGCTTTAACTCGCGCAGATGCATTGCGAATGTGTCCGGAGTGACGATCATTCCCGGCTCTTCCAAGCGGAAGCGAATATCATCGGCAGGCAGGATTCGGTGATACATCAGCACCCACAACTGCGGATCGCTACTCAATCCTGAAAACCGGTGCGGACCTAATTGGTTCGCCGCAGTGATCGCGCATTGTTTGATAAGTTGTTTCATAGGTGCAGCTGGCTCAGTCGAGCGTGGTTTGTTCAGGTTCGCCGCAAAATTTGGCGAAGGTAAGTTTTTAGTTCATAGAGACCTGGCCCCAGGTCTTCCAGCCGGTTTGTTTCGTGCCGGGTCTTGAATGGTGACGGGGTTAAGAAGGCGACAATCCGGGCGAGTTTTGCCCTTACAGAATCTGAACCTTTAAGACATAGGTAGAGACTGTCGAAATCACCTAACAACCAGCGTAGACGTGTACCTAGCCGATAGCTGCCGGGTGGTTCATATTTTATCCCCAGTTCAGATTGCGCCAGTAAAGCCGGGAAATCCACACCCGCATCGATAGGCAATTGTAAGGAGCCCCAAAAGCGCGTGTTAACCTCCATTAAATATGGCTTTCCTTCAGGTGTAACCCTGAACTCCACCATGGCAACGCCGTGCCAACTCACATGATCCAGCAGTTGTCGGGCATAATGTTCGAGTGTTTTATCCACTGCAATACTTTCACTCAGCACGCTTACTCCACCTTGCGGAGGCTTTTCGCGCAGGCGCTTGTGCGCAAAAAAAGTTATCGGCCTGCTGCGGTTGTATAGGCAGAACACGCCCGCCCCTGTACCAGGGATAAATTCCTGTACCATAAACGGGTAGCTGGCTAGATAAGTCGCGCTGGCGAGGGCATTTTGCAGATCCTGCAGGTTGTGCAGCAGCTTTACACTGGTGGAGATCCAGCCATCCGCCGAATAGATGCGCGATAGACAGGGCTTTATCACACAGGGATATGTCAGAGTTTCAACATCCAATTCAGCGCTGGAATTAAACAGCTTGAAATTGGGCACGGGAACCTTGGACGCCTTGGCTTGTTCCAGTAAGCGGTACTTATCCGCAAGTGACATTACCGTTTCATAACTGGCAAAAGGTAAGCGGAGGTTTGGCAATTGTTCGGAATGCATCAGCAGTAATTGGCTGGTAATTTCGGTGACCGGTATTACCAGCGAATAGCTGGTGTCAGAACAGATTTTTTTTAACCATTGCAAGTACAACTCCGGCTCATCTGCGGAGCTGGGAGATTGCAAATAAGCAGAAGAGTATTTTGAGGTTGCTGCCAGCGCGGACTCGCCAGCGTCAGCTGTAACGACGACAAAATTTTCAAGTTTCCCCAAAGAGCGGGTAACGGCTAAGGCACTTCGCTGGGCAGCATCAAGAACAAGGATAGTATGTGTCATGTCACTGCAACCGGCCCTAGTCAGGAACAACATCAAAAAATAAAATTGTGTTATGCATTTTGCGGTTATCCGCATGAGATACGAATGATACGGATTGCCTAACAAATCCACAAGCTTGCAACAAGAAGGTGATAGAATGCGCTCTCTGCAAAAACCGGGCTCGCTAATCGGAAGGAATAATGGCCGATAAAAAATCAACAATTGTTCATGCGATAGACACCACGGGCCCCGGCGGTGCGGAAACTGTTTTTCTTGATATAGCACAGCAGTTGCAACTTAAGGATTACTGCAATCTTGCAATTATTAAAGGGCCAGGTTGGGTTGAAGACCAGTTAAAACTACGCGGTATTCGCTACTACATTCTCAAACCTTATGGTTTTCTATCGATCCCCTATTATTTTCAACTCTATAAGTTGATTCGCCGTGAAAAGGCGGCGCTCATTCATGCGCATTTGCTCGGTTCGACGCTCACTTATTCAATTATTACACTTATCGCACGCATACCTTTAATAGCAACTCTCCATGGCCGTGTTGATATTAATCCTAACGAGCGTTTTATTGCGATCAAACAAAAAATAATGCGTCTTGGTGTAGACAAATTGATTGCCGTTAGTCGGGATCTTGCGCGTTACATAGAAACCCGCGGCCTGTTCCCAGCGTCAGCAATTGATGTAATTTACAATGGTGTGGATTATCGGCGTTACAACCGTGAGGCGTTCGATAAATTGCGGAAGCAATTTGGGATTCCTGATGATGCGGTTCTCATCGGCAGCTTGGGCAATGTCCGTCCTGCAAAAAATTATGAAACTTTAATTGCTGCCGCTAGCATGCTTAAAACTCCTCGTGTGCATTTTATTATTGCAGGCCACAAAAAGAAGGAGCTAATGGATCAGCTTGAAATTCTGATGAAAGAAAAAGGTGTGAATGCGCGCATGCATTTTATTGGTTTTTATGACAACACGCCGGAATTTCTTTCGCAGCTTGATTTGTTTGTGCTTTCTTCTAGCTCCGAAGGTTTTTCAATCGCCACTATCGAAGCAATGGCCGCCGCTTTGCCGGTTATAGCGACCCGGTGTGGCGGCCCTGAAGAAATTTTGGAGCATCTGAAAACCGGCTATTTGGTTCCAATAGAAAGGCCGGATCAACTTGCGGCAGCAATCGATTATGTGTTGGAAAATCCTGAATTTGCTGATCAATTAGCTAGGGCCGGCCAGGAGCATATGCGCAACCTATTTTCACTGGATGCGATGTTGCTGGCATATCAGGATAATTATCAGCGTTTGCTCATAAATTAATAAGTTCAGTTATAAAGGTAAAACAGTGTCTCTTACCCAAGCTATTAAAAATCGTTACGGCTCAAAGAAAGGGTTGTTGCGATATGTTGCTTATGAAACGCTGAAATTTTTGGGTTTTTATCGCAGGTTTACTGAAATAGATTTTGCACAGGTAAAGCGTTTAGTCTTTATCTGTCATGGCAATATCTGTCGCAGTCCCCTTGGGGAGGCGGTCGCCCGTCAGCAAGGTTTTCCAGCTTTGTCGTTTGGGTTGGATACACGTGGAAATGATTCGGCGGATCCGCGCGCGATTGCTTGGGCAAAAGCAAACGGCTATAGCTTGGATGATCATGTCACCAAGCGAATTGATCAATATGATCCGCAGGAGGGCGATTTACTGGTGGCAATGGAGCCAAAACATATCCGCCAACTCTCCCCACATTTCATCAATCTATCTGTGCAGGTAACGCTTGCTGGTTTATGGTTGGAGCCAAAAATTCTCTATTTGCACGACCCGTATAATTCCAACCAAATTTATTTTGATTTGTGTGAAAGGCGAGTCGAAATAGCAGCGCGAGTAATTATTGGGAAAGTTTCCGCTGTATAGATTCGCTATCCATTTATTGTGGGTGTGAGTATATAAAATTCGACTGTTTTTAATCTCAGCTGTACATAGTGTATGTTCGTGGAAAATTTCATTGTTTCTATTATTAGCGCATTTTTTCGGCATTTTTTATGATATTAAAAACCGAGGTGGAAAGTTTTTATGCATTTAAAATAGCGCCTATGTGGCGGTATTTTAAAAAGCAGCATTTTTCATTTTGGATGATTTGTGGATATCTCTTTTTTGAGTTCGTAAAACCACAGGCATTATTCCCATTTATCGATTTTTTGCCTTGGGCGCAGTTGCTGTTAGTGGGGGCTATGATAGGTGCTTTCATGGATCCTACGGTTAAATGGGTATCCTCGGCTGCCAATCTTTATATAATTTTATTTCTATTTACAATACTCATCTCTATCGCTTTTGCAGCCTATCCAGCTGTTGCTCGCGATAACTTCATGCTTTTTTTTAGCTGGTTCGTTATCTATTTTTTAATAATAAATATTGTAAATACTAAAGAACGATTTTATGTGTTTATTCTAATTTTCATTATTGCTGCTGGAAAAATCGCCATAGGAACATCAAAAACCTGGGTGTTTAGGGGATTTAGTTTCACTAGTTGGGGATTAATGGGGCCTAGCGGATATTTTCAAAATTCAGGCGAGCTTGCGATTCTGATGTTGATGTTGTTTCCATTGGCTTTTTATTTATACCAGGCGATGAAGAATAGGTTGGCGGTGTGGGAAAAAGTCGTGTTAATAGCGCTCTGGATCTGTCCTATCCTGACGGTGTTAGGAGCCAGT
>DATIDX010000244.1:0-9437 GCA_035456025.1 Cellvibrio sp. | reverse complement strand
GGTAATTTCGAGTTCTCCGCGTGCAGAGGGTTTAATCGTCTTGGCAATTTCAATTACATCGTTATCGTAAAAATAGAGGCCGGTAACAGCGTAATTTGATTTGGGTTGTTTGGGTTTTTCCTCGATGGAAATTGCGCGCATTTGCTCATCAAACTCTACGACGCCAAAACGCTCAGGATCGCTGACGTGGTAGCCAAATACAGTTGCGCCTGTTTTGCGCGCTACAGCGCTTTGTAAATGTTCGGTGAGGCCATGGCCGTAATAAATATTGTCTCCTAGTACCAGGCAGACATTGTCTTTCCCAATAAAGCCTTCGCCAATGATAAAAGCTTGGGCGAGTCCGTCCGGGCTAGGCTGGACGGCATAGTTCAAGCGAATGCCAAATTGCGAACCGTCACCCAGCAGGCGCATAAAACTCGAAGAGTCCTCCGGCGTGGTGATGATGAGGATGTCCTGGATTCCCGCCAGCATTAAAACTGATAGCGGATAATAAATCATCGGCTTGTCATAAATCGGGAGCAGCTGCTTTGAGACGCCTTTGGTAATCGGATGTAAGCGTGTGCCGCTGCCACCGGCGAGGATAATGCCTTTCATAATATTCCTAACAATAATTATGGTTGGGTGCCCAAGCGTTCGCGTTGATAACTGCCGTCTTGTACGCGATGTGCCCATTTGAGATTGTCTAGATACCAGAGCACAGTTTTCCGAATGCCTGACTCAAACGTCTCTTCCGGTGTCCATCCCAGCTCGCGCTTGATTTTGCTCGCATCAATGGCGTAGCGGATGTCGTGTCCGGGACGGTCGGTCACAAACGTGATCAGGTCGCGGTGGCTGTTGATATCCAGGTTGGTATCAGTCACGGGGCGAAGCTCATCCAGCAGCTCACAAATCTTGTGGACTACCTCGATATTTTGCTTCTCGTTGTGGCCGCCGATATTGTAGGTCTCGCCGACCTTGCCTTCTGTGACGACTTTGTAAAGCGCGCGCGCATGGTCTTCGACGTAAAGCCAATCACGGATTTGGTTGCCTTTGCCATAGACCGGCAGGGGTTTGCCTTCGAGTGCGTTGAGAATCACCAGCGGAACTAATTTCTCGGGAAAATGATAAGGGCCGTAATTATTCGAGCAATTGGTTACCAGGGTTGGCAGTCCATAGGTGCGGCGCCAGGCGCGAACCAAGTGATCAGAGCTGGCCTTGCTGGCTGAGTAGGGCGAGCTGGGGGCATAAGGCGTTGTTTCGGTAAACAAGTCTTCGGGGCCTTCAAGGTCGCCGTAAACTTCGTCGGTAGAAATGTGGTGGAAGCGGAATGCCTGTTTACGAGCTTCCGGAAGATTGCGCCAATATTCGCGGCTGGCTTCCAGCAACTGATAAGTACCGACAATATTGGTTTCGATAAACGCAGCTGGGCCGTCAATGGAGCGGTCAACGTGGCTTTCGGCAGCAAGATGCATTATTGCATCGGGTTGGTGTTGGTTGAGAATCCGATCCAACTCTGCACGGTTGCAAATATCTACCTGTTCAAAGCGGTAGCGCGGATTCTGATCGATGCTGGTGAGCGATTCCAGATTGCCGGCATAGGTCAGCTTATCGACGTTAATAACCTGGTCTTGGGTATTATTAATGATGTGGCGGACTACGGCTGAGCCGATAAAGCCGGCCCCGCCGGTAATGAGAATTTTCATAGTGCGCTAAACGTTCCTCGTCATTTTTGTGCAAATATCGAAGCGCCTCCAATGGATTATAGGAGGTGCTCATAAAGTCGATTCCCTGGCGTAATGAAGCGCTGTAGGCTTAGCCATCACGGGGATTAGCGCCATTTTGCCCAGACTGCATTGGTTTCCTACGGGCGAGTGACCCATAAGAATTTTAAATCGCGGAGTCAGAAAGTTGATCCGTTTGATGGCAAGCGCATTCCCTTGTCGCTACTTGAAAGGGCGCTTTCTTGCTGAGCACCAGATCAAAGGGCGGCATTGTACCTTCTTGGTTATGGCTACGGAACCCTTCGCATCTGGTGCTGCGAGTATATTGTCGGATTTCTTTACTGTTTATTGGCTGCGATGCTTTTGCAGGGGCAGCGAAATGATGAGGCTTGTACTGAGGAAGATGGTGCACCCGACAGGAGTCGAACCTGTGACCAACGGCTTCGGAAGCCGCTACTCTATCCAGCTGAGCTACGGGTGCTAATAATCTTAAGGGCGGCGATTCTACTGTCCTTGATTGCTTGCGTCTACGGCTAACTGCTTCAGATTAAGTCCTTTGCCAAATCCTGTGTGTGCAGTTCCTTGGTGATCTGCGCTGAGCCAATACTCTGGCTCATGGTGCCAAAATTGAAGTCGGCGATCATTTGTTCGAGGCGTGGCAGGCAGCGTTTCAAATTGGTGTAGTGGCGGAAGTTGCTGAACCAGCTGGCGTTGGGGATGCGCGGTTGATCGGGATCTATCTCCCATGGGTGCAGGTAAAAAATTTGCGGTTTGGTTTGGTTGAGGCTTGCACGCTCAAACAACCACTTGGATAGTGCATAGGGGTATTGGCGGAAGTAGCCGCCGCCCGCGGCCGGAACTGATTGGCCGAGCACTTTGGCGGTGGTCAGCGGAAATTCCAGCAGGCTTGCGCCGTTGTTGGTGATGATGCGGTAGGGCTCTTCGGGGCTTCCGGGGATGCCGTAGTTGTCGTGCCGGGTGGGAAATATGCTCGAGTCCCAGGTAAAGCCCAGCTCAGTTAAAATATCCAATGCCCATAGGGATTGGCGGGTGATGGAATAGCTGGCGGCGCGATAACCGGTGATCGGGGTTTGCGCCAGGTCCTCCAGGATAGATTTGGACTTGGCTGTTTCGATGCGGAAAATATCCGGATTTTGTTTGTAGATCAGCTGATGGCTATAGCCGTGGGAGGCAATCTCATGGCCTTGGGCGCGAATGGTTTTTACCAGCTCGGGGTAGTGGTCGGCGACCCAGCCGAGGATAAAAAAAGTGATCTTGATATTGGCATCGTCAAACAATTGCAGCAGGCGATGGGTGTTTGCCTCAACACGCGACGGCCAGTTGTTCCACTCCTCGGGCTTGACCACCTTGGCGAAGGCGGCGACGTGGTAATAATCTTCCACATCCACCGTCATGGCGTGAGTGACTTTGTTGGGGGTGGTGGTACTTGGTTGCATGTGTGATCTGCTCGGGTCTTGAGGTGGTGGCTTGCGGTGGGTAATCCGCCGCTCAGGTTATTTTGTAATAGCGGCAATACCAGTCGATAAAACGAGCTACGCCGTCTTCAATCGTCGTTTGCGGTTGGTAGCCGACGGCGTGGGTAAGCGAGTCGACGTTGGCGAAGGTCGCTGGCACATCGCCCGGCTGCATTGGCAGCAAGTTTTTCACTGCGGTTTTGCCCAGCGCCTTTTCCATCAATTCGATGAAATACAACAGCTCAACCGGGTTATTGGAGCCGATATTGTAAATGCGATAGGGCGCTGATGAACTGGCTGGGCTGGGGTTGTCACTGGCCCAGCTGCTGTTGGGTTGCGCGGGGTGGTCGAGCGCGTGGATAACACCGGCGACTATGTCATCTATATAGGTGAAGTCGCGGCGATGCTGGCCATAGTTAAAGACATCTATAGCCTTGCCGCGCACAATTTTGTTGGCGAACAGGATCGGCGCCATGTCCGGCCGGCCCCAGGGGCCATAGACGGTAAAAAACCGCAGGCCGGTGGTGGGAATATCGAACAGATGGCTGTAGGTGTGGGCCATCAATTCATTGGATTTCTTGGTCGCCGCGTAAAGGCTTAGCGGATGGTCCACATTGTCGCATTCGGCAAAAGGCATGCGCGTATTTGCGCCGTAAACCGAGCTGCTTGATGCGTACACGAGATGCCCTGTGCCAAAGTGGCGACAGGCCTCCAGGATGTTCAAAAATCCGGTGATATTGGAGTCGATGTAGGCCTGTGGATTGGTGAGCGAGTAGCGCACGCCTGCCTGCGCAGCGAGATTGACGACGCGCTCCGGCTTATGGAATTTAAATGCGGCATCGAGCGCGCTTTTGTCCTCAAGGCCGATGCGCAAATCGGTAAAGCCGCGATTCGGCGTCAATAAATCCAGCCGAGCCTGTTTGAGTTGCACATCGTAATAATCATTGAGGTTATCGATTCCAATAACCTCGTCACCGCGCGCCAGCAGTTGTTGGGCGAGTGCCGCACCGATAAAACCTGCTGTGCCGGTAACCAGGATTTTCATATTAGAGGCGCGCGTCCACAGCGTTTTTGGGCAGTATGTGTTTTACATCGAAGAGCACGTGGTTGGGTGCGCCCAGCGCGCGTATGCCTTCGGCGCCCAGCTCGCGGAACACGTCGTGCGCGACACAAATGATGATTGCTTGATAGCTGCCGGGGACCGGTTTTTCGATCAGGTCCAGGCCATACTCGTGTTTGGCCTCGGCCGCGTCAGCCCAAGGGTCGTAGATCTGCACATTGGTATTATAGTTGCGCATCTCTTCGATAATATCGATAACACCGGTATTGCGCAGGTCGGGGCAATTTTCCTTAAAAGTCAAACCCATGATCAGGACATTGGAGTCGACCACATGGGCTTTGCGTTTGGTCATCATTTTTACCACTGAGTCAGCCACAAACGAGCCCATGCGGTTATTGATGCGGCGGCCGGACAAGATTACCTCGGGATAATAGCCCACTTGCTGGGCTTTATGAGTCAGGTAATAAGGATCAACACTGATGCAATGGCCGCCCACCAGGCCCGGACGGAAGGGCAGGAAGTTCCACTTGGTGCCCGCCGCTTCAAGCACTTCGAGTGTATCTATACCCAAGCGATGGAAAATCAATGCGAGCTCGTTGACCAGGGCGATGTTGAGATCGCGCTGGGTGTTTTCGATCACCTTGGCGGCTTCGGCAACCTTGATGCTGCTCGCTTTATGAGTGCCGACGGTAACAATTTTGCGATAGAGCGCATCGACATAATCGGCTACCTCAGGTGTAGACCCGGAAGTGATTTTGACAATATTGTGGATGCGGCGCTGCTTGTCGCCCGGGTTGATCCGCTCGGGGCTATAGCCGGCGAAAAAATCCACATTGAAACGCATGCCGGAAACTTGCTCGATGATAGGAACGCAAATCTCTTCCGTGCAGCCGGGATATACCGTCGATTCAAAAATGACGATGGCGTTTTTCTTGATCACGCGGCCGAGCAGGGCGGAAGCCTTTTCCAGCGGTGTCAGATCCGGCTGGTAACTGTTGTTGATGGGGGTGGGTACGGTCACTATATAAATGTCGGCCCCTTTTATGTCCGCTTCTTGCGTCGTAAAGCTAAGCAGCCCGGTTGCCTGTAACTCCTCGGAGGTTAACTCCAGGGTGTGATCTACGCCTGAGCGCAGTGCATCGACGCGCGCTTGGTTGATATCGAAACCGAGGGTGGTAATTTTTTTGCCGAATTCGACAGCCAGCGGCAGGCCGACGTAGCCTAGGCCGATAACACACAGCGTTGGGTTGCTTGCAAACATGATTATTCCTTAGCGGGCGGGGTGATCCACGAACGGGGCACTAAAATAGCATATCCGCTATAAGTTTAAACGACGGAACTTATTCTCAGGAAATGAATTGACCCTGCTGCTGCACACCCGTTGCGCTACTTGGAATAAATCGAAATATTGTCACAATTCTTGATATAATCCGCCGCTTTCGACTTTTATCCCATCAACTTGAAGGAACCGGGTTTGTCCTATATTCGCCTGAATAAGCATTATATCCATCTACCCTATTTGTATTTGGGGATAGTTGATGCATTGATTGTTGCCAGCGTGGCCTGGTTTGTCCAATACATCGGGTTTCGGGCGGCCGCTCCTGATTTGTCGGGCGTTGATATGTTCCAATGGGCGCCCATTATTACGCTGTCGCTGGTGTTGAGTTGTTGCACTCTTTCGATGGGTGTCTATACCGCGTTGGTGCGCGAAGGTTTCTCCAGCATGGTGTTACGCACCATGGTAAGTTTTTTCCTGTTGGGTAGCTTGTCCCTCTATCTTATTAATTTGTTTCTTGATGGCTCCTTTATAAATCAGTCCGTCATTTTCTGGAGTGTTCTGTTGTCGACCCTGGTGGTGTGTATATCGCGCTGGGTGTTCGTCAAAATTGTTGACGTCGATCAATTAAAGCGTCGGGTAGTGATCTATGGTGCAGGAGCCAAAGCCCAAAAATTGCTGACGGATTTGGCTCCGGATGTAAACGTGCTCGGGGTGACGATTGTTGGTTGTATTCCCAGTGCCAATGAACCTATTCAGGTCGATCAGTCACTCGTTATCCAGGAGCCGTCCGACTGGCTGTCATTCGCCAATAAGTTTCAGATCTCTGAAATAGTGATCTCTCCTGACGAGCGCCGTCGCACTTCTGGGGAGGCATTCCCGCTCAGCCAATTTTTAGATTGTAAGCTTGCTGGCATACCATCAAGTGATGCCTTGAGTTTTTGTGAGCGGGAGCTAGGCAAGATCGATATATCACTCCTGCAACCGGGTTGGATGTTGTTTTCCGACGGTTTCAAATATTCCAAGCGCCGCATGTTGGCCAAGCGCTTGTTCGACATGGCTTTGGCTTCAGTGTTTTTATTATTCCTTTGGCCGTTCATGTTGCTCACCGCGATAGCGGTTAAATTGGAAAGTCCGGGAGCAGTGCTGTATCACCAAATTCGTGTCGGATTAAATGGGCGCGAATTTCGCATCTATAAATTTCGCAGTATGCGGCAGGATGCAGAAAAGCATGGCGCAGTATGGGCAAAGAAAAACGATGCGCGGGTAACGCGCGTGGGTGCATTTATTCGCAATACCCGTCTGGATGAATTACCACAGTTGTACAACGTATTTGCCGGACACATGAGTTTTATCGGGCCGCGCCCGGAGCGTCCCGAGTTTGTCACGGATCTTGCACAGCAAATTCCGTTTTACGAGATGCGCCATAAAGTAAAGCCGGGACTGATGGGGTGGGCGCAGTTGAAATACCCCTATGGCGCTTCAGTAGAGGATGCCAAAAATAAATTGCAATACGATTTGTATTACACAAAGAACCATAGTTTTTTTATGGACATGCTCATTATGATCCAGACAGTAGAAATTGTACTGTTAGGTAAAGGTGTTCATTAATCACAAAATGCACGCTACCAAGACACGCCACTAAGGCCACTAAGATAGGTTCGAGGGATGCCATGAAGTCTATATTGTCAATTTTTTCTGCCATGTTGATGCTGGTTGTCGTAATCGGATGCAGTAATAGTAAAACTGTGCAAATCCCGGAGGCATCGGATGCGTCTGTTCTCGCTGAATACAAAATAGGCGTGGGCGATGCACTGTCGGTAAACGTTTGGCGCAACCCAGAATTATCGATCAACGTGCCGGTGCGGCCCGATGGGAAAATTTCTATGCCGTTGATTGGCGACGTGATGGCTGCCGAGCTGACAACTGACCAGCTTTCGCAGAATATTACCAAGAGTTTAACTACCTATATTAAAAGTCCTCAGGTAACAGTCATAGTCGTTAATCCGAGCAGTTCTGATTTTCAGCGTCGCGTGCGAATCACTGGTGCTGTTGCGAATCCGCAGTCTATCCCCTATCGCGAAGGTATGACGGTTTTGGATTTGGTGTTGCTGGCAGGCGGACCCAACCCATTTGCCTCTGCTAACAAAGCCAAGTTGTATCGCAAAGTGAATAACGAACTGAAGGTTTATCCAATCAAATTGGATGATTTGATTAATGATGGTGACGTTGAAACCAATTACACCTTGCAGCCGTCCGACATAGTTACTGTTCCGGAAAGAAGTTTCTAAACAATACAGGTCTAGAGTCCTGAATCACCAATTGAGATAGTTCATGGATAAAGCATATCTTAGAGATTTGTTGGCTGCGTTGCGTGCAGAAATGGTTCGCTTTCGGTTCTGGTGCGCGCTCCTATTTTTGGCGGTCGCATATCTTTTTCTGGCAGTTGGAATTATCTGGCCAAAAAATTACACCACCAAAGTTGTGTTGTTTGCAGATGTAACCAACATCATCGAACCGCTGCTTAAAGGGCGTGCCGAAATCACCAAAATTGACCGCTCCGAACAGGCGAGCGAAGTGATTTATACGCGGCGGATAATGCTTGAGACTGCCAAACAGGCTGGCTTGATTAAGGGGTCGATTCCAGAAGACCAGCAAGATGCGATAGTGAAGGAGCTGCGCGCGGGTGTAACTGTGGCGCGGGAAAGAAATGAAAATTACGTCCAGCTCAGTTACACCGCTACCAATCCCGATAAATCCTTTGAAATACTCAATGCGGTTGTTAATGTTTTTATAGAAGACACTGCAAAACGTAAGCGCGACGAAAGTGTAGGTGCTTACAATTTTATCGACGCACAAGTGCAAACCTATAAAAAACAATTGGAGTCGGCGGAAGAAAAGCTAAAAGAATTCAAATCCAAAAATACCGATGGTAGTGAAGATGCAGTGAGTGCACGTATCGCACAACTACGGCAGGAAGTTGAAAGCCTGAAAATTTCCATTGAAGAAACACAATCGCGAATTAACACCATCCAGCAGCAGCTCAATACCGAAGGTCAGTACTTACAGGCGAAAGGCCAGATAGATGATATGAAACTGCGCCGCCAAACTTTGAGTGGCCAACTTGAGCAGATGTTATTGAGTTATCAGGAAAACTATCCAGATGTTGTATCACTGCGCGCCCAAATTAGTGAATTGGATGCAGCGATTGGCAAAATTCAATCTTCTGGCGATGTGTTTGGCGGTTCCGATAAAGTACAAAATCCTCTCTATGAAGAGTTGCGCAAACAGCTTGCTGATGCTGATGTCAGCTTGCGCTCACAGAAAAGAAGAATGCAATCCCTGCTTTCGTTGCAAGAAGAAGAATATGCAAGGCAGCAACGTATTGCAGCGAACCAGGCAAATTTATCGGACTTAACGCGCGATTACGATGTAACCAAAAAAGTGTATGAGGAGATGTTGCAGCGCAAAGAAACGGCACGCGTTTCCATGACACTGGATATCGAAGGGCAGGGCGTTTCTTACCGTATTCAGGAGCCGGCTGCATTTCCACTTAAGCCATCTGGATTACACTTCATTCATTTTGCTTTGGCGGGTCCGGTAATCGGGCTGTTGCTCCCGCTGGGATTACTGATTCTGTTTATATTGGTTGATCCACATGCTCGCTCCGCGCGAGCGTTACAAAAACAGTTGCCGTCGGATATTGAAGTGATCGGTGTTGTACCTCATTACAAATCTCCAATTGGCGAGCGCTTGCTTAAAAAAGACATGCTGTTGATTTTTTCGATAGCAGCGTTGGGAATGATTTGTTATGTAGCAATTGTCATTTATTGGCTGGTCGTCAAAGGCTAAACACACTGATTATCAGGGCATAATGATGGATAAGCGAAAAGAAATGAATTTAACCCAGCTGATGGAAGATGTGG
>DATIDX010000243.1:0-5294 GCA_035456025.1 Cellvibrio sp. | reverse complement strand
GAAGCCACACTGCAATCGCTGATTAATCTGTGTTGGCTAGGATGCTAACCTTGCAAGGTTTATGTCTATGGTTGCAACAATAAAAAAAATAATAAAGAAGTGTCCCCAACGAATGTAACGTCTGCACAGGGCGATAAAAACAGTATCCTTACTTTGTTCAAAGGAATTGGAGATCAGGTATTGATAGAGCGCCAGACTGGTAGCCGGCTCATGGTGCTCCTCATAGAGTCTAAATGCAGTGAAGCAGTCTGGCAGGTTTTTTTCACAATAACCAAGTATGGCAATACGTAGATAGGCAATCGTAATGGCGATAAGTAGCAATATGCAAAAGGTGGCATAGGGCGCAATTTCAAATAGGGGCGTAGCGAATTTAAGCACTGGCAATCCATCCATAGCAATGAAATCGGACATGGTTAAGCGGCAGCAGCCGGCACGTCAGGCGAACAATGCGGTGGATTTTATCGACCAATACTTAAATGAGACTTAAAACTTCTGGCGGTAAGGGTGGCGAGGGGTGCGAGCTGTGCGTTGCATTTATGCTTTTAGTCGCGCGATTTTCTTAAGCAAAAAACGTCGCTCAGGTTCTTGCCCGGTCAATTCCAATGCGGCCGAGTAGGCGTCGAGTGCTGCGTTGGTATCATGGAGTTGTGCAAGTAAATCGGCGCGAGCGGCATGCAGCAAGTAATAATCATTAAGCAGGTTGCGTGCAAGCAAGTCATCAAGCAATGCAAGACCTGCTGTGGCGCCGTCGCGCATGGCGATGGCCACGGCGCGGTTGAGTTCAATAATGGGTGATGGATTGCGGAATAACAGTAAATCGTAAAAGCCGATAATTTCTTGCCAATCGGTTTGTGCAAAGTCAGGCGCTTCGGCATGGAGCGCGGCAATCGCTGCTTGCAGGCAATAGATATCCGCGCTGCCACTGCTAAGCGCACGTCGTATCAAATCTGCGCCCTCCGCAATTTGCTCCTTGTCCCACAGGCTGCGGTCCTGGTCCTCCAAGCGGATTAAGTCGCCATTGTTATCCATGCGCGCATGGCGGCGCGAATCCTGAATCAACATTAACGCAAGCAAACCCAACACTTCGGGATCGGGCAATAAATTGGCGAGCAAGCGCCCCAGACGGATCGCCTCGCGCGCCAATTCCTGGCGGATTAACTCATCGCCGGATGATGCGGAATAGCCTTCGTTAAACAGCAAATAAATTACGTGTAATACCGTATCCAGGCGCTCTGGCAACTCGCTGCGCGCGGGAATTTCGTAGGGAATTTTTGCATCGCGGATTTTATTTTTTGCGCGCACTATACGCTGCGCCAAAGTGCTGGGTGAGGTTAAAAATGCGCGCGCGATTGCCTCGGTGGTGAGCCCGCAAATTTCGCGGAGGGTGAGCGCGAGTTGCGCTTCCGGCGCGAGGCTTGGATGGCAGCAAGTGAATATCAAACGCAATTGGTCATCTTCAATTTGCACCTCGGAATACTCTGGATCTTCACCGTGTAATTCCTCTGCCAATTGCTCGGCAACATCCTCCCAGGAAACATTAAAGCGCGCGCGTTTGCGGATCTGGTCAATTGCTTTAAAGCGACCGGTAGAGACCAGCCAGGCGCGCGGGTTTTGCGGTACGCCTTCATGTGGCCATTGGTGCATGGCGGCAGTAAAGGCCTCTTGCATGGCCTCTTCCGCCAGATCGAAATCTTTCAATAAACGAATCAGCGTCGCTAATACACGGCGCGATTCGCTGCGATAAAGTCCATTGATGAGTGCTTCGATACTGGCTGGCATAGCAAAGGCCTTGCGTTCGCGTCAGGGATTTTAACCAAGAGGTTTTAGGGGCGATGGGTTGGGCGGATTCAACAATACCCAATCCTTCACCTGCGGATGAAAAAACCCGCATTCTTCATAGGCGCGCTGGATAATATTTTTTTCTTGCAAAATCTGTATGCCGCGTTCAAGTGCAGTAAAAATTTCTTTGCCTTGCGGATGGGCTTTGCTGACGGGCCAATGGCGGCTCCCCGGCAGCGCAACTTTAATTCCAGGAATGGGTACAAGTTGCAAGTTTTCCACTATCACTTTCATATCCGGATTTACCTGAAAGGGGGCGAGGGTTACATCGGCGCGTCCCGCCACAATCATCCGTACTATCTGTACCCAATAAGTGGCGTATTGAATATTTTTAATGCCCAGCGCGTGAAAGGTTTTTATATCGGCACTCCAGTGGCTATTCGATGCTGCACTGAGCTGCCGGACTTTATCGAGTGTATTGGCTTGCAATGCACGTCGGTTGTCAGCGCGAGTATATAAACCTGCAATGAATTCGCCTTCTTTTACTACTGCCTGGGTTGTAAATAAATGTGCTGAGTAGGGCTTAATATCCTCATGCCACATCAGCGCACCGGATAAGGCTACCTGACCATCCACGGCTAACTTCAGGGCGCGCATATAACTATTTTCAGGCCGAAGAACTACTTTTGCGCTAAATCCACCGGCGTTCAGCGCCTGCTGTAGCAAGATAAGTTCGATAACATCGCGCCGCGCACCTGGACCGCCGAAATAATTAATCATTAACGGATCTTGCTCGCCGACAAACAATTGATAGTCGACAATAATGTCTTCATCTACCGCTGCCACAATTGTTTGCCCCGCAGCACCAGAGCGCGCCGCTAACAAAATAAGCGTAACGGCGATTATCGGCCGGCAAAATGGACGCATAAAAAAGAAGTAGATCAGTTTTTTCAAGCCATGTTCCCGTATGCAGATTGCAATTTGAAAACTATGCTGACAGGGTAAATATCATCAGGAAAAAGGTGCCATCAGCAGGAAATTCGGGCACATGATAGCCCAGCGCGGGGCTGGGCGCATCCGCTGCAGTTGCTGGGGGCGGTTAGTAAGGATTTAGGAACACCGAAGCGACATCAAATCATCCTGCATAGCTTTCAAGGTTGGTACCTTCAATTGCACATACAGATTTTATCGAATCGCGCTTTGCCATCATGCGAAGAAATTTTGCCAAATTGCTGAACGCCAAGGGCGGCTGCTTCAGGCCACTGCCCCAATGTAGCAACATAAATAGTACGAAGTCACAGGCGCTGATAGCATTGCCCAACAAAAATTCTTTGCCTTCCAATTCCTTCTCAATCAACGCAAACATCTGCGTTACGCGCTGCTCTTGCTCTTGTTTTATTGCGTCATAACCTGATTCCGCTGCTGTATGTTTTTGCGGATAAAAATACACCATCAATTCAGGTTGCAGCGATGCATTTAAATAAAATAACCACTGATAAAATTTTGCCCGCGCAAGCGTATTAGCAGCAGGGATAAGATTTTTATCGGCGTGGCGCTCTGCTAGAAACAAACAGATAGCGGCACTTTCATAAATCGGTTGGTCATCAACCACCAGTGTGGGAATCCTGCCGGTGGGATTTAATTTCAAATATTCAGGGTTCTTTTGCGCTTCGGTTTTTCGATCAACCAAAATCAGTTCGTAGTCCAGCTGCATTTCTGCCAGTAGCATATGCGGTGCGAAGCTGGCGTTGCGGGGGTAGTAGAAGAGTTTGTACATGAAGGCTCCTTGTGTCATGTAAGGCTTACAAGTTTTTATTTTAAGAAGGGTAGGCGCTTATATTACGCTAGCGGCAGAAAAAAGCCCAAGGCTCTCACCTTGGGCTTTTCGATTGCATCTGCTTTGAGCGATCTATCGTGGTTTGCTGCGAACCAGCAATTGTTGTAAGGCAATAAAACAGAATAGCAATAACCCAATCACAATCTTTGTCCACCAGCTGCTTAGTGTTCCATCGAACGAAATATAGGTTTGGACTACGCCCATAATCAGCACGCCCATGAGTGTGCCGAACATATAGCCGTAACCGCCGGTTAATAAAGTGCCGCCGATAACCACTGCGGCGATTGCATCCAGTTCTACGCCGACGGCTGCAAGTGAATAACCGGAGAAAGTGTAAAAGGAGTAGACGATGCCGGCGAGTGTAGCGAGGAAAGCGCTGATCGCATAAATACGGATGGTGGTTTGTGCGAGTGGGATGCCCATGAGCGCAGCAGAATTTGCATCGCCACCGACGGCGTAAACGCGACCGCCGAAGCGGGTGTAGTGAGCGATAATAATTGCGGTGAATAATACCAGCAAACAAATGATGGTTGAGGTTCCGATCCAGGCATCGCCAGGTAACATAAAGCCAAACTCGGCGACCTGATTGTAAAACTCGTGTTCGATGGGAATAGATTCTTCGCTGATCACACTCGCCAAACCGCGCGCAAAAAACATTCCCGCAAGCGTGACAATAAACGGCTGCATTTTGTAGTAGTGAATAATTGCACCCATGATCGCGCCGAATGCAGTTCCTCCAATCAACACGATTGGGAATACCACTAACGGATGCCACTGGTATTTGCTAATTAACACACTGCAAATAACGCCGGTTAATGCGATCACGGCGCCGACGGATAAATCGATTCCGCCGGAGAGAATCACAAAAGTCATACCGACGGCAGCGATAATTAAAAAGGCGTTGTCGCTGAGTAAATTGAAAAATACGCGTGAACTGCCAAAGCCATCAAATTGGATTGCACCTACACCAAACAACGCAAAAAACAACGCGCAGGTGACGGCGAGCGGGATAAATTTGGGATTTAATTTAAGCACGGTTGCTCTCCTTCTTCCTTGCCCAGAAGTTCAACTGGCTTAATTGTTGTTGGAAGCGCGGTGATTGCATTAACAGCACAATGATAATGGCGCTGGCTTTGATGAGCAGATTAAATTTCGGTGGAATACCGCTTAGGATAATTGTCACGGTGAGCGTCTGGATAATCAGCGCACCAATCACGGCGAGGAAAATAGAAAAACGGCCACCCATTAGCGATGCACCGCCAATCACTACCGCGAGAATCGCATCCAATTCCAACCATAAACCGGCATTGTTAGCATCGGAGCCTTTGATGTCGGCCGCTGCAATCATGCCCGCAAGTGCAGCGCAAAGTCCTGCTACACAATACACGCTCATTTTAATGGCTTTTGCATTCAATCCCATGTAATGGCTTGCCGATGGGTTTGCACCTACCGCTTCAATATACAAACCTAACGCAGTTCTGCGCGTTAATAATTGCACAATAATAAACGTGATAATTACCAGAACCACAGGGAAGGGTAGGCCGAGGAAATTACCAGTTCCTAAAAAAGCGAAACCGGCGTGATCAAAAGTCACTATCTGGCCTTCATTCATTAATTGCGCAATACCGCGCCCGGCGACCATTAAAATTAAGGTGGCAACAATGGGTTGGATGCTCAT
>DATIDX010000242.1:0-26016 GCA_035456025.1 Cellvibrio sp. | reverse complement strand
AACAACCTGACGCACAAGGATTCGGTGTTCACCCTGGAGTTTTCCGCACTCAATTTCCAGATGGCGGAAGAAAACCAATACGCCTACCGTCTGCTCGGCTTTGATAGCGAGTGGATCCAGGCGGGCAACAAGCGCACCGCCACCTACACCAACCTGGATCCGGGCGATTATATTTTTGAAGTCCGGGCGAGCAATAACGACGGTGTCTGGAGCGATAAACAGGCGCGCCTCAATATCCACATAGCCTCGCCCTTCTGGCGCACCTGGTGGGCATACATCCTGTATTTTTTAATCGTGATGATGTTGTTTTACTGGTTTATGCGCATCCAGCGCATGCGCTTGCGCTATGAGCAGCAGCAGGTAGAGCAGGAGCGCTCGCTGGTGCGGCGCCTGCAACAGGTCGATAAATTAAAGGACGAATTCCTCGCCAATACTTCGCACGAATTACGCACACCGCTCAACGGCATTATCGGTTTGGCGGAATCCCTGCTGGACGGTTTGAATGGCCCCTTGCCGACGCACACGCGTTACAGTTTGCGCCTGATCGCCGCAAGTGGCAGGCGCTTGTCGGCGCTGGTGAATGACATCCTCGATTTCGCCAAACTAAAAAACCAGGGTGTGACCCTGCATAAAAAAGCGGTTGATCTGCGCGTGCTGGTCGACATAGTGATCGCCCTGTCGCGCCCGCTGGTGGGCGATAAACCCCTCACGCTCCACAACCGGGTACCCGAGACGCTGCCCGCCGCCCACGCCGATGAGGATCGGTTGCTGCAAATTTTGCACAATCTCATAGGCAACGCGGTGAAGTTCACGCACGAGGGCAGCATCACTATTTCCGCCGAAGTGAAGGATGAGTTCATCCAGGTGCAAATTGCCGACACTGGCATAGGCATGAACGCCGACCAGCTCACCGACATCTTCCAGCCCTTCCACCAAATCGACGGTGGCGCCGAGCGGGCCTATGGCGGCACTGGCCTGGGGTTATCCATCACCAAGCAACTGTTGGAGTTGCACGGCGGGACTATTACCGCTAATTCCACCCCTGCAGAAGGCTCGGTGTTCACTTTCAGTCTGCCGCTGTGTCAGGAGTTGCCGGCGGCCCCGGACGACACAGTGCAAGCGCCGGTACACAGCCTCGACGAAACCCCGACCGGCCAGCTAAATGAGACCCGACGCACGCGCGCTGACCAGCCCAGCCAGGGCCATATCCTGGTGGTGGACGATGATTCGGTAAATCGCCTGGTGCTGGTGAATCACCTCGCGTTGCGCAATTACCGGGTAACCGAGGCCGCCAATGGCGAAGAGGCAATCGCGCTGGTGCAGGAGCAGGGCGATATAGATTTGGTCTTGCTCGATGTGATGATGCCGAAAATGTCGGGCTACGAAACCTGCCAGCGCCTGCGCGAGACCTATCGCCCGCACGAATTGCCGATTATTTTCCTCACCGCGCGCAGCCAGACCCAGGATCTGGTGATGGGGCTGGAAGCGGGCGCCAATGATTTTTTAACCAAGCCGATCAGCAAGGAAGAGTTGCTGGCGCGCGTCGATACCCACCTGCAGCTGTACAGCGCCACCCAGCTACTGGACCGCAAGGTCGCCGAGCGCACGGAGGAGTTGCGCGCAAAAAATGAAGGCCTGAAACAGGCGCAACTGGAGCTGCAAAAAGCCTATAAAAAACTGGAAGAGG
Organism: Cellvibrio sp.; assembly: GCA_035456025.1. Classification (GTDB taxonomy): domain Bacteria; phylum Pseudomonadota; class Gammaproteobacteria; order Pseudomonadales; family Cellvibrionaceae; genus Cellvibrio. The sequence goes on along the minus strand of DATIDX010000242.1, from coordinate 24,329 downwards.
CGAGCTTGTCCGACCCCCTGACCGGTCTGCACAACCGCCGCTTCCTGAGCAAATCCATGGGGGCGGACATTTCATTGGTTGAGCGCGAATACCAGAATTGGTTGTTCTCCAACCAAGCCAGTGGCGAAGATGAAATCCGCTGGCCGCTACCCAAGGATCACGACCTGATTTTTATGCTGCTCGATGTGGACCATTTTAAATGGGTCAACGACAGTTACGGCCACAGCGCCGGCGATAAAGTGCTGGAGCAACTGAGCCGCCTGCTCGAAGAAGTTCTGCGCGATTCCGACTATCTGGTGCGCTGGGGTGGCGAAGAATTTTTAATTGTCGCGCGTTTCTGTTCGCGCGCAGAAGCACCGGAAATGGCTGAGCGGATTCGCGTGGCTGTCGCCCAATATGTGTTTGATATAGGCAACGGGCAACAGCTCCACAAAACCTGTTCGCTCGGCTATGCGGTCTATCCATTTTATCCGCAAGTGCCGAATATGTTGAGTTGGGAGCAGGTAGTGAACACCGCAGATCGCGCCCTCTATGCAGCAAAAAAATCGGGGCGCGATTGCTGGGTGGGCATCAGCAGTAAACCGGGCGCCTCACTGCGCCTCAATCCTGCTGCCGATGACAATCTCGATCGTTTGCGCGCGCGCGACGCGATTGAAATCGAGTCCTCAGTCGACAGCGAAATGGTTAAATTTTAAAGCGATTTTTTTAATCCTTGGGCGCTGACTGCTGGAATTGTTGCAGCTGCGCGGCGCTGGCCTCGGTTTGATATTGCTCTTTCCACTGGGCGTAAGGTATGCCGTAAACGCGCGTGCGCGCCTCTTCATAATCCAGCTCGATGTTGTCGGCTTTGGCGGCGGCGACATACCACTTGCTCAGGCAATTGCGGCAGAAGCCGGCAAGGTTCATCAAATCAATATTTTGCACATCCTTGCGGCTGTCCAAATGTTCCAGCAAGCGGCGGAACGCGGCCGCTTCCAATGCTTGTTGTTGGGCCTGGGTGAGTTCATCAATTTTCATAGGTCTATCTCCAATCTAACTATTTAGGCGAGCGGGACGCGTGGCATGCGGCGGAGCGCCAGTGTGGGCGAAGGTCGGACAGGGGTCAATTGCAGCTAATTCAGCGGCCTTGCTTGAACCTCAAATCAACCTGCCTATACTCAAACCGTGTCGACAGCCTTGTCACATTTTCTGTGGTGTTTTTTTAAGCATTGTTGCCGCTTTATTTCAAACCTGTTCCGGGGGTTTTGCGTGAATATTATTTTAGGGATTATTGTCGTCCTGGGTTGCGTCATCGGTGGCTTTGCCATCCACGGCGGTAACCCCATGGCGCTGATGTCGCCGATTGAAGTGTTGATTATTTGCGGCGCGTCCCTGGGGGCGATGATTATTGGCAACCCGCTATCGGTCACTATTGGGGTTGTTAAATCGGCGGGCGCGCTCATGACGCCTTCCAAATTCAATAAAACCTTTTATCTGGAAATCCTGACCCTGCTGTATGACATCCTCAATAAAACCCGCCGTGAAGGTCTGATGGCTATCGAAGGGGATATTGAAGAGCCTGAAAACAGCCCGCTATTTGGCAATTACCCGGCGATCCTGAAAGACCATCACATAGTCGAATTCATCTGCGATTACCTGCGCATTATGGTGGCGGGCAATATGGCGCCCCATGAACTGGAAGCCTTGATGGAGCAGGAACTGGATGGCCATCACCAAGAAGCAGGGCTGATTCCCGGTGCTATCCAGAATGCGGCAGACGGCCTGCCCGGCTTCGGTATTGTGGCGGCAGTTCTGGGGGTGGTGATCACCATGAGCAAGATCGGCGGACCGCCATCGGAGATTGGTGCATCGGTTGCGGCGGCGCTGGTAGGAACCCTGCTCGGGATCTTGTTTGCCTACGGTTTTATCGGTCCGTTCTCCAGTTATCTCAACCACAAAGTGCGCGACGAATCGCGTGCATATGAATGCATCAAAGCTGTGCTGGTTGCCTCTATGAATGGCGTGCCACCACAAGTGGCGGTGGAGTTTGGCCGTAAAGTGCTGTTCCATAGTGCTCGCCCCAGCTTCAAAGAGTTGGAAGAACAATATCGCGCCAACAAAAAGTAAGGGCGAAGATTTATGGAAAAGGGCGGTACCCAGCAACCCATCATCATCAAGAAAAAGAAGGGCCATGGCCATGGCCACCACGGTGGCTCCTGGAAAGTGGCGCTTGCTGACTTCATGACCGCGATGATGGCGTTTTTTTTATTGATGTGGCTGCTCGGCAGTACCTCGCCCGAGGAGCAGAAAGCCATCGCTGCGCATTTTAAAGACCCGGGCAGCGAATACGTGGTGGGCGAGGGCGGGGCGGATCTGGGTATTATCAGCCAGGATCAACCCATGCAGCGAACCCAGGCTGACGAGCAGACCGATGAATCCGCTAACGACAAGGAACTCACTGAAGAAGAGTTACAAAAAGAGCTGGAGCGCATCGAAACCCAGCAATTGGAAGACCTGAAAAAACAACTGGAAACAGAGATCAACTCACTCGATTCGGTGTTCCAGCAAATCAAGGATCAAATCCTGATCGACTTCACCGCGCTGGGGTTGCGGATCCAGATAGTCGATAAAGACCAGCGTCCGATGTTTGATGTCGGCAGCGCCAATTTGCAGGCCTGGTCGTCAGATGTATTACATGCACTGGGGCCGATTCTCGATAAGGTGCAAAACAAAATCAGCATTACCGGCCACACAGATGCCACCCCCTATGGCGCAGGCGCGACCTACACTAACTGGGAGTTGTCGGCCGACCGCGCCAATGCTGCGCGCCGCGCGCTGCTGGAGGGGACTTATCCGGAAGCCAAAGTGGCGACAGTGCAGGGTATGGGTTCGGCTGCGCCGATGCTGAAAGATAAACCGGGCGAGCCAATCAATCGCCGCATTGCGATTATCGTACTGAAAAAAGCGGTGGCCGATGCGCTGGGCAGTGGGGCGGGTATCGATAGCAGTAACTTGATTAAAAGTGGCGGAGCCGCGACCTCTGCTGCTGCGCCGCCCGGCCCTAAAATACTTTCCCCAACCGAAGTGGACGACGCTATTGATGCAGCTAACGTGCAGTAGTCTTGTGACGCGTTAGATAAAGAAACGGGCTGATCATTCAGCCCATTTCTTTATCGGCGGGTTACGAATTCCGCACTATTCCACCATTAGATTTTACCCATGCGGCGCAGGATGTGGTCAGCCATACCGCCCGCTAATTGCTGTTCGCTCAGGAAGATGCGGCCGATGTTTTCCCGCACCCAGAGCTCCGCTTCCTCCTCATTATGAGTGCGGATGACAGTTTCAATTTTGGGGTTGAGCTTGCGCGCAATCTCGATCATCTGCCGCACATGGAAGGTGTTAGATGTGGCGGCAACCAGCACACCGGCTTGGGCGATGTGCGCTTGGATAAGCACATTTGGGTCAGCTGCATCGCCACATACCGCCGGCACGCCGCGCGCGCGCAGTTGCTCGACTATGTCGCGGTTGGTGTCGGCCACCACGTAGGGGACTTTATGCAGGTCGAGGATGCCGGCGATGCGCCTACCCACGCGGCCGTAGCCCACCAGTACGACTTGCCCGGACAGGAAGGCCTCGTCGGTACTCAGCGGTAAAACCGCGAGTGGGTCGTCGCGCAATTCGAGCGAGCGCGCAAACGATGAGCGCGCGCGAATCCATTTTTGCAGGGGTTCGACGCTGGTAAAAATAACCGAGTTGAGCGCAATGGAGGCGAGCGCACCGGCCAGGATTAAATTGTGCGCCATGGTATCCATCAGCCCCAGGCTCATGCTCAGGCTTGCGAGGATAAACGAGAACTCGCCGATCTGGGCAAGGCTGGCACCCACGGTGAGCGCAGTGTTGAGTGGATAGCGGAAGGCCAGCACCAGCGCCACGGCGACAATGGTCTTGCCGAACATGATAATCGCCACCACCACCAGCACTTTGAGCGGCTCGTTGACCAGGATGTAGGGGTCAAACAACATGCCGACCGACACAAAAAACAATACCGAAAAGGCGTCGCGCAGGGGGAGTGAGTCATCGGCTGCGCGGTGGCTGAATTCAGATTCGCGCAGCATCATGCCCGCAAAAAATGCACCCAGCGCAAAGGACACGTCAAATAGCGCCGCTGAACCATAGGCTACGCCCACGGCGGTCGCGATCACACACAGGCTGAAGAGTTCGCGCGAGCCTGTGCCGGCCACCCACCAGAGGAGTTTGGGCAGCACACGTTTGCCGACTACCAGCATAAAGACGATAAAGGCCGCCACCTTGCCGAGGGTAATGAGTACGGTCAAGTACACATTCTGGTCGCCCGCTGTGTGATGGCCATCGGCGGGCAGCGAGCCGCCCATTAGGGTCGCGAGTGCGGGCAGAAGTACCAGCACCAATACCATCACCAAATCTTCCACCACCAGCCAGCCCACGGCGATGCGGCCATTAATACTGTCGATCAGCCCGCGCGCTTCGAGTGCCTTGAGCAGTACCACGGTACTGGCGACCGAGAGCGCGAGGCCAAAGACCACCGATTCGCCCCACTTCCAGCCCCACCAATAGCCGGCGAGTCCACCGAGCAGCGTGGCGATGGAAATTTGCACAATCGCGCCGGGAATGGCGATGCGTTTCACCGCGAGCAAATCGCCGATAGAAAAATGCAGGCCGACGCCGAACATCAGCAGCATCACCCCAATCTCGGCCAACTGGGCCGTCAGTTCCATATCCGCCACGAAACCGGGCGAATGGGGGCCGACCAGTATGCCGGCGATCAGGTAGCCGACCAGCGGGGGCATACGCAAGCGCGCGGCGATAAATCCAAAAATCATAGCCAGGCCGAGGCCGGCGGCAATAGTCGTAATGAGGCTAATGTCGTGGGGCATAAGCTGCTAAGTCCTTGATGAATTAGGGGGTAACTATATTGGCTGGGGTTTAACTAATCCAACCCGCAGCTGCCTATTTGCGTTTTTTTACCCGGTCATCATTACCGGCGGGTTGAATAGCCGGTGCCGCAGCCCCAAATCGGCGGGGTTACCGATTATCGGTACCCAATGGGGTTGCGCACGTGTTTATCACCGTAACTACCCGCCGCCGTCTATCCAGGCTTCCAAAGGAGAATTCCATGTTTTACGAACTTACCGTGGTGCAATTCAGCAAGGCCCTCAATAATCTGAGTGCGATCCTCGATAAAGGTGCCGCCCAAGCCGAGGCCAAAAAATTTGATGTGGCTGTGCTGTTGAACTCGCGCCTCGCACCCGACCAGTTTAATTTGATCCGCCAGGTGCAAATCGCCTGCGATACCGCAAAACTGGGCGTTGCCCGCCTCACCGGCAAAACCGAATCGGCGCCGGTGCATCCGGATACCGAAACCAGCCTGCCAGAGTTGAAAGCGCGCATCCAATCGGTGCTGGATTACCTCGCTACCTTTAAGCCAGAAGACTTTGCCGGAACTGCCGAGCGCCACATCAGTCAGCCGCGCTGGGAAGGTAAATACCTCACCGGGACCGAGTTTGCGATTCAGCACGCCATTCCTAACATCTACTTCCATATCACCACTGCCTACGCGATTTTGCGTCACAACGGCGTCGATGTGGGCAAGAAGGATTATCTTGGAAGCATGCCTTACAAAAGCTAATATGGCGCACCAATAATCAACTTGTGCGCTGGTTAAACAGCGCACAAGGCCTATAAAAGGTGTGTGCAATGTCAGAGGTTCGGCTCGATATTTATTTGCTCGGCGAGCCACAGCCGGGTGTAGACCGCGCAACACTGGTGCGCAACCTTGCCGCCACGTTTAAAAAAGAAGTCCCGGTCATTGAAAAAATGCTGCGCAAGCCGCGCAGCCTGCTCAAAGCCAATGTGGACACCGCGACTGCCGCCAAATACAAAGTGGCGATCCAGCGCGCCGGTGGCCAATGTGAATGGATCAAACATGGCGAGCAATTATTTCCGAGCGAAGCCTTAACCGCGGTCGCCCCGCGCCCCGCATTAGCGCTCACGCCTATTGAACCTGCGCCCACCACTCGGGCAGATGACGATTCCGCCGCGGCAGATGAAGCAAACTACTCGTCTGCCGGCTCATCACCTTATGTAACTCCTGAAACAGACAGCGCAGCGCCCGATCAATTCTGCTACCAATGCGGCCGTTCGATAGCGTCCGGGTTACCGCAGTGCCCCTACTGCCGCGCACCGCAAATCCAATGGCACCGCAAAAGCAAAGTCACCGCTGGCTTCCTCGCGTTTTTTCTGGGCGGCTTCGGTGTCCACCGGTTTTACCTGGGCCAGTGGTGGGGAATTTTTTATCTCATCTTCTGCGCGACCTTAATCCCCGGCTTTGTTGCATTGATCGAGGCCTTAGTCTTCTGGTTTACGCCCCAAGAGCGCTGGGACAATAAATACGGTCGCGTGCCCGCAGCCAGCTCCGGCCTTAAAGCGGTGGTGGCAGTCGCAGGCATATTTGCCTTTATCTTCGTTATCGGCATTTTGGCGGCCATCGCTTTGCCTGCTTACCAGGAATACACAGTGCGCGCCAAAGTGCACGCGGCCATGCCGTTGATCGAGCAAAGCCGCCAAAAGGTGACCGAGGTCATCAAGCAAAAAGATTTCTATCCGAGCGAAAATTTATTGGCCGGCCTGCCGGAAACTATCAGCAATGACATGGTGACCTCCATCGAGCTGGGCGAAGGCGCGCGCCTCACCGTCACTTTTAACGCACCCAGCCTGCGCGATGGCAAAAACACCATTATCTGGACGCCGACCCGGCAGGGTAATGAGGTGAGTTGGACCTGCACGGCGGGCACCATGCCCGATAATTACCGCACGCCCGAATGCCGCGGTGGTAGCGGCGCAGTTGGCTATGTACCGGAACAGGCGAGCGCGCCCACCCGCGCATCAACCCACAACATTCTGCGCATCTACAGCGACGATAAGCAGCTGTCGCTGTCTGTCGCCGACAACTGGAAAACCAATCGTCAGTTAAATAAAGAGGCGGTGCTCGGCATTGCCAATATCGAAGACGAAATCTACGCGATCGTCCTGCGCGAAGCCAAAGCAGCTTTCGGTTCGGCCGTGAGCTTGCAGGATTACTCCGATTTGATTTTTTCCGGGCTCAAAACCTCCGCTCCGTCGCTGGAAGTGGTTGAGCCGGTGAAAGACCTGCAAATTAACGGCTTGCCTGCCCAGCAACAGCGGCTGGGAGCCACCTTAAACGGAGCCAAAATCGCCTACCTGGTCACTACCTTTAATGGTCAGGATCACTTCTTTGTTGTCTACACCTGGACGGTGCAAGCGCGGTTTGAAAAAAATAAAACGCAAATGGAAAACCTGATCCAAAGTTTCAGTGTGCATCAATAGTTTCAGCATGCACCAATAACCGGCAGCGCAAACCAGCCGATTGCCAAGCGATAAAAAGCCGCCCTGTGATTTAACAGGGCGGCTTTTTCGTTAATGCAAAAGGTGAGTGTTACTGCGCAATCTTCGCCTTGCGCACCAGTTGGATGAACTCGGTGCGGTAGCCGAATTCATCTTTGCCTTTATTTGCTTGCGCCAGTTCGATCACTTTGTCGTAAGTAAAATCACCCGCGTAGGCGCTGCCTTTTAGCAGTTGGGCGAAGCCGGCGACGGCGGTGGCGAAGTTCACTTCCTGTTGATAGGCGGCATTTGCTTTCTTGATTCCGTCCAGCGTGACCGGTGTTTCGATCAGGTTGGATTTGGTTTCGTGGGGCAATTTGTAGCGCAAGCGCACAAAGGCGTATTCGCTGTTTTTACCGGCTGTCGGTTTAGTTTCTTGTTGGTAGCGGTTTGCTTCCAGCAATCCACTTTCCGCACCTACCGGAGTGATTTCATAAATCGCGGTAACGCGTTGGCCTGCACCGATTTCGCCGGCATCCACTTTATCGTTGTTGAAATCCTCACGCTTGAGCGCGCGAGTTTCGTAACCAATCAGGCGATACTCTTTCACTGTGGCCGGGTTAAATTCCACTTGGATTTTTACATCTTTGGCGATCGGAAATAGATTCGAAGTAGCCTCGGTCACCAATACTTTTTGCGCTTCGCTGAGGGTGTCGATGTAGGCGGCGGTACCGTTGCCGTTTTGCGCCAGAGTTTGCATCATTTCATCCTGATAATTGCCCTGGCCAAAACCGAGTACCGATAAATAAATGCCTTTGTCGCGTTTGCGCTCGACAAAATCCTGCAGGGCTTCATCGCCGGTTTCACCGACATTAAAATCGCCGTCGGTGGCGAGGATAATGCGGTTCACACCTTTCGCGTTGAAATTTGCTTCTGCCAATTGGTAAGCGAGGGCGATACCTTCCGCGCCGGCGGTGCTGCCACCGGCTTGCAGATTATTTAAGGCGGCGAGGATTTTTGCTTTCTCTTTCACTTTGGTTGGCGCGAGCACCGTACCCGCCGCGCCAGCGTAAACCACTATGGAAATAGTGTCGTCAGGTTTGAGAGTATCCAGCAGCAAACTCATGGACTGTTTAACCAGCGGCAGTTTGCTCGGTTCATCCATAGAGCCAGACACATCCAATAAAAACACCAGGTTGGATTGCGGGATTTCACTCGCCGCCAGTTGATAACCCTGGATGCCGATATGAATTAATTTATTGCCCGCTTTCCAGGGCGAGTCCATCACGTGAGTGTAGGTGGCGAAGGGTGTTTTTTTACTCGTGGGCGCGGGGTAGGCGTAATCAAAATAGTTGATCATCTCCTCGCTGCGCACTGCATCTTTTTCCGGCAGCTGGCCATTGTTGAGCATGCGTCGCACAAAACTGTAGGACGCGGTATCCACGTCGATGGAAAAAGTCGACACCGGATTTTCACTAACAGCGACCACTGCGTTTTCTTTGAAGTCTTCAAAGCGGTCGCGGAATTCCTGGGGAGCTGTAGCAACCATATCCGCTGTTGGCTCGGCAATTTCCGTTGGTGTAGCCATTGGTGCAGCTATAGACGCTGCGACGGGTGGTGATGCCATCGACACTGCTGGCGCTGGCGGGGGAGCTGCGCGTGCGAAATCCTCTTTGGCCTGTGCGGCCAACGCCATTTTTTTTGCATCTGGCGCAGGCTTTTCCACCTGTGCGCGCGCTGCTGCCGATTCTGCTTCGGCATAGGCTAGTGTGCGCGCCTCAGCTTCATCAGTGCGGAGGTTGTCTTGGGTGATCACCACTTCTTCTACTTCTTGTTTTTGTTCCCGAGCAGGTGCCGCTTTGGCCAATTCAGGTTCGTTCAGGGGCGCTTGCGCGGCAATGCGCGACGCCAGGTCAGACTCTATGGGGTCGACCGTTAAATGCTGCATAAAAGCTACGCCTGCGATCACCGCCAAACTGGAGGCGGCGATGCCGGAAATCAGTGCCGGTTTTTGCCAGAAGGGGCGATTGTCGAAGCTGTTGTTATTCGCGCTGCTGTTGATGCTGTTCATAGGATGAGTCCCGTGCTGGTTGGTGTCACGGGTAAGACGCAGACGCGGTAAAAATCCTTGGAGAATATTGGATTTTTTTTCTTCATTGCCTGATTCGCGGTTTGGCGATAAATCTTCCACCGGTTTTGCGGCATTAACATCGGCGTTTTGCGGTGCAGCGAAGGCGGCCATAGCGGCGGCTATATGACGCGCTTTGGCGTCGGCTTCCGGCGCGGGCGGTTGCTGCTTGAGCAATTGCTCCAGGTCGTGTTCGTTCATATCGTATTTGCTCATATCGAGGCCTCCCAACTTCCATCGGGCTGTTGTTGCAACAGTTGGAGTTGTTTGCGGATTTCATGGAGCCGCCAGGAGACGGTCGATTCTTTCAGTTGCAGGACTTCGGCGGCCTCGGCGTGGGTCAGGCCCTCGCCATGCACCAGCAGCGCGGTTTCCTTGAAGCCCTCGGCAAAACCGTCGAGCAGCCGCAGCAGCTGTTGCAGGTAGATGCCGTTTTCTGCGGTTTGATCGCGCGGCGGCTCCGGCTCTATCCACCCATCTAGATCCTCGTGCTGGTGGCGGCTTTGGCTTTTGTACCAATCCTTGGCGCAGTTGATCACCAAGCGGTAGAGCCAACTACTGAAGGCTGCTTCAAAGCGGAATTGGCCAATGGTCTGCGCCAGCTTGATACAGGCCTGCTGGGTAATATCTTCCGCGTCCGCCCGGTTGCCGCACCAGCGGTAGGCGAAGCGATGGATGCTGTCATAGCTGTCGGCCAGCAGTTGTCCAAAGGCCTGGCGGTCGCCGGTTTGGGCTGCCCGGATAAGTCCCGATTGGTCAGCGACCGGCATATTTTTCTTCCATCATTTTGTCCTTGGCTCACATGGTGTGGGTTTGGCGCGCTTGAGCCACCCTTGTCATTATTTAGACGCCCCAAGTAAAAATTTCCTTGGGCAAGAAGTTGAATGTCGATCTTTTTTACATATACTGCCTATTAAATGTGATGCAGTTATCTATATATTGTTGATTTTGATGACAAAACAATAAGTGGCGTGAAAATTGCAAATTTTCGCGCCATGCGCGCGTATTGTTAGGCTTTATATCCTTAACCCACACGCTAACCGATTTTTGGCATTTTGTATTTTCAATCTGTGCCCTGGGGGCAGTGGAAATACCCTAATTTGAATTGTGCCCACCTCAACCCGTGGGCGCGGTTTAAGTAGCACGCGAGCTTGCGTGTTTTCGTGTAAGAGTAATTAACCCCGTTAATTATTCTTGCAATGTTGTACAGGGCAGCGGTGGCTGTCCGACTTTACCCAAATGGAACCCTTTATGTTGATGAAAAGTTTGAAAAGCCTGGTTGTGACTGCAGCCTGCTTGTTCTCTGTTAACAGTTTTGCTGGCTTGATTACCGACGTTGAAAGCTTTGGCGGCGGCAAGTTGGTGAACAGCAAAGAAATTTTTTCCTGGACTCACAATATCCTGGATCAAGGCTTTACCTTGGGGTCAGCTGAAAGCGCGAGTCTGTTGATCCAGTTCCGCGATGACGATGAAAGCAAGAAAGACGGCCCGGAAAACGGCCATATATTTTTGGATCTGGTCAAAATCACCGGCGCAGAATTAAAGCCAGTCACCAGCTGGTTACACGACCTGGGCATTAGCTCGCTGGTGGAGTTGAACGTGGATGGCGCTCTGGTTGTTACCATCAAAAGCCTGGTTGGTGATTTTTATATTGATCGCGCAACCCTGAGCGTGACTACCAAAGAAGTCGCAGTGCCATCTCCGATAGAAGTTCCAGAGCCAAGTGCCATCTTCCTGCTCGGTATGGGCTTGCTCGGCCTGGGGTTGATGAGAAGAAAAGTACGCGCCTGATACTATCGCGCGTCAACCAAGCCGCTTGGTTGAGCAATTGGATTGCAGAAAACCCCTTGGTTAATCGCCAAGGGGTTTTTTTAAAACTCAAACTCTATTCCGCCGCGCAGATTGCTTTCCGGTGTTTTCGTATCCAGGCCAAACAATAAACCCAACTCCCAGCGCAATTGTTTGCGGCCGGATAATTTCAGTGTTCCCATAAATGCAGGGCCTGCCGCCCAGTCCTGATCGTCGAGATAAAGCTCCAGTGCCGGTTCAAATGCCAGGCTCTGGCGATAGCGCAATTGCGCGCGCAGGGCGGTTTCGAATTCATCCTCGATGTCATTACCGTATTCGTATTCAGCCAGCAGGTTTGCAGCGGCAACCCAGCGGCGGGCGAGTTCTTTTTCCCACAAAATACCGGCGGCTACTTCATGGCTGCTGATATCCCGCGCTGTGCCTGCCTCCAGCAATAATCCCCAATCTGCCCAGTATTCACCTTGCTCGGTAATTTGCCATGTTAATTCGGCCTCATAGCCGCGCACTTGTTCACCTTCATGGCTAATGGATTCGGTGAGCACATAAAGCTCGGTAAAAATGCTGTCATTCCATGCGTAACCCAAGGCCGCGCGATTGAGCAATTCACTCTTGCCACGCACATCGCGCAGGGTAAAACCATATTCCAGTTCGCGCTCATGTTGTTCTACATAGGGATGGTATACCCGGTTCATTTCCGCCTGAACCGGTAGTCCTCCGATCGCAATGATCAAGAGTGCAAAGCCGACAAGCGTTTTACTGAGGGATGTGGACATCATGGATGCTTACTCGAACTAGTTAAGTGAACACCCCATGCGTGCCATAGGCTTGCCAATAAAATGGGCGCGATGGTCAGTAAATAAAAAGCCCCTTGCACGGGCGTTGGGCGCGCATCGTAACCTAACAAGGCATACAGCAATTCGCCCACCCAGGAATGTTCATCGACTAAAAAAGCGCTGTCCCAGAGCGGTGCGCCAGAATCCAACCAACCAATTTGCATCAACTGCTTGGCCACTTGCAGTGACAGCCCTCCAGCAAGCAAAGTAATTACCGCTAAAAAAATGGGCAGGAAAATTTTTTTCGGCATAAATGCAAATACAAAATAAGTTATTGCCCCCAGGCTTAACCCTATGCCCGCACCAATAGCTGAACCAACAAGTGCTGAGGAAAGGTAATCGGGTTTATTGGCAAAAGCGGAGAGATAAATCCAGATTTCAGATGCTTCGCGCGCGAGGGAAAAACTGACGATAACAATAAACAGGTAATACATCAGTGGGTGGTGGGAATTGGATGCGAGTGCTTTATCGATTCCGGCAGGATTATTCTCTTCCGCTGTAAACACTTGCGGTGTTTTAAAAACCAGCGGCACGAATAATAATCCCAGTGTGATTAGGCTTAAAATGACAATCGTATATAAAGCAGCATTTAATAATTCCTGGCCAGTCCCTTCCATTGCGGCGGCAATTTCGTAGGCGTAATGGGCCAATAGCCAGGAGCCAATGATACCCGCACCCAGTGCAACCAGGCTCCAGCGAAATTGCAATTGGAGTTTAAAGCTGAGCGCTAACAGCAGGCTGAGGATCAATGCTGCCTCCAGCACTTCGCGCAAAATCAGCAGTACGGCATCGACCATATTTAATTCTCCACCCGAATCATACCCTGCGCGGTTTTGGGATTAAATTCGCCAAAAAAAGGAAAATCGCCAGGCGGCAAGGGGCCGATAAAAATAATGGCTTGCGCCCCGCCCATAATGACCTTTTCGCGATTGAGTTCGTAGCTTTCAAATTCTTCAGGAGTTGGATCGCGGTTGATGACAACCAATTTCACTTTGGTGTTGGCAGGAATTACCAACTGTGCGGGATAAAATAAATGGTCGCGTATTTCAATGGTAAAGGTTGGTGTTTCTGCTTGCGCAAATGCGCAGAGCAACAGACCGATATAGGCGGCGCGGTTAATTATCCGTTTCATGCAGGGAAACCTTGTGGTCGGGTAATGGATTGTGACGTGACTTGTCGCTCTCTGTGGCCGCCGCGTGATAAGCGGGAAAAGTAACCATCACCAGAAGCCCGTGCTCAGCGCGCGCTTGGGTCAACATAATTTGTGCGCTGTGTAACTCCACTACCTGTTGCACAATGGAAAAACCCAACCCACAACCCGGCGTTCCGGAATTGTGGCGGTCGCCGCCCAAGCGATAAAAACGGTCAAAAACCCGCGCGTGTTCAGTGGCGGGAATGCCGGGGCCGTTATCCATTACCTCCAGCACTACCTTGCTGCCCCGCAGCCAGGTATTAACCGCAATGTAGCCTGGTGCGGGTGTGTATTTAATCGCGTTGCCCAAAAGGTTGTTGAGCAGGATTGCCAGCGCATCGCGGTCGCCGGAAATCCAGCATTCATCGCCGTTGAATTCAATCTGATGTTGTTTTGATGCGAGCGCTTCACTGTGTTCAACAATTATTTGTTTTGCCAGCTGGGTTAAATTGAGCGGGGCAAATGTCCCCATAAAATGATCTGGCGCTGTGCGGTTGAGCAATAAAATTTGCTCTACCAAATAACTCATCCGCTCGATCCCCAGTTTTAATTTCAGCAGGGTTGCGGGGGCGGGTTGCAATTCCTGCAACAAATTTTCGCAGTGGATTTTTAATGCGGCTATAGGTGTGCGCAATTCGTGGGCGGCATCGGCCGACAAACGTTTTTCACGCGCAAAAGAGGCCTCAAGGCGGCGCAATAAATCATTTGCCGATTGCGCTAATTGGATGAGCTCAACAGGCATATCCTGTTGATCGAGCGAATGTAAATCGGTTGCTTCGCGCTGACGCAATTGATGCGCGAGATTACTCACGGGTTTTAACCCAACACCCAATACCCACCAGATAATCAGGCCGATAACCGGAATCGCCAGCACCATGGGGTACACGGCTTGCAGGATCATGGATTCGGCGAGGCGATAGCGCTGGTCATTGCGCTCGGCCACAATAAACCAGCTCGATTTATCGCTGCTGGGGGCGACCAATACGTGCCAGCGATAGTGCTGGAAATTAACAAAATGAAAACCTTCAACAAGGGGGGTTACCATTTGTTCTGGCATGGCTGCCGAACGCGCCAATAATTTCCCATCCGATGCAAGCCACTGGAATTCAAGTGCGGCGTCAGTATCGGTTTTGTGTGCCGGAAGGAGCAGGGGCTCAGTGCGCGTTCTGCTTTGTTCCTGCCAATGGGGCAGGGCGTAATTGAGTAAATCAACTTGCTGCATCATGCGCTGGTTAAACAATTGTTCGGCTTCATCCATGCTGGCCAAATAACCGCGTACAGCCGCGGCAAAATTGGCCAGGGTAACCAAGGCCAATAACACTATGACTAAAAAGCCGCGAATGGATTTCACGGGCGCGGCACCATATACCCAATGCCGCGCAGGGTGCGGATAAAATTTGGCGGCAATTTTTTGCGCAAATTGTGGATATGGACCTCAATTGCATTGCTCGCGACTTCATCGCCCCAGGAATATAATTTTGCCTCCAGGCTTTCGCGGGTCTGGATCACACCCACATGCTCAACCAGTGCTTTCAGCAGCATATATTCGCGCCGCGATAAATTAAGTGTTGTCCCCGCCAGCAAAACTTCGTGATGGGTGGTGTTGAGGCTTAGTGGGCCAATGTTAATCAAGGCCGAAGAGGCATTGCCAATGCGGCGTTCCAGCACTCGCAAACGCGCGAGCAATTCATCCAATTCAAAGGGTTTGGTGAGATAGTCATCGGCACCGGAATCCAGGCCGATGACTTTAGCGGTCGTGCTATCGCGTGCGGTGAGAATTAATACTTGTGTAGGCAATTTTTTTTGCCGCACCATTTTTACAATATCAATGCCATCCATATCGGGCAGGCCGAGGTCGAGCAATATTATATCCGGCGGCTCTGCGACAACCTGTGCGCAAGCGGCTTTACCTGATGCTAACCAATTCACCGCAAAACCAGCGCGTGATAGGGCACTCACGATACCTTCTGCGAGCAGTTCATCATCTTCCACTAACAATATTTGCATCGGTTTATTAATCCATCATAAAAGTTTTTTAGCCTTGGCCATGGCCGCTTCAATTTCACCTTTTCGACCAGCATCGGCGGATTCGCGCCCAGGGCGAGGTGCGGCTTTGAGTGCTTTTTCGAACGCAGAAATTGCCTGCTGATATTCTTTTTGTTTCAGCAGGTAATCGCCATAAAAATAATTGGAATCTATGCCATCAGAATTATAGCTCAAGCCTTTCAAGAGCATTTCCCTGGCTTTTTTGTCATCGCCAAAACCGACTGGCCAACCGGGGACTTGATAATAAAGCGAGCCCAGGCTGGTATAGGCAGACCCATTCATAGCAGAGGGATCGAGTGCTATCGCTTGTTCCAATAATTTTTTAGCCTGTTTTACCTGGTCGAGGGCTCCCAAGCCGCCTTTGGCACCGGCATAGGTGGAGCGGATAATCGCTTCCCAAATTAAATAGGGCGCACTGGCATTGGCTACACGCATTTGTTCCGCTTCCGCAATCAGAGGCGCAAATGCTTTCTCCTGTTCGGCTTTCGGCGTTTGATAGTTAATTTCTGCCCAGCGGGTTTGCAATTTATGGATGTCGGCCGTCTCGTCAGCAAAGCCTGTTAAGGCAAGGCCACTGAATATTGCCAGTGCGATTAATTTCAGCATCATCTTTTTCATAGTGTTACCTTCAGGTTTTTGGGAGTGACTCTGTTGGTGGAATTGGCGCTCCTGTCGGAGCTGCTTGGGCGTAGCGGCGAATGGTGGATAATTTTCCGCGTAATGCCTGGTCGATAATGCGCGGGAAAATACTGTTGATACGCAAAAAAAGGCGCTCGGGCCAGCCGATGTTGCGATCGCGCATTTTGTTTGCCGATAGCATCAATTCCACGTGGCTGGCAACCATATCCGGTTCATCCATGGCGTTGCCAAGCGCGCGGTTCATCGCATACACCGCATCGCTGTTGAGGCTGGTGTGGGTGGCGCGTGGTGCGAGGTGCGCAACCTGGATGCAGCCATCACTTAACTCCCGGCGCAAGGCTTCGCTAAAACCGCGCAATGCAAATTTGCTTGCGCAATACACACTAAATCCAGGATGGCCCAGGCTGCCAAAACTGGAACCTATATTGATAATGCGGCCAGTATTTTTATTTAAAAATGGCAGTGCTAAACGGGTCAATAAAATGGTGGCGGTCACGTTGGTGGAAATGATTTTTTCAATCATTTCCGGTGCGTTATCTTCAAGCATGCCAAACGTATTAACGCCCGCGCAGTTGATTAATGCATCCAGCGGTTCCTGTAAGGCGAGCAGGGCAGTGCGAATGGATTCATGTCCGCTGTGGCTGGCGATATCCGCTTGCAAAACAAAACCCTGATTCACCAATACATCCAGATCCTGCGCCAGTGCATTCAATTGCTGCGTTGATCTGCCCACCAAAATAAGGCGAGCCCCCTGCGCTGCCAGCCGTCGTGCAATGGCCTGGCCAATTCCACCGCTGGCACCGGTCAATAAAATGAGTTTGCCTTTGAGTTTCATCATGCGTCTCTTTTGACTGAAATTCTGTCGATTAAAACGGCGTACCTTGGATGGGCTTGAGTTGCTATCAGGCAAGGTGCAAGGCCGATGACTTTTCCAGCGAGCGAAAAATATTGCCGTAGAGTTTGAAAAACATTTTTGCCGCGTGGACTATATCGTCCTTGTCTTTTTGCTCCGTCAGGCTATTCATTAATTTTTCAAAAAACACCATGTGTTCCAGATCCAGGCTGCCGTGTGAGCGCAAGTAGGAAAATGCCTGGTTTGGTAAATCCAGGTGTTGCTGGATAATGTCTGCCGCTTTACTTGCCAGATTAATGCTGGTGCCTTCAAGCACAAACACCATGCCAAAAAACGCCATAGGGTTATTGCGCATCACTGTGTCATAGGCATAGGCCACCATCAGTTCAGTTGCCTGGTTCGGGCGGCCGGTGCGCACCATTTCTTTGTCAGCACCGCAAGCGGCTATATCATTTAATATCCATTCCTGATGCCCTAACTCCTCTTCAATATATTCCGCAATGGCTTCGCGATAATTTTCTTTTTCCGATGGCAAGCGGCTACCAACAGCCATCAGTAAGGGCAGGGTATGTTTTACATGGTGATAGGCCTGCGTTAAAAACTCGCGATATTCATCCAGGCTAAACTGGCCGAGGCCGATGCAGCGCTGGATGATGGGCGCGCTCAATAAATAATTGCGCTCTGTTTGCGTTTCGGTCTGTAGGCGTTCAAAAAATGTCATAGACAACTCCTGCATGATGGTCGGATGAGTGAGCAGTAGGATCGGAATAAATAGCTGCGATCGCGTGAGAGTACTGGTCGAGAATTGCTGCGCGCCTTAACCGGCCATTGTCAGTCAGCAAATGGTTGGCTGTTGTAAAGGGCTCCGCTGCGAGAATAAATTTTTGCGCGCGCGCGTAATCAGGCAGATGTTGGTTGATGCGGCGAATGTCTTGTGCGATTTGCTCTGCGGTAATGTGCGCCGATGCGGGTGTCACTATTGCACTGCAAAAAGGTTGTGCGTCGCCGATCACCATCACTTGCCCAATAGTGCGGCAGAGAGATAATTCGGCTTCAATCCACTCGGGGGAAATGTTGCGCCCGAAACTGCTGATCAACAGATTTTTTTGGCGGCCGGTAATAAAAATAAAACCTTCGTCATCGATATAACCCAGGTCACCGGTATCCAACCATTCTGCACTGGAAGATGCTGTCTGGCCGAGATAACCATTAAACACATTGCCGCGCACTTTGATCAGCCCGTCATCGATTTTTATCTCGACATGACCCAGAGGTTTGCCAACGCTGCCCGGTTTGTCGGCGATGGGTGAATTCAAACTGACTACGGATGCGCATTCGGATAATCCATAACCTTCATAGACCGGAATACCAACCGCGCGCGCCTGCGCTAATAATGTTACCGGGGTACGCGCACCGCCCACCGCCATAAACTTCAGCGATGCGGGTAAGGTAAAACCCTGTGTACTGGCTGCGACCAAACCCTGCAAAATTTGCGGTAACACAATCAAACTATTGGGTTGGTATTGATGTAGCGCTTGCAACAAAGCTGGCAGTGATAATTGCGAGCTGCCGGTCAAGCCCAACGCGGTTTCAGGCAGGGCAATGACGCGCTTACCGAGATAGAGTGGGACATAAACACCGGCAACATTTTCCAGCAGGGTGCTCAGCGGCAATAAATTTACATGCGCATTGATAGTGGTGTCAGCACCGGGTGTTGCGTAAATTCTCTCGGCTAACGCAAGCGTAACTTTCTCCAGCGCAGTTGTGGAAAGGCACACGCCTTTAGGTGTTCCTGTTGTGCCCGAGGTGAAGGTAATTTTTACAGTGTTGTCAGTTGCGGGTAGGTTTTTTTCACTGCCTAATTGGTCGAGATAAATGGCGGTAATGGGCGAGTTTTTTCTCTCACTGACTGCGGCGACTGAGGTGATATCACCGCACACCAACAGACAGGGCAAGTGCGCTTCGGTTACGACATGTTGCAATTGGCTTGTGGAAAAAAAGCGCGGCAGCGGCACCAGCGTGATATTGGCTTGCCAGGCGGCGAGGTCGGCAATAATCCACTCAATGGAATTTTCACCCCACAAGCCCGCGCGGGTAATTCCTTGATCCTTTATCCAGTTTGCCAATGCATCAATATGCGCAGCGAGCTGTGCGTAGGTCAGTTGTGTGGCCTGGCCAATCAAGGCGATTTTTTCCGGCGTAGTGGCGGCGTGGGCATAAATAGCGCAAAGAATTTTATTCAAGGTGCCGATTTTATTCATGGTGCAGCTCCATGGAATTAATCGAGGCGCTATCGGTGGTACAAAATCCTGAACAGATTTTTTCAATCTGGCGGCTGATTGCGGCTACGGTTGCGCGATACATAGGATTTTTGCGCGCGGCCTGCATTGCCGGGCGATTATCGCCAAACATCACTTGCGGCCGGTTGTGGTAATAACTGCCCCAGCTGGCGCCGCCATCCGGCAACACATTTGGGTCGGCATCGCCCAGTACTATCGGGGAATAGCGCAGGCGCGCGAGCAGCGCTTTTACTTCGCGGGTGCCGGTGAACATGACGTAGTGATAACCCAGCCGCTCCATCACTTCGCCGATCACAATAAATAGCAACAGGCTGCTGCCTTTGCAGGTAGATACCAGATTGCCGATTTCCACTATCTGGTCGCGCGCTACCGGCTGGCCGAGGCGGGTGCTGACCAGTTGTTCAATAGGGGCATCCAGGTATTGCTCTGCGAATAAGCGCCCCTTGCTGGCAGCTTCCAGGCCCACTGCAGCCGAGTATTCATTTCCGCAGCGCAGGCTGATGATATTGGTCAGAAAATGGCAGACGTCTGCCTGGTGCACTTCGGCAAAGCGTGCGTGGATATAGGCTTCGATCGCCGCGCGTTCGCGCGCGCCAGGCGTTTGCAGGCCGAAGCGGGGAATCCGGATATGCGGCAAGTGCGGCATATGCCAGCTGGATGAGGAGGTTATGGGCAAGCTGCGGGAAAGGTCTTTCATTACTGCGCCCCTGATTTGGAATGAAGTCTCAGGGCGCAGAGTAGGAGATGAAACTTAAGGGGAAATTAAGGCGGATCGGTGAGCGTGGTTAACGCGGAAATTGTTTGATCAGCGATTGCAGCTCGGGCAGTTTTTCGGCGTTGTTTCGATACGCCACCTGCTCGAATAAGCGCGCGATTGCAGTCAAGCCGGTTTGCCATTGTGGTTCGCTGTGCAATACCCGGCGGATGAAATCGCCGAGGGTCTCGCCGGTGTTGCGTTGGTAGCCCGACTGCGCGAGTTTTGCCTCCAGCTTTTTGATCGCCGCCGTTTCCGGCCGCACTGCCGGCCCCTGGTGGCTGCGCATCAATGCCCAGGCAAAGGTGGCTGCACCCACCAGCCCCAAACCAATCAGCCAGAGGGTGAGGCGCCAGCTTTCGGTGCCACCTAGCAAGCGCGACAAAAATCCCTCCTGTGCTTCATTGTCATAGTTGAGCACCCAGCGCTGCCATGCGTAGGTGGCAGCATCCCAGCGCAGCTGCAAATTGTATAAAAGCTGCGAGGATTGCCAGTTATCGGTGACCAGGTCGCGGTCGCCTTCACCCAGGGCTTCGCTGATCCCTTGTTCGATGCGATTGGGCGCTACCGCTGCGGTGGGGTCGATCATCTGCCAGCCCTTGCCTTCAATCCAGACTTCGGTCCAGGCGTGGGCGTCGGATTGGCTGACCAGCAGGTAGTTTTCGACTGGATTCCACTTGCCGCCCTGGTAGCCCACCACCACTCGCGCCGGTATGCCCGCTGC
The DNA here is from genome assembly GCA_035456025.1 of Cellvibrio sp. Classification (GTDB taxonomy): domain Bacteria; phylum Pseudomonadota; class Gammaproteobacteria; order Pseudomonadales; family Cellvibrionaceae; genus Cellvibrio. The sequence continues at coordinate 3,692 of DATIDX010000242.1, read as the reverse complement.
GCGCAATAGGAAGCTGAAGCTACTGGCAAAGTGTTCGCAAAAGCCGCGTTTGCTCTGCAATAGGAACTCGTCAACCGAGTGCTGCCCGAGCACCGGCGGTTGCAGGGTGTAGGTAAATTCGCGATTAAACAGCGCCAGTGCCGCAGCGACTATCTGCTCATCACTCTGCCCCTGGCGACGCCAATCCGCAGCGAGTGCGCGGGCTTGCGGATTGCTATCGGGCGGCAGGCGGAGATAGAAGTCGCGCTGCAACCTGTCCAGTTGCGGCGGTGTTGGCCAGCGGGTTTGCAGCGCCGAGTTCACCTTATAGCGCAGCCGTTGCGCGACAGGAATGCGGTTCATCAGCAGGAAATCGGCGGTAATGCGGATGGAGTTGCCCGGGTGCTGCACGTTCTGCGGGGTCATCAAGCTGAATAGCCAGGGCTGCCCGTGAGGTTCAACAATGATGCTGTAATCGATCGGGTCGCTGTTGATCGCGTCCGAGATGATGGGGGGAGTGCGTACGCCCCAAGTATCGCGCATACGCCAGGTGCGGCCGTCAAAGGTGTCGAGCACCAGCCCGCGCCAGTAGAGCTGATTGGTGGGCGGTGGATTGCCGGTAAATTCCACGCGGAATGCCGGTGCGCGGTTAAGTGCGAGCTCGCCCAGGTCGCCCGGTGAGAGGCTGTCGCTAAACCCGGTTTTGGCCGCCTGTTGGTTGGGGATCGCCCAGAGCGGGCCGATGCGCGGGATCACCACAAACAGCACCAGCATCACCGGCAGCGCATGCAGGAAGATCAGTGCGCCGCGCTTGAAGCGGACGCCGGCCGTCTGCTGGCGAGTGAGGTAGAGCGAACGCCAGCTGCCGAGCAGTAAGATTATGCAGATGATGCCGTAGAGCGCCGCTTGCGGTGTCTGGCTGAACAGGAATTGGGTGGCGGTGACGACAAAGCCGATAAACACCAGCAACTGGCCGTCGCGCGCCGAGTTGACCTCCAGTAATTTGAGCGCGAAGGCGCATACCAACAAGCCCACCATAGTATCCGTGCCGGTTCTCCCCGCGTAGCTCGCCAGCAAGCCGGCCGCGCACACCATGGTCAAGGCAGTTTTGGCTAAGCTGCCGGGTGCGCCCCAGCGGCCGCGTAGCATTTGCGTGCGCCAAAAGCCGGCAACTGCCCACACCAGCCACAGCCAGGCGGGCAAGTTTAATAGCAGCGGCAAGATCAGCGCTGCCTGCATGATTAACAGCCAAGCCAGTTTGTCGCGACCCAGGTAATCGGCGTGGGGATGGGTTGGCGCTTTGGGGGTGAGACGTGCGATCGCGCTAATGGCCATGTTCAGCCTCGTTTGGCCGATTAAATTTGGCCAGCGCCGTCAACACTGCCTGCTGGTGCTGCTCGCCATGCGCCGGGCTGAGCAATGTGCCGGGCAGGCGCAATCCATAGGGCAGCTGGCGCCGCTCATACTCCAGCGCCCAGTAGCAAAAGCCGGAGAGGCGCGCCTCCTGCGGCTGCTTGAGGCTATCCCAATCCAGCCATTTTTCGGCCGATAAAAACGCCTCGTAATCTTTGGTGAACAGGCCCTTTTCCTGCGCAAACTGTTTCCAGGCGATGTGCTTGATGGGATCGCCCGCCTGATATTCGCGCAGGCCGCTGAAATCGTCACCGCCGCGTTGGCTGGTACCACCATCTTCGCGCCCGTCGCTGGCCTGCGCATGGGGTTCATCGGTGGCGATGGGGGCTGGGTATACCAGTGCCACGGCATCCAGGTTGAGCCAGGTCCAGCAGCGGATAATCCCCAGCGGAAACCGGCTCTGCACCAGCAACCGCCCAGGGCGCAGATAACCGCGTTCGCTGCTGGGCGCACGCACGCTCACCTGCTGCGGTTCGTTGTGGTTAAGCGTGACTGTCTGGGTTTCGCCCCCCGGCCAGCGCAGTTCGAGGTTGTCGCAACCCGCTGTATGTTGGCAGTTAAGTTCCAGCACAAAAGCCACGGTATCGCCCACAAACGCTGGCCGCGCCGCGACAAAACGGACACTGATGCCAGATAGGTTGGCGAACGCGTGCAGGATGCTGACCACAAAAATGCTGATCAATAGGTAGCTGGTGCCCAGGATCAGGTTGTTTTGGTAATTGGTACCCAGCGCCCACACGACCGCCGCCACCGCCAAATAAAGGAAGCCGGCGGCATTGGGGAAGGTGTAAAGGTTTTTGCGGTTCAGCTGGATTTGTACCGCGCGCGGCGAACGCTGATCGATCCAGCGGTAAAACCGCCGCTCCCACCAGCTGCGCCAGCTTGATAAGTGGCTAGTCATCATTAGCCCAATACATTCACGCTGGTGCGCAGATGTTTGACCAGCGGCTCGGTGTCCTGGCTGTGGCTGCGCCCGCGCACCCGGTGGCCGACCACCGCCGGCAGTACCGTCTGTACATCTTCGGGGACAAGGTAGTCGCGGTCGTGGATCAGCGCCCAGGCTTTGGCGGCGCGCAGCAGGGCGAGGGCACCGCGTGGCGAGAGGCCGTAGGTAAACTGGGCGTCGCTGCGGGTAAACGCCACCAACCGCTGTACATAATCCAGCAATGCATCGCTGGCTTTGACCTGGTGCACCGCCGCCTGGATTGCGGCCAGTTGCTCGGGGGAGACAATGGAGGTGAGTTGGCGGATGCGCGCGCGCGGATCAACGCCCTGGAACAGCATGCGCTCCGACGCCGGGCTGGGGTAGCCGAGTGAGATGCGCATTAAAAAGCGGTCGAGCTGCGATTCTGGCAGCGGAAAAGTCCCGCTTTGCGACAAGGGATTTTGCGTCGCTATCACAAAAAAAGGTTTGGGTAGGGGGCGGCTTTTGCCCTCGATGGTCACTTGCCCTTCCTCCATTGCCTCGAGCAGGGCGCTTTGGGTTTTGGGTGAGCTGCGGTTGATTTCGTCGGCGAGCAACACCTGGGTAAACACCGGGCCGGGGTGGAATTTGAATACGCCTTGTTCGCGCTCAAAAATCGCCACACCGAGGATGTCGGCGGGCAGCAGGTCGCTGGTGAATTGCACGCGCTCGAATTTCAATCCCAGCACTTTGGCGAGGCAGTGGGCGAGGGTGGTTTTGCCCATGCCGGGCAAGTCTTCGATCAACAGATGGCCTTCGGCAAACAGGCAGGCGAGCGAGAGGCGTACTTGTTGGTCTTTACCTAAAACGATTTGGTCAACTTGTTCGATAACCTTGCTGATCAGTGACTGCATGAGGAACCCTGATGATGAATTTATTCTGGTGCAGCATAGCGCAGGGGGTATCGCGCGGGGATAAAGAATCGCAAAGCCGGAGCCAGTTCACGCACTGGCGCGGCGCTGTTTAGGCGGCGGCGACCACACAGTTGCGGCCCTGCTGTTTGGCCTGATACACGGCTTTGTCGGCGCGTACAAACCAATCCTCCAAACTTTCATCAGGCTGCAATTGGGCGCAACCAAAAGAGGCGGTGAGTACGCCGTCGGGATCTTGCAATTCACCTTCAATTTGCGCGCGCAACTGCTCGGCAATGACCAATGCATCAATCAGCGCGGTGTTGCGTGCGAGCACTACGAACTCCTCGCCACCAAAGCGGAAAATGCGGTCGGTTTTACGCACACGGCGGGTGAGTATGCGGGCTAGATCTACCAACACCTGGTCGCCGACAGTGTGGCCGAATTTGTCGTTGACCATTTTAAAAAAATCGATGTCCAGCAGG
>DATIDX010000241.1:0-7070 GCA_035456025.1 Cellvibrio sp. | reverse complement strand
TGTTGGCGGTAGGTTTTTGGTGGTTGTCCGGGCCGGTGACCCAGCTTGCCAATCTCTACCAAAGCAGCTTCCGCCTGCAGAGTCTGGATTTTATCGAGAGTCTGCAATTAATCCTGATTGCGGGCGTTACCGGGCTGTTAGGTGCCTGGATCGCCGTGGCGCGGCATTTGTACCAAATCCAGCCGCGCTGATAAATTGGGGCGTCAAATTGTGTAATCAAGCCCGCTCAAAGTGAACTTTTTGGACGCTAGCGGAACCAATAATCGGATGTTACACTCGGCCGATCTTGAAATTGGAGGTAATCATGAGCACAAGTCTGCAACCTATCGGCATCCTCGCCCCTGGTGCAAACCTGAATGCCTATGTTCAGGCGGTCAGCAGCTTCTCTATTCTCACTGTTGAGCAAGAGCAAGAGCTGGCACGGGATCTCGTCACCAATGGCAACCTCGACGCCGCGCGTAAACTGGTTATGGCGCACCTGCGCTTTGTGGTGCATATCGCCCGCTCTTACAACGGCTACGGTTTGCCCTTGGGTGATCTGGTGCAAGAAGGCAATGTCGGCCTGATGAAGGCGGTCAAACGCTTCGACCCGGACAAGGGCGTGCGTCTGGTGTCTTTTGCCGTGCATTGGATCAAGGCCGAAATCCACGAATTTATCCTGCGTAACTGGCGCATCGTAAAAATCGCCACCACCAAAGCCCAGCGTAAATTGTTCTTCAACCTGCGCAGCGCCAAAAAACGCCTTGCGTGGTTGAGCAACGACGAAGCTCAAGCTGTGGCTCAGGATTTGGGGGTGGACATCAAACAAGTGCGCGAGATGGAAGGTCGTCTTGCCTCTTATGATGCCGGTTTTGATGCAGGTGAAGATGATGAGGACGACGGCTACGTCGCGCCAGCTCATTATCTGGAAGATAACCGGTACGATCCGGCGGTGCGTCTGGAGGAATCCAATTGGGAAGAATCCAACGTCAACGGTTTGGAAAAAGCATTGGAAAAACTGGATGACCGCAGCCGTGTAATCCTGCAGCGTCGCTGGTTGAACGATGACAAGGCGACTCTGCATGATCTGGCGGCCGAATATGGTGTATCAGCCGAGCGTATCCGCCAGCTGGAAAAAAATGCCATGAACAAAGTGAAAAATATGATGTTGGAAGCTTGATTCAAGAGCCTGTAACATCTGAAAAAGCCGCGCCCAGCGCGGCTTTTTTATTTCACCTCACCTACAAACCCTGAAAATCCACAATGACGAAGGTGATATCTTGGCGCGACTTTTTCTGCTGATCGCTGCAATGAGCGGTTTCCTGGCGGTCTGCATAGGTGCATTTGCCGCTCACGGGCTGAAGCAGGTGCTGGAGCCGGTGGCGCTGGAAGTGGTTAAAACCGGAGTGCAGTATCAAATGTATCATGCGCTAGCGCTGTTGCTGGTGGGCCTCTGGCTGTTGCACAAGCCGGCGACACCAGGGTTAAAAGGAGCGGGCCTTGGCTTTATACTGGGCAGCCTTTTGTTTAGTGGTAGCCTTTACGCTTTGGCGCTAGGTGGCCCGCGCTGGCTGGGGCCGGTGACGCCCGTGGGCGGCCTGTGCTTCCTGCTCGCCTGGTTATTGCTATTGACCGCCGCCTGGCGTAGTGCGCCGGCTAACTGATTCCTATCCCATAACTTGTAGCCTTTATGTCTGAACTACCTGAGTTAATTCCCGATCTTGAATCGGGCGAAGAAGGGTTTTTAATCAAACCTGAATTTAAACCTAAATCCATCCGCAGTTTTGTCATCCGCGCCGGCCGTATCACCGCCGGCCAGAAAAGTGCCTTTGATTCCTGGTGGCAAAGCTATGGCCTGAGCCTGTTTAAAGGGGCCATTGACCCAGCGCAGGTATTTGGCCGCACCGCGCCGCTGGTGTTGGAGATCGGCTTTGGCATGGGTGATTCGCTGTTGGAGATGGCGCGCAATGAGCCCGAGAAAAATTTTATCGGCATTGAAGTCCATCCGCCTGGTGTCGGCCGCCTCATCAATCAGGCCGGACAGGAGTACCTCACCAACCTGCGCGTGTACATGGCGGACGCCATGGATGTGCTGGAAGATTGCATACCCGATGGCAGTATTGACCGCTTGCAGCTTTACTTTCCCGATCCCTGGCATAAGAAAAAGCATCACAAGCGTCGGATCTTGCAATCAGCCTTCGTTCAGAAGGTTCGCCCTAAGATAACTCCCGGCGGCATCTTCCATATGGCAACCGACTGGCAGGCTTACGCCGAGCATATGTTGGAGGTGATGCAGGATGCGCCTGGCTTTACTAATGCCAGTGCGGAAGCCGATTATGCACCACGCCCGGATTATCGCCCGATCACCAAATTCGAAAAACGGGGTGAACGCCTTGGTCATGGTGTTTGGGATTTAATGTTTAAAAGATCATCATAAATTGGCATAAGCGCTCAGTTTTGCTAAGGTTAGAAAGAAAATAACGATTAGATGGAATTTTCGACTTTACGGAGTTTTTTATATCTTAATTACTTAAGGTTTTTTTGTGCCTTAATTTGTTATCAATCGAGGGAATCAGATTGTTTGGGACCTCGCTTATTTTTACGGAGAATGAAGGCTATGAAATACACACACAAACTCGCACTTTCCGCTGTTATTGCAGCAGCTATTTCAAGCGGCGCTAGCGCCGATAACCATAAAGTAGAAATCCACGCTGACGCCGGCCGCGTCTTTTTTGAAGATCCCCTGAAAGATGCCAACATCTGGGACTTCGGTGTAGGTTTCGCATTGGACGAAAACTGGATGATCGACCTGGTTGCCAGTCAATGGGACAGTGAAACTGAGCCTGGTGCTGTAGATGTTGATGGCACTCAATACCGCGCCGACCTGTTGTACCACATCAATACTGAAAGCGCCTGGCGCCCATATGTTGCTTTTGGTGTAGGTGACCAAGAGCGCGAGTTCAACACTGCCGGTGCTGAATCCGAGCGCGACACCCTGGTAAACCTGGGTGCTGGTATCAAGCGTGATCTGGGCAGCAACTGGCAGTTCCGCACTGATGTACGCGCTTTTAACAGCCTCGATAACGAGTACACCGATCTGGCGGTAACCGCTGGTCTGGCGCTGGCATTCGGTAAAGAGTCCAAGCCTGCTCCGGCACCTGCTCCTATCCCGGTTCCGGTTGACGTTGATAGCGATGGTGACGGCGTACTGGATTCCAAAGACCAGTGCCCGAACACTGTTAAAGGTCTGAAAGTTGACGACGTAGGTTGCCCGGTAGTGTTGGAGAAGACTCTGGAAATCAACCTGGAGATCCTGTTCGATACCGCCAAGACTGAAATCAAAGACGAATACCTGTGGCAAGTACAAAAACTCGCTGACGCTTTGACCCAGTACCAAAACACCGTTGTACTTGTTCAAGGTCACACTGATAGCCAAGGTTCTGATGCATTGAACCAAAAACTGTCACAAGGCCGTGCTGATTCGGTGAAAGCGGCGTTGATCACCAAGTTTGGTATTGCGCCTGACCGCGTTACTGCCAAAGGTTACGGCGAATCACAACCAATCGCTGACAACAATACCGCCGAAGGCCGTGCTAAAAACCGTCGCGTGGTTGGTGCAGTTAGCGTCAAGTACACCGAAGAAGTTAAGAAGTAAGCATTTTAGATGCTGTAAAAAACCCGGCCTTGCGCCGGGTTTTTTTATTTCAGATCCCGATGTTTGTATTGCTCGATCAACTCAGCATAGCCACTGCGGAAATCCGGGTAGCGCGGGCGAAAACCTGAATCCAGCAAGCGCTTGTTGCCGATGCGTTTATTGCCACGCTCATTGACGGCATCGGGTGCGAGGAAGGATTCGACCTCCAATTTCCCCGCAATCCAACTGACCACTTCAACCATGGGCGTGGGCGCTGAATCGCTGGCAAGGTAGAGAGCTTCGATAGTCCCGCTGCGCTGCCGTTCAATTAAATGCGCGAGCGCGCCAGCACAGTCGTCGGCGTGGATGCGATTGGTGTAATGGGGGCTGGCCGAGGCGCGCCCCTGCATGACCTGTTCGATCAGGCGGTTGCGGCCGGGTCCGTAAATCCCGCTGAAGCGGACAATACAGTGGTCAAAACCGCTGGTTTGGATCACTTCTTCAGCCTCCAGCAAACGCCGGCCGCTAAAGCCGTCGGGCTGGGTAGGCGATGTTTCATCGATCCAACCCCCATCTTGTTGCGCGTAGACCGCAGTGCTTGAGACAAAGATGATCAGGCGCGGCTGTAAACGCTCCTGTTGCAATCCAGCGACCAGATTGCGGCACGTCTGCACGTAGGCCTGTTGGTAGCCCGCATCGCTGCGTTCACCCGGTGTCATGCTCACCACAATTACGTCCGGCCGCTGCGCCGCCAGGACGGCGCAAAGCTCATCCGCGCGGGTAGCATCGCAGCTGAGATAGTTAAGATAGGGCAAGTCGGCCGGCGGATGGCGGCGCAAGCCGGTTGCCTGGTAGCGGTCGCCGTCGAGTTGCTGCGCGAGGCGCTGGCCGATATCGCCGCAGCCGACAATCAATAGTTTTTCTTTTGAACTTGGGTTAAATGTCATTTGATAAATGCTGCCAATCTGATAGTTTTAGGCTATTCACAGAAGTCTGATAACGGAGCGATAGTATGACCCTGACCGAATTGCGCTACATAGTCACACTTGCCCAAGAACAGCATTTCGGGCGCGCGGCAGATCGCTGCTATGTGAGCCAGCCGACCTTAAGTATCGCGGTGAAGAAGCTGGAGGATGAACTGGGCATAGCGTTGTTCGAGCGCACCAAATCCCGCGTCCAACCCACGCCCCTGGGTGAACAAATTGTCGCCCAGGCCAATCTGGTGCTGGAGCAGACGGCAGCGATCAAAGACCTCGCCGACGCCGGCAAGGATCAACTTAGCAGTCCCTTATCAGTTGGCGCCATCTTCACTATCGGCCCTTATTTGCTGCCGAAGTTTATCCCGCATTTACAGCAGTTAGCGAGCAAAATGCCGCTCTATGTGGAGGAGGGTTACACCCACAACCTGCGCAAGAAACTGCGCAACGGCGAGCTGGATGTGATCATCATTGCGCTGCCGTTTGTGGAGCCGGATGTGGTCACCCAGACCCTCTACGAGGAACCCTTTGTGGTGTTGATGCCCAAGGATCATCCGCTGGCGGCCAAAGACGCGCTCGATCCCAACGACCTCAACAGCCAGCAATTATTGTTGCTGGGCGAGGGCCACTGCTTCCGCGACCAGGTGCTCACCACTTGCCCCAATCTGCAACACCACGGCGAGACCTCTGCCAACAATGTGCGCACCGCCGCCGAGGGCAGCTCGCTGGAGACCTTGCGCCATATGGTGGCCTCGGGCCTCGGGCTGACTATCCTGCCCGCGTCGGCGGCGGAGAGTTCACTTTACAGCTCTGACGTATTAGTCACCCGCCCGTTTACCGAACCATCGCCCAGCCGCACCGTGGCGTTGGCCTGGCGCGCCAGCTTCCCACGCCACAAGGCGATTGACGCTCTGCGCACGGCGATCAAAGCCTGCCGCAGCTGAGGCCAGCAGCACCGATGTCCCCTGCGGCCAGGGCTAGCGATAAAACCCTCGACCAGATTCCCGCCAGCGCCCTCAAGGGCGTGGGAGCGGCGCTGGGTGCAAAACTCGCGAAGATAGGTTTGCACAGCGTGCAGGATATTTTGCTGCACCTGCCACTGCGCTATCTCGACCGCACCCGCGTCACGCCAATTGGCGCCCTGCAACCTAATATCAATGCGGTGATTGAAGCCGAAGTGCGCGTGTGCGACGTGGTGTTCGGCAAGCGCCGCAGTCTGGTATGCAAAGTACAGGACGGCACCGGCACCATCGCCCTGCGCTTTTACCATTTCAATAATGCTCAGAAACAGCGGCTGGTGGCGGGCACGCGCCTGCGGATTTTCGGCGAGACGCGGCGTGGCGCCTCAGGGCTGGAGATGTACCACCCCGAATACGATGAATTGAGCGAAGCAACGCCCCTGCCGCTCGCGCAATCACTGACCCCGATTTACCCGGCGACCGAGGGCCTGACCCAGCCGCGCCTGCGCTCACTCGCACAGCAAGCGCTGACCTGGCTCGACCAGTACGCACTCAAAGAGCTACTGCCCGAGGTGGTGCGCCGCCAGCTTAACCAGTCGTCGTTGGCAGACGCGCTACGCTATTTGCACCAGCCGCCCACTAACGCCAACCTCCAGCAGTTGCTCGATGGTGAGCACCCTTACCAGCAGCGGCTGGCGTTTGAGGAGTTACTCGCCCATCACCTGAGCTTGCTGCTCTTGCGCCGCGAAACCCAGGCCGATGGCGCTACCCGGTTGCATCTGGATGAACACTTACAGTCACGTTTCCTGGCACAACTCGGGTTTAACCTGACCCGCGCCCAGCACCGGGTGGTAGCGGAAATCGCCGCCGATCTGGCCAAGCCGATACCCATGTTGCGGCTGGTGCAGGGCGATGTTGGTTCCGGCAAGACGGTAGTCGCCGCGCTGGCCGCGCTGGCTGCTATCGCCAGCGGCAAACAGGCGGCGATTATGGCGCCGACCGAAATCCTCGCCGAGCAGCATCGCATCAACTTTGGCAAGTGGCTGGAGCCTCTGGGGGTGCATTTGGGTTGGCTGACCGGCAAGTTAAAAGTGGCTGAGCGGCGCACGCAGCTGGCAGCCATTGCCAGCGGTGCGGCGCAAGTCGTGGTGGGCACCCATGCGCTGTTTCAGGAAGCGGTGGCGTTTGCCAACCTGGGGTTGATTGTGATCGATGAACAGCACCGCTTCGGTGTACACCAGCGGCTGACGCTGTCGGAGAAGGGCAGCACTGGCGATCAACGTGCGTTTGGCCAGCTGCGCCCGCATCAGCTGATAATGACGGCGACGCCCATTCCGCGCACTCTGGCGATGAGCGCCTACGCCGATCTGGATTGCTCGGTGATCGATGAGCTACCGCCCGGCCGCACACCTATTTCCACGGTAGTGATCAGCGATAACCGCCGCGAAGAAGTGGTCGAGCGGGTGCGCCTCGCCTGCGAACAGGGGCGCCAGGCCTACTGGGTGTGCACCCTTATCGAGG
>DATIDX010000240.1:0-4370 GCA_035456025.1 Cellvibrio sp. | reverse complement strand
GGTCGCCCTCGCACACCTGGACGACTTTTTTAATCAACATCACCTTGCGTAGCGCGGTTTGCTCCACTTTACCGACGCTGAGAATCAAATCGGAAAAAGGGCGGGCACTACCATCCATTGACGGCACTTCCGGCCCGTCAATCAGGATGCGCGCATTATCAATGCCGTGCGCAGATAAAGCCGCGAGCAAATGTTCGACCGATTGGATTTTTACACCCTGGCTGTTAATCAGGTTGGTGCTCAGTTTTGCATCGTGGACGTTATGCCAATGCGCTTTAATCACATTGCATTTTTTTTCAACATCGCGACGCACAAAGGTGTAACCGGTGTTGGGGCCGGACGGGGTAACAATCATTGTCACCACATAACCGGAGTGCAGGCCTACGCCCAAACAACTAAATGGCTTTGCAAGTGTGTGCTGCATGTAACAAGTTTCTTCCGCACGCATAGGATATCCTCTTCGTTGGGTGGAATGTTTCACTTGTTCAGGTTAGGTTTTTACGCAGCAAAAAATTTGTCGGGAGCCGACAAGCTGTGACGGGCGATTTGTCTTTAGCCGCCTTTTCGTTGTCGTAACATGACAAACCAATAACCGGCGCCATCGCCCGGTCATTCACCGGCTTTTTTATAAAAATGCGGCGTAACAGGAATTTACAATGAGTTCAAAAACCCTCACGAGTTGGGCACTGTTAATTTGGAAGTTATTGCAACAAGAGCAGCTGGATGCTGAGGCAATTTTTAAACAGGCCGGATTAAATCCCGCGCTGCTCAGCGATAACAATGCGCGCTACCCGGCGGCCGGAATGTATCGGCTCTGGTGTGCCGCAGTGGAGGCCACGGGCGATAGTGCGCTGGGTTTTCGCGTGGGAAAGGAGTGGAGCACAACCAGTTTTAATGCGCTGGGCTTTGCGTGGCTGGCGAGTGGTTCATTGAAAGAGGCTTTCTATCGCTTGCAGCGCTACAGCCGCTTGATGAACAACGCACTCATCACCAAATTCTATCGCGCCGAAAATCACTACTATTTTAAATTCGATACTGCAGAGGATCCGGCATTAGTTCACCCCTGCGCGCGCGATGCTTGGCTGACTGCAATTATCAAAATGGCGCGCATGCTCTACGGCGATGCATTTACGCCGATAGAAGTATTGATGAGTGGCGATTGTTACGATCAGACAGGTGCGCTGGAAAATTATTTGGGTTGCCCGCTGGTGTACCAGCAGGCGCTCAACCATATCGCAGTAGACTTGGCCATGTGCGAACAAAATCTGCCCACCGCCGATCCAGAGTTTGCATTGCTGTCGGATCAATTGCTGATGAGCCGCTTGAACCAAGTGGAAAATACGCTCACTAACCAGGTGCGCAATATTATCCATCGGGAATTACCCAATGGCGATTTATCGGAAAAATTGGTTGCGGAAAAATTGCATATGAGCAGCCGCAGTTTGCAGCGCAAACTCAATGATGAACAAACCAACTATCAATTGCTGCTCACCGATGAACGCAAAAGCCTGGCGCGCGCTTACGTGCTGTCGACCAAGCTTTCCTTTAATGAAATTGCCTATTTGCTCGGCTTTAATAACCAGGCGAATTTTACCCGCGCGTTTAAAAGCTGGTATTCGTTGTCGCCGAGTCACTACCGTCAGGCCGCAGCAACTGAGCTACCTGCTTGATGGGATGCGTACCTGCTAGTGCACAATGGATAGGTTAATTTTCTTCCTGCAATTGCATCGCCCACATTTGCGCGTACTTGCCCTGCAGTGCGAGCAATTCAGTGTGAGTGCCCTGCTCAACCACCGCACCCTCATCGAGCACGATAATCTGGTCGGCATCAATCACTGTCGATAATCGATGTGCAATCACCAGGGTAGTGTGGCCACTGGCGAGTTCCTTCATAGCGGCGAGGATTGCCGCTTCGGAATTGGAATCCAGTGCGCTGGTGGCTTCATCAAAAATTAAAATTGGTGAGCCTTTCAATAACACTCGCGCGATGGCAATGCGCTGCTTTTCACCGCCGGAGACTTTAAGGCCGCGCTCGCCCACAAGGGTTTTATCGCCCTGCGGCAAACTGTTAATAAAGTTTTCGAGATGCGCCATTTTGATCGCGCGGTCAATGTCTGCAGCACTCGCCTGCGGATTGCCGTAAGCGATATTCTCGCGGATGCTGGTGTTAAACAGCACTGTGTCCTGCGGCACTATGGCGATGGCGCGGCGCAAACTTTCCAGCGTGACAGTACGGATATCCTGGCCATCAATCTGGATACTGCCGGAGTTGATATCGTAGAAGCGGTAGAGCAAGCGCGAGAGCGTACTTTTGCCGGCGCCGGATGATCCGACAATCGCTACCTTGTTGCCGGCGGGGATGTGTAAATTAAAGTGTTTGAGGATCGGCCGCTCGGCGTGATAACCAAAATCCACTTGCTGTAAATCGATAGCGCCCTGGTTGACTTGCAAGGGTTGCGCGTCGGGGCTGTCGCTGATGGCCGGGTTGCGCTTTAAGAGCGCGAGCATATTTTCCAGATCAGTGAGCGAGCGGCGTATTTCGCGATAGACAAAACCGAGGAAGTTCAGCGGAATAAATAATTGGATCATATAGGCATTGATCATCGCCAAATCGCCGAGTGTCATTTCCTTGTCGAGCACACTTTGCGCGGCCATCCACATCATCGCCGTCATTGCCAGCGCGATAATCAATGCTTGTCCGGAGTTGAGTGCGAGCAGTGACATGCGGTTTTTTAATTTGGCGCTCTCCCAATTGGCGAGAAATTCGTCGTAAGTTTTCGCTTCGTATTGTTCATTATTAAAATATTTTACCGTTTCGTAATTGAGCAGCGAGTCGATGGCGCGAGTGCTGGTAGATGAATCAGCCTGATTGGCTTCACGCACAAATTTATTGCGCCACTCAGTGGTATAGATGGTAAACACCACATAAATTGCCACCGCGACCAAGGTAATCACCGCGTACCAGATGGAAAAAGCGGCGGCAAAGATAATCGCCACCATTAAAATTTCGAACAGCGTCGGCACTATGTTGAACATCAAAAAGCGCATTAAAAAACTAATGCCATTGGTGCCGCGCTCGATATCGCGACTGATCCCGCCTGTCGCGCGGTCGAGGTGAAACGCAAGCTCCAGCGAATGCAAATGCTGGAACACGCGCAAACCAATTTTGCGCATCGCGTGTTCGGTAACGCGGCTAAAAAGCGCGTCGCGCACCTCGCCAAAAAAAACGCTGCCAAAACGCAGTGCACCGTAGAACAAAATAAAAAATGCCGGCAGTGCCACTTCCGGCGCTATGCTGCGGTCGACGCCGTCAATAATATGTTTGAGTGCCCAGGGCATCACCAGGGTCGCACCCTTGGCGGCGAGCAACGCCAGCACCGCCAATATCACCCGGCCTTTGAAATCCCATAAGTAGGGCAGCAGATAACCCATGCTCTGGCGCAAATTCATTTTGGTAGTGGCGGCGCGCGCCTCGTTGTTGGGATGGACGGATAGACCTGAGCTATGCATGCCGCGCATAAAATATTCTTCTGTGAAAATTGCCGGGGAATTTATGGTGAAACTGCGAAATTATTCAGCGTCGGGCAAGCGCGACATTCGCAGCTCAGGAGTTGGGGGCGTGCAGGCGGATTACAACCTGCAAGCCGCCGAGCGGACTGTCGTGCAAAGCCAGCTCGCCTTTGCAGTGTTCGACTATGTCGCGCACTATGCCCAAACCCAGGCCATGGCCCTGGATGTGTTCATCAATACGCGCGCCGCGGGCGATAACTTGTGCGCGCCGTTCCGCGGCTATGCCCGGGCCGTCATCATCAATGGTGAGGATAAATTGTTGCTCGCGGCGAGCGATCCCCAGCTGCACCTTTTGCTGCGCCCATTTACAGGCGTTGTCGAGCAGGTTGCCCAGTAATTCCAGCATATCTTCGCGGTCCCAGGGCAGGCGCAAATTATCCGGCGCTGACCAGCTGATCGACAAATTCCGGCCGTGGATTTGCGCCAGCGTATTGATCAAATCGGGAATTTCCGCCGCGCAATCAAAGTAGGCGCCGGGCAGTGCCTCGCCCGCTAGCCGCGCGCGCCCCAGTTCGCGGCTGATGCGCTGCTGCATATGTTGGAGTTGGTTGCGCAAGTTATCGCGCAGCTCGGGATGGTCATTTAATTCGTGGCGATTGGCGAGGCTGAATAAAATCGCGAGCGGTGTTTTAAGCGCGTGGCCGAGATTGCCCAGCGCGTTGCGCGAGCGGGTAAGCGTGTCTTCAGTGTGATGCAGCAGATGGTTGAGCTGCTGCACCAGCGGCTGCAATTCCTGCGGCACCTGCGCATCCAATTGCGCGCGCTGGCCCTGTTGCAATTGTGCAATCTGGATGCGCACT
>DATIDX010000239.1:0-2692 GCA_035456025.1 Cellvibrio sp. | reverse complement strand
AACGCGCTGTCTAAAAAGGAATTAAGCTTTGCCGGATGCGAAGAGCCGGTGGTGCAATCGGGTAAAACATCGGTAGAAGATATTCCGTTGTTGATTGAGAAAAAATCAGCCTGTGTGCAATGGCGGGTGCAACCGGTGGGCAATATCGCGCTCACAAGCGTGCAAAGCGGTAAAGCAGTAACGCCGGCAAATAACAGTGCAAGCGCGGGCGCGACTATTGAACAGGATGAATGGAACAGTTCAGCTACACAGCAAGGGCTGGACGCGCAGCAGTGGAAGTTTGTGCACGCAGAGCAGGGCTATTATCACGTGCACTCTAAAGCGAACCCAAAATTGTGTTTGGCGGTAATGAATAAATCGATCGTGCCGGGGACGGGCGTCGAGTTGGCTGAATGTGGTGATACCCATAGCCAATGGTTGGTGGATTATTTACATGATGGCACCGTTAAAATTGCGAATCGTAAAAGCACCTTACCATTGGATCTGGCCAATTGTGGCGTCGCTGACCACACCAGTTTTGCGCAAGGGCATTGGTTCAACACCCCCTGCCAGAAATTCCAGCTGAAACCGATTAACTAAAAATCCCTCCTATTTTTGCCCATGCTCCCGCGAACCGGGAGTGTGGGTTAGTCGCTCTTTTGTTTGACAACCCTTCATGCTGAATGTATACAAGCGTACAAGTCACTAACTAAAATAAGTATAAGTGGGCTGCCTTGCCGCAGGAATCCGTAAAAATTGGCTGAATTCGGCCGCGCATAGCCCTGTATTCCATTCGGTTTTTTCATCAATGATAAATTTTTATCGGAATATTACTGTTGGATTGCTGGTAATGGCGATCCTGAGCGCATCCATTTTTTACATCGGTTATAAAAAATCCCATTTGGAGATGTCGCTATTTCCGGCGCGCGAGCAGGGCTTGCTGTGGAAATCCTCCACTGAACCCGCCCAGCCAAAAGGAAAGACACAGCTGGCGCTGAACAATGAAGTGGGTAATATTGAGTACGAATTTGTACTCGACCCGCAACAACAATTCCCTTACGTCCATTACTCAATTTATTTTATAGACGCCATTCAGACGTCGTTGCAAGTCGACCTGACACCTTATCAGCGTCTATCGTTCAACATCATCTGCGATCCTAAAAATGTCCTCTTGTTGGTGTTGTTTAGTTTTGACGACAAGGTGACCGATCTAAAAAACCTGGTAACCCGCCGCGTCTCCTCCACGGCATTTTCATGCACACAAAATTGGACCAAAGTCAGCATTGAACTCGACGACCTTGAAACGCCGCAGTGGTGGTTGAGCAAGTACGGTTATGAAATCAGCGCGAAGGGTTATCAGCTCAACAAATCTATGGGGTTCGCTTGGGTTAATTCATTGCAAAGTCCGGTCGACACCCTCGCCAATGTCAAATTAACCGAGATCCAGTTATCGGGTTCGGATCCGCGCTACCTTTATGGGGCAGGTATTCTTTGCCTGTGTTTATGGGTGGCATTTTTTGTGTGGCAGCTGGGTCGTTACAGCGCGGCTCTGACGCTTGAAATCCACGCGCGCGTAAAGGACACCCAACCGCTGATCGCTTATAAAAAGCTATCAATCGAGCCGCAAAAAGATAAGGAGAAAGATGCACTACTACGCTATATGGCAACGGAATATACCAATCACGACTTAAGCCTTGAGGTGGCAATTGCAGCGCTTAATATCAACCGCAATAAAATTAACGACATATTAAAGGAAGAGTTAGGATTAACCTTTACTACCTATCTAAATAAGCTGCGTTTGACTGAGGCAGCAAGGTTGTTGACTGAAAACGCAAACGTTAATGTCTCGGAAATTGCCTACGCGGTCGGTTATAACAACGTGCCTTACTTCAATAAACTATTTAAACAGGAATATAGCTGCACACCAAAAATCTTTAAGGCGTTATATCGGGAAAAAGAATTATCCTGAATGCGCTTTCATCGGCAAAAATATTTTCATGAAATGATTTTTGTGTCGCTTCGCATATCTATTCCTCTGTAACATTTCGCACTATTGCTTCTATTTTTCGCACTCTGATAGGGATAGTGCCGAAAATGGAAAGCTTTGTGGTTCAAGCCCGCTATCTTCCTCTTCTCTCCACCCCTTAAGTGTGGGTAGCTCCATAGATAAAAATAATTTTAGTTTCGCTCAGTCTTCACAACTGAACCTCAGCGCAATACCCATAATCTTGGCTGAAATGATTTCCGCCACTCCATCGCTACTTTTAACGGAGATTACGACAATGCATAAATTAACAATGTTTCCTGATCAGATCACTCGGGCGCTTAAGCGAATTCGCGGTATGGTTACTGTGGGTGCGGTGCTGGCAATCACAGCGCAGGGCGCATCGGCGGCTTGTACCTATAACATCGACAACGAATGGAACACGGGTTTTGTTGCCAGTATCACCATTAAAAATGATACGGGTGCTGCCGTTAATGGTTGGAGTATCAATTGGAGTTACTCCACTAATCGGATCACCAGTTCCTGGAATACCAACCTCACTGGCTCCAATCCTTACACTGCAACAAATATCGGATGGAATGGCAGTATCGCCGCCGGTCAATCTGTGTCCTTTGGTTTTCAGGGTAATAAAAACGGCGCTACTGCCGAACGCCCAACCATCAACGGCACTGTGTGTGCTGGCGGCACCGCTTCTTCGGTGCGCTCCAG
>DATIDX010000238.1:0-2483 GCA_035456025.1 Cellvibrio sp. | reverse complement strand
CTGCACATCCAGACAACTGACCTATTGGTGCCAGAGGCTAATCCTCAAGCTTTAATCGATTGGCTGGATAGGCTTGTTCGCAATGAATCCGATTCCGATAAATCGATATTGCTAGTGAGCCACCAACCATTGGTTGGTGCTTTGGTTAATAAGCTCTGTGCAAAACCAGAAGGTTATTATCCGATGGGAACTAGTTCGCTTGCCGCCATCCACATCCCGGTAGTTGCAAAAAATATGGGCGATCTACTTTGGCTGGATCACGCCTAAAATAAAAAATTGTTTATTTTTTTAATCAACGGATTTTTTATGACGGAACTTTCCGGCCCTCGCGAATTACGTTTCACCGTCAACGGAGTAAATTTTGCCGCGCAGGAGTGGGGTGATCCTGCTCATTTACCGGTGCTGGCGCTGCATGGCTGGTTAGATAACGCAGCGAGTTTTTTTGCGTTGGCTCCGCGGTTGAAGGGATTGCACATAGTTGCACTTGATATGGCCGGGCATGGGCTAAGCTCACATCGACCTGGCCAATTGGCCTACACGCCGTGGGATGATATCAACGATATTTTCGCAGTTGTTGACCATCTGGCTTGGGATCGTTTTGCCCTCCTGGGGCATTCGCGCGGCGCGATTATGGGAACCTTGGCTGCAGGTACATTTCCCGACCGATTTATTGCGCTGGGTTTGGTCGAGGGCCTTTTGCCTGAACCTTCACATCCTGAGGATGCGCCCAAACAATTGGCAAGTGCTATTCAAGGCTTGCGCGCCCAGCAACAAAAAACACCTTCAGTTTATCCTGACTTGAACATGGCTATTAAAGCGCGTGAGCGCGGCATGTTTCCGCTGGGGCATGCTGCGGCAACCGTACTTACTGAGCGCGGTGTGTCGCCTCGGGCCGGCGGTTTTTCCTGGAGTACTGATCCGCGTCTGTTGGCCCCTTCGATGCTGAAATTGTCGCGGGAATATCTTCGCGCATTTGTTAATCAAATCAACGCCCCAATAAAATTATTGTTGGCGGAGGGCGGTTTACCAACTCTCTACACGAATTACTTACAGGAAGTAGAGCAGTTTCCCCAAATAGATTATGAAATCTTGCCCGGTGGACACCATCTGCATATGGAGCGGGAGGTGGACCTGGTAGCGGAAAAGTTGAATGATTTTTTTGCCCGGTTCACTTTCTAAACGGGTTCTCAATTTACGTCATTGCAGTGAGAGTTTATGAATTTTGTACGTTTGGTCAGCGGCGCAATCTTGCTCTTGATAACCGGATGCATATTCGCTGCGGAGTTGCCGGTACAAAATTATCACAACGCGCGGATACTATTTCAAAGCAGTGCAGTTACCGATGAATACGTATTGGCGTTGGGGAGCTACAAAAAAATTGCTGGCAATTGGCGGGTTGACCGCCAGGAGCGTTTAAGTGGAACTCTTGTGCGCTTTACGCTCGAATTGCCAGAAGGGCATAGCGCCAATAATGGCTTCGATTTTTATCTGGACCAGTTGCAGAATTTTAATTTCCGCGAGTTATTTCATTGCAAAGGACGTGACTGCGGCACCAGCAATTCCTGGGCAAATAATCATTTTAAAATCCAGCAGCTCTACGGTTTAGACCAGTTTCAGCAATACGGCGCCTATGAAGTAACTACAGCAGATGAAAAACCTTTTTATGTGGCGCTCTACGCCGTACAGCGCGGCAATAAACGGGTTTATTTACAGGTTGATATTTTGCATGTCGATAAAATTATTGCACTGGGTATAGCCGCTAGTCCTGAGTCGATCATTAAATCCTTTGATACCAGTGGCTATTATGTTTTTCCTGATGTGGTAGGAGAACATGTTAAAGATAATACTGCTATTCAGATCAAGCAGGTGCATCTGCAAGCACTCATTGATGTGCTTGTGCAAAAGGCAGAGTGGAAAATTGCATTGGTTGGGCATAGTTACGCAGCTGTGCCGCTTAGCCAGCAACAAAATGATTCGCGACTATACGCTGAGCAGCTCAAAGCGGCCTTGCAAGCAAAGGGAATTGCAGCTTCGCGTATAACCACTTTCGGTATTGGTAGTCTGGCGCCTGCCGGGCGGGGTGACAGGATTGCGCGGGTTGAAGTGGTTAAAATTAATAATTAATCGCGCTGAAAATTAAACAGAGAATATTGGAAAGGCGACCTCATTGGGTCGCCTTTTTTGCATGGTATCCTCAGCGTAATAGCGAAAGGAATTCATTGCGCGTAGCCTGATTGCTGCGAAAAGTGCCGCGCATGGCAGAGGTTTTCATTGATGAGTTTTGTTTTTCAACCCCGCGCATCATCATGCACATGTGTTTGGCTTCGATAATAACGCCAACACCGGATGCGCCGGTAATCTCCTGTATGCATTCAGCGATTTGCACAGTAAGTTGCTCCTGGATTTGTAAGCGACGCGCGAACATATCGACAATACGGGCTACTTTCGATAAACCGAGTACCTTGCCAGTGGGGATATAGGCA
>DATIDX010000237.1:0-5712 GCA_035456025.1 Cellvibrio sp. | reverse complement strand
AAAAGGTATTTAAAAGACGACTCCTCGCTTCTGTAGCAATAGATGATTTTGCCTGCCCTATACACAAGGGCAGGTATCTATCAATCATTAAAAGTAACAATCTACAGTCCACACGCAACATCAATAAAACTCCCCGTCACGAATAACAATTTTTCTGTTGCCAGCCACAAAATGGTTTCAGCAACTTCTATTCAATATTTAAACGTATAAGAAGAATGCATTGGTGCTACAAAAAGAGCTAAATAAACCAGCAGAAGAGTAACTCCAGCAATACATTGCCGCAATAAGCGCGGCTCAAAGCTGGGCTTTTCATTTAATAAAATGAACCATGATTAAAATGCAATTACGGGCTAGAATCACAGCACTGTCTTATCGATACACCGCTTCACCAGGTTTTATATCCATGACACATTCCAGTAGTCCGTTTACCCGTCGCGATGTCCTTTTTGCCTGTGCCGTTCTATGTACCTCGCTGTGGGGAAGTTCCTATCCTGCTATCAAAAGTGGCTATGTATTATTGGGAATTGATCGCGACAATATTCCTGCACAAATATTATTTGCCGGTTATCGTTTTTTACTCGCCGGGGTGTTCTTACTGTTGTTCGCGAAACTGGCCGGAAAATCTCTCGCTGTTGGCAATGCAAAACACTGGCGACATGTATGTATTTTGGGGTTAGCGCAAACCACCGTGCAGTATGTATTTTTTTATATTGGCCTTGCCTACGCGACCGGTGTGAAAGCATCCATTCTCAACGCAACGGGGACATTTTTTAGTGTATTACTCGCACACTTTATTTATCACAATGATCGATTGAACCATCGCAAAGCACTGGGATGTTTGGTGGGATTTTTCGGCGTGATGATTGTTAACTTCAACAAAAACCTGCTGGATTTTGATATGTCGCTGCAAGGCGAAGGTTTTATTGTAATCGCGGCACTTACGTTGGCAGCAGCATCGATTTATGGCAAACGTATTTCGCAGCATATGGATGTGCTGATCATGACGGCGTGGCAACTCACCATTGGCGGCATTGCATTAATGCTATTGGGTTGGGTAACGGGTGGAACCCTGAATAACCTTGATTGGCAGTCAACATTATTGTTGATTTATCTCGCACTGCTCTCATCAGCTGCATTTGCACTCTGGGGAACACTCTTGAAATACAACCCGGTTGGCATGGTCACCATTTTCAATTTTCTGGTGCCGGTTTTCGGAGTGGCCTTATCGGCCATTTTCCTTGGTGAAACCATTATGGAATGGAAATATCTCATCGCCTTGGTATTAGTTTGTGGCGGAATATTCTTGGTAACACGAAGCCCTAATAATCGATAAGCAATCAGTTGATAACTGGGCGATTAGATTCCCAACCACAATAATAAAATACCCATCAATGCAGGCAGCGTTTGGATATAAAGAATTTTCCTCGCTGCCGTAAGCGCGCCGAATACGCCTGCAATAGCAATGCATATTAAGAAAAACAATTTAATCTCAAAAGCACCAGTTCCTAGCCATAGCCCCCACAGCAGACCTGCGGCCAAAAAACCGTTATAAAGCCCTTGGTTAGCGGCCAATACACGCGTTACCGCTGCCTTCTCGGGCGTATTGCGAAATGCACGTAAACCTGCAGGCTTTTCCCATAAAAACATTTCCAGCACCAATATATAAATGTGCAGCAACGCAATCAGGAAAATAAGCCACTCATGCAATGTCGACATGGATGCACCTCTGCTGAAAAAATGTTTTTATAATTCTATGGCCAAATTGGCTGTTCACTGGCTTCATCATACTCAGGAAACACCACCACATTAAACACTTCACCATCAAATACCCACGCCATGATCTGTAACTCATCGGCATAGTAGCTTTTGCCATCCTGTTTGAAGTCTTCATCCAAACGAAACTCAGGAAAGATGCTTTCCAGTTCAGATTCACTAATCCCGATGATTGGTTTTGAATCCAGCAATGCTGACCCGGCCAGTACGGTGATCGAGCTCAGGCGCAAGTTGTCCTCTGCCTGAAAAGACAATTCCAAACCATTATCAAATTCCCAAATTTCCTCATCTGCCGTTTGCTCTTTGCCAGCAGGAATACCCAATTTAACTTGCACTTCTCCTTGGGACATGCCCAAGCGGATACTATCAACACCTACTTTTGGGATGATATTCATATAAACCTCGTTAATATTGGCAGCATTAAAATCACTATTCAGTTAAGCAACTAATAATAATGCTTTTAATAAAATGAGCCACGAATAAATTGATCAAGTAAGTTGCGCTAGCGGCACCTATCGCCCTGCTTGCACCAGCAAAAAACCTGCGAAGATTCGAAACAGTATTAGTAATAAAACGAATATCCATACCACTGCAATAGACTGCGCCTCTAGCTTTAACTATTTATCGATACAAAAGGTAACATTATTTATCAATCATGTGGTGCCACATCACAAAACAAAAATTTATTTTTAGTAAAACATTCACCTTAGCCAAGCTGATTAAAAAACGGTAATAGAAATTTTCAACAGCCCCTATAAATAAAAATGCAATCAATAAATAGAATAAGTATTTTTATACTGTTTTTGAAAATCGACCGGCGCACTTAAACATAAAACCGGTTTTTGCATTTTATGCAGCACACCTGCAAGCCAATCGATTTTCATAAACAGCCAATTGATGTGCCAACACTATCAATAATCCGCACATAAGTATTCCTTAATACAGCAACTCAATAATTGGCAGGATTCATCACACCTACAGAGGAAAAATCATGTTGAGAAAATCAATTCCCGCAGTTTCTGCACTTGCCTTGAGCATTTCCATCGCCATTCACAGTGGCGCCGTACTGGCGCAAAGCGAGAGTGTCACCACCAATAAATTTTGGTGGCCAGATCAATTGGATTTGAGTTCACTGCGCCAGCACGATGCCAAATCAAATCCTCTGGGCGAGAACTTTAATTACGCCGAAGAATTTAAAAAGCTGGATTTAAATGCGGTTAAAGCCGACATCAAAACACTGATGACCACATCGCAGGATTGGTGGCCGTCCGACTATGGTCACTATGGCCCGTTCTTTATTCGCATGGCCTGGCATAGCGCAGGCACCTATCGCATTCACGATGGCCGCGGCGGTGCCGCCGGTGGCCAACAGCGTTTTGATCCATTAAATAGCTGGCCTGATAATGCCAACCTGGATAAAGCGCGCCGCTTACTCTGGCCAATCAAACAAAAATACGGCAGCAAAATTTCCTGGGCCGATTTAATGGTATTGACGGGCAATGTCGCACTCGAATCTATGGGTTTCAAAACCTTTGGTTTTGCCGGCGGCCGCGAAGATGATTGGGAAGTGGAAAAAGTAAATTGGGGCACCGAAAAAAAATGGATGGGTGATGAGCGCCACGGCGAAAAACGCGAATTGAAAAAACCTTATGCCGCAGTTCAAATGGGGCTGATTTATGTAAACCCCGAAGGCCCTAACGGCGTACCCGATCCCTTATTGGCAGCCAAAGATATTCGCAATGCGTTTGGTAGCATGGCGATGAACGATGAAGAAATTGTTGCGCTGATTGCCGGTGGCCACACGTTTGGTAAAGCGCATGGCGCACACAAACCTGATGAGTGTACCGGCAAAGAACCGGCTGCGGCCGGCATTGAAGAGCAAGGGCTCGGATGGAAAAACAAGTGCGGTAAAGGCAATGCGGGCGACACCGTGACCAGCGGACTTGAAGGCGCATGGTCAGTCAATCCAACTGCCTGGACAACACAATTTCTGGATAATCTTTTTGCGTTTGAATGGGTACAAACCAAAAGTCCGGCTGGCGCCATCCAGTGGATTCCTAAAGATAGCAAGGCGGCCAATTTGGTACCCGATGCGCACGATAAAACCAAGCGCCATGCGCCCATCATGTTTACAACGGATTTAGCACTAAAAGAAGATCCGGAATTCCGCAAAATTTCACTGCGTTTTAAAGAAGATCCAAAAGAATTTGAACTGGCGTTTGCCAAAGCCTGGTTCAAATTAACACATCGCGATATGGGCCCACGCATTCGCTATTTGGGTGCTGAAGCGCCGAGCGAAGATTTGATCTGGCAGGACCCATTGCCTGCACGCGATTACGATCTGATTAACGCAGCGGATATAGCCTCACTTAAAGCAAAAATTCTTTCATCCGGTTTACGTACAGATGAATTGGTGCGCACCGCCTGGGCCTCTGCCGCCAGCTTCCGCAGTACTGATTTGCGCGGCGGCGCCAATGGTGCACGCATTCGTTTGGCACCGCAAAACAATTGGGCAGTGAACAACCCGAAAGAAGTAGCGAAAGTCATTAAGGCGCTGGAAAAAATCCAAACGAATTTTAACAAGGCTCAATCAGGCAATAAAAAATTGTCCCTGGCGGATTTGATTGTACTGGGCGGATCAGCCGCAGTTGAACAGGCTGCGAAAAAAGGTGGCCAGGCAATTGAAGTTAGCTTTACCCCCGGCCGGGTCGATGCGCTTCAGGCGCAAACCGATGCATCCTCCTTCGCGGTACTTGAACCTAAAGCCGATGGCTTCCGCAATTATTTTTCCACAGACAGTTATTTATCGCCTGCTGAAGCGCTCGTCGAACGCGCCAACTATTTATCGCTCAGCGTACCTGAAATGACGGTTCTGGTAGGCGGCTTGCGCACCCTGGGCACCAATAGCGATGGCAGTAAAAATGGTGTGTTCACCGATCAGCCAGGCACACTCAGCAATGACTTTTTTGTCAATCTGCTGGATATGTCGACCCAATGGAAAAAGTCTGCGAAAAACGAAGGCTTATATGAAGGCGTCGATCGCAAAACCGGAAAAGTAAAATGGACGGCAACACCGGTTGATTTGGTATTTGGCTCACAGGCCGAGTTGCGTGCAATTGCGGAAATCTATGCAGCTAATGACGCGGACGAAAAATTTGCCCGCGATTTTGTCAGCGCCTGGAATAAAGTGATGATGCTGGATCGCTTTGATGTGAATTAATCTGGCAAGCTAAAAAGTAGTCGTTAGGAAAGAGAAAGGCGCACTGGCATGCTCAGTGCGCCTTTTTTATTTGCCCACAAAAAACATTCACATTCACACCGCATTAGCCGATCATAGACGCGGCCTAACAAAACCACATTGCAAGCCCACATAACAAAACCACATGACAAGCCAATACAACAAGTTCACACAATAACAAACAGGATTTTCCGCTTATGAAAAACGTCGCATTCACACTGGTAACTGCATTAGTCATCAGCTCTCACACTCAAGCCAGCATCCTCTGGCAAGGCAATTTCGAAACTGGCGATATACAGCAGTGGGATACACCGATTAATCCAGCAGGACTATCTGTCACCAGTGCTTGCGTATTTGATGGCAAGTATGCGGGCAAGGTGCGCTTGACCGGCGATGAGTCTTTTTTGTGGAATGGCAATAAACAATTGAACCGCAGCGAGTTTCACCATCGCCGCACGGCGGGAGAAACTTACGAAGGCAAGGATACGTTTTTTGCCTTCAGTTTTTATTTGCCGAAACAATTGAGCGAACACAAACACGAATTGGGTTATTGGGAATCGGATAAAAGTTGGCAACAAATGCTGCGCTTTAACATCAGCGGCAGCGAGTTGAGCTTTCAGGAAACAGCGGCAAAAGAGGTGCTCTGGAAATTGCCTAAAGGTGCAGCGCCCGGCCAATGGCATAGAGTCGCGCTGCATATC
>DATIDX010000236.1:0-3800 GCA_035456025.1 Cellvibrio sp. | reverse complement strand
TTGAGCCTCATCAAGGCCCGTTAAAATGCTGCGCAACTTTCCACTGCCGGTGATTAGTTGAAACATCTCCGGGCGCAAGCTATCAATGCTGACATTAAGCGCATCCAAACCCGCAGCACGCCAGCTGGCTACGTCTTTTTCCAGGCGAAAGCCGTTAGTGGTAAGTGCTACCGAGTTAATTCCTGCAACACTTTTACAGGTTTTTATGATGTCACACAAATCGCGGCGCAAGCTCGGTTCACCGCCGGTCAAGCGAACTTTCTGAGTGCCCAATAATGTAAAGGCGGTGACTAAACGACGAATTTCAATAAGACTTAAATCACCCTCCATCGAATGGCATTCACTGCCATCGGGTAAGCAATAGCTGCAACTGAAATTACATTTTTCGGTGAGTGACAGGCGCAAATAACCAAACGTGCGCGCAAACCTGTCCGTCAGTAGCGATTCATCCAGCATAAAACACCTTTCCAAATCCGGGAGGCCTGTTCATTTCTAAACAGACCCATTGGCTTAATTCCATAGTCAGGATGACCTTAGGCCATTAAGCTCGGCGTTGTTTCTATAGTGGTTTCATACTAGCGGTTTTGGTTGGGTGATGTTATTGCCGTGAATGGGTGCACGATTACCACTTTGGGGGTAGTTGTGAATCCAGCGGTATGTAGCTGGTTGTTAATTTTCGGTGAGTTTGTGTTAAATCAAATAGTCTGTTAATGGGATCTGTCGCAGAGAATGAATAAACTAATCAATGTTTTTTATGGATAGCAATTGATGTGCAGCACTCAAGGCCTTATGCATATCGCCAATAGAGCAACCCTGATGTTCTATTTTTTTTAACCCCAAGCTACTCAATTCAAAATGCCAGCTGGCTTTAATCTGATGCATTTCCAACACTTTTTTTACACAGGCGATTTTACAGCCATCAATGGCGAGAATAGGGCGGCCCGATTTTGCAAGTTTGACTAACCCTTTCACATTGCCCCCCACACCAGCGATGCAGGACATTTGAGCATGTCCTTCCCGGTCTAGTACTATGGCAATATCATTCGCGAGCTGTGCTACATTTGAGCAGCCTGAGCATGAATAGACTAATGGTAAATCGCATTTTTTGTCGGTCATGGCAATGTCCTGATACATTTATGTAATCGGAAAAATAAATTGTAATCAGTATAAAAATGCTGGGTTTTTTGCGCTTGATCTGCATCAAGCCCTTTAGAATAGAATTAATGTTCCTGAGGGTTTGCGTTGCGATGCAATTCTTTTTCGGCATGTACAGGGCGAACTTCGGAGAAGTACATCCACATCAGTGATGTCCAGATAATGCCGAACATAAACATAAATGCTGAAGAACGGACACCTGTTAAATCAACTAAGGCGCCAAATAAAATAGGCAAAATAAATCCTCCCAAACCACCAGCCAAACCTACCACTCCGGAAACAACACCAATATTTTGTGGGTAATCATCAGAAATATATTTAAATACCGATGCTTTGCCTACCGCGAAAGCAATACCCATGGTAAACATAATAATAGTGAAACTGGTAGCTCCAAGGCCGAAGTGAAAACTCCGAGGGCCATTAATGGTGGTGAGCACTATTTCTGTGGGCGGGTAGGAGAGAAAAAATAAACACACGAGCGATACCCAAAGTATCCACCAGGTTACCGTGTGGGCGCCAAATTTGTCGGAGAAGTATCCGCCTAATGCGCGCAACATGCCGCCGGGTAAACTAAATGCAACCGCCAAAAGTGCTGCTGTTTTTAAATCAAAGCCGTATTCGGTGATGTAGTATTTTGTCATCCATAGCGAGAGCGCCACATAACCGCCGAATACAATGGAATAATACTGGCTGTAGCGCCATACCCGTGGATCTTTTAATACTGCAAGTTGTTGTTTAATAGTGATGCTGCTAGCAGCGCTGTGCGATTTATCAGTAAAGCTAAAAAACCAAAATAAAATCGCTGTAATCAGCATAAGCACGGCATAAACTTTGGGAACCATTGTCCAGCCATATGCCACTACAATGATGGGCGCAACGAGTTTGGTAACGGCTGCGCCGGTATTACCTGCACCGAATATTCCCATTGCCAAGCCTTGGCGCTCTTTTTTAAACCAGCGAGCGCAATAGGCAATCCCCACGGTAAATGAGCCGCCCGCGACGCCCACAAATAAACTCAACACTAAAAATTGCCAATAGACAGTTGCATAAGAAATTAGCCAAATCGGAATCACCGTTGAAAGCATCAAAATAAAAAATACGATCCTTCCACCAAAACGGTCGGTCCACATGCCCATGGGTAAGCGGATTAAAGATCCAGTCAGTACCGGCATCGCAATCAGTAAACCAAATTCAGTTTCATTGAGTGCCAATGCTTCTTTGATAGGGATTCCGATAACCGCAAACATCATCCAAATCATAAAACAAATGGTAAATGAAAACGTACTGGCGATAACGACGGACCAGGCTTTGTATTCACTTTTTTCCATAATTCTCTCCTAGTGATACCAATAATTCATAACGCTAGCATTAATAAATGCATGTTATTCAATAGGAGTTTACTGTGCGCGTCTTAAGCTTGCTATCGGTGCGGGTCGGTTTGAATGGGTAGCAGCTACCTACAATGAGGTAGGTCTGGACGGTTGTGTTATTGCGCTAATATTGAATGCGCTGCAGTTAAATCCTGAGGAGTGTTAACGTTAAAAAATGCGTTTTCATTGCTGTTAGAAAAATCAACGGTGATGGCTTGCAGTAAACGCAATATGTCTTGCATTCGGTATTTTTTAGTTGAGCGTAAAATTGCGTCCAGTTGCGGAAGAAGGGAGATATTCCAGAGTGCAAAAACATACTGCTGTTGGTGATTGTGTTTTGCGACGTAAACGTGATTATTGTGTAGCGTTGTTGCTTGCAAGAATCGACTATACAAATCAGTGGGTATAAAGGGCGTGTCAGAAGCGACACTGAGCAACCAGTTCACCGCTGAATTGGCCACGCGCAGGTATTGCATGCTACTAGCGATGCCTGCAAGTGGACCTGAGAATGGCGAGTATAGGTCTTTAACAACACTGATATGTGCAGGCCTATGTGTGGGGTGTCTAAAAATATCCTCCGCCAGTGTAGAGTCGGGGGCAATATTCAAAAGAATTTCATCAACTTGTGGGGTAAGTCGTGCTAATAAGGAGTCGATGATGCGCTCCTCGCCCAAAGAACACAGGCATTTGGGGTGTCCGCCCATTCGGCTTGAGCGACCACCGGCCAATACTACGGCGATTGTTTTTTCCATTTAGTGGCTTCCGGTACTGGCGATGATTAATTCCTTGCCCGCTTGATCATGCCAAAAGCCATTGCAGTCAGGCTTTTGTAAAGGAAATGTTGTTGGATTGTGTAATTGCTGTTGAAAGCGTTCCAGCCACAAAAATGTATCATTTTCTTGCGGACTTAAACGAATAATATCAATCGTATGCTGTAGCCCTTGTAAATCGTTAATGAGGTTGTGTCGATAACCGGATTGGGTTTGAATACCATTTAATGTAAATAATGTCTCGCCTTCCTGGCTGGTTACTGCTCGGCCTGCTGGATATTTTTTGCAGCACAAATCGCATTGATCTTTGGATTTACCCTCGGCACGCGCGCTAAAACAGCGCGCCGACCAAGCCAGTGGTAAGTGGCCAAAGGCAAACAGTTCCGTAGTAAAGCATTCGCGTACATCGTTTATTTCACTGCTCTCTAACATACTGTTTATCCAGCGCAGGGGTAATTCAACGGGAACTACCCAGCGTTGCATCCCCATTTTCATTAAATAGCGC
>DATIDX010000235.1:0-5243 GCA_035456025.1 Cellvibrio sp. | reverse complement strand
AGCCTGCATCGGTGTGTATTTCCAATGCTCGGTTTTCCGAGTTGGCCACGTTTGCGCCAACCAATCATCGGTAGCCTTGCTGCGCAGTGCTTCCAACCAAGCTAAAGGTTGCTGTTGCGCGGTGAGCCGTATAGCTTGATGTTGAAAATCGCTCATGCTTAAACAGCCTCGTTTTCAAGCCAGGCGTAGCCTTTTTCTTCCAGCTCCAACGCCAAATCTTTGCCGCCTGTTTTTACAATGCGGCCATTTGCCAATACATGCACATAATCCGGCACTATGTAATCCAGTAGGCGCTGGTAATGGGTTACCACAATGAAACTGCGCTCCGGCGAACGCATAGCATTCACACCATTAGCCACGACCTGCAGAGCGTCGATATCTAAACCCGAATCAGTTTCATCGAGGATGCAAAGACTCGGCTCAAGCAGCATCATTTGCATAATTTCATTGCGCTTCTTTTCCCCACCGGAAAAACCTTCGTTGACACCGCGTTTTAAAAACGCCTGATCAAGACTAACGCGCTTGCTCGTTTCGCGCGCAAGCTTCATAAACTCTACCGCTGATAACTCTGCCTGCCCATGATGTCTGCGCCTGGCATCGACAGCTGCTTTCAAAAATTCCATGTTACTTACACCGGGAATTTCGACGGGATACTGGAACGCAAGGAAAAGACCTTCGCGGGCGCGCTCTTCAATTTCCAGCTCAAATAAATTCTTGCCGTTAAATTCCACCTTGCCGCCAGTTACTTCATAACCATCACGACCCGATAACACATTACCCAATGTACTTTTACCCGCGCCATTCGGCCCCATAATGGCGTGAACCTCGCCCGGCTTGACAGTCAAGTTCAAGCCTTTAAGAATTTCTTTCTCTTCTACACGGGCAAACAAATCTGTAATGCGTAACATAAATTTTTAGTCCGATAATTTTTCTAACACGGTAAATTCAAATTGTTAATCTTGGGTTGGCAAGCGACCTACTCAATCACTAAGTGCTTTTTCACTTAACCAACAGAACCTTCAAGACTTACTTCCAGTAGTTTGCCTGCCTCGACCGCAAATTCCATTGGCAGCTCTTTGAATACATCACGACAAAAACCATTCACAATCATCGACACAGCTTTTTCTGCATCCAAGCCGCGCTGTTGGCAGAGAAACATTTGGTCTTCACTCACTTTGGAAGTAGTGGCCTCATGCTCAATCACAGCACTTGGGTTTTTGCTTTCGATGTAGGGAAAAGTGTGTGCGCCGCATTTATCACCAATTAACAGGGAGTCACATTGCGTGTAATTACGCGCACCTTCGGCGCCAGGATTGATTCGCACCAATCCGCGATAGGCATTGGAGCTTTTGCCAGCAGAAATTCCTTTAGAAATGATGGTCGAACGCGTGTTTTTACCGATGTGAATCATCTTGGTGCCAGTATCGGCCTGCTGATAATTGTTGGTGAGTGCGACGGAATAGAATTCCCCCACACTATTATCGCCGCGCAAAATGCAACTCGGATATTTCCAGGTCACTGCCGAGCCGGTTTCAACCTGGGTCCAGGAAATTTTTGCATTGGTATGGCATATACCGCGCTTGGTTACGAAGTTGTAAATACCACCCTTACCTTCTTCGTTACCGGGATACCAGTTCTGTACTGTCGAATACTTGATCTCAGCATTGTCGAGCGCGATTAATTCAACCACTGCTGCATGCAATTGATTTTCATCGCGCATAGGTGCCGTGCAGCCTTCAAGATAACTTACGTGCGAGCCTTCATCGGCAATAATCAGTGTTCGCTCAAACTGACCGGTGTTCTGTTCGTTGATGCGGAAATAAGTAGACAACTCCATAGGGCAGCGCACACCTTTGGGGATGTATACAAAGGAGCCGTCGGAAAATACCGCTGAATTAAGTGCGGCGTAATAGTTGTCTTTTTGCGGCACCACCGAGCCAATATATTTTTTTACCAATTCGGGATATTTATGCACTGCCTCGCTAATCGAACAAAAAATTACTCCAACCTCCAATAACTTTTCGCGGAAAGTTGTTACTACCGACACCGAGTCGAATACGACATCCATCGCAACGCCGGCAAGCGCTGCCTGTTCATGCAGAGGAATACCCAGCTTTTCATAAGTGCGCAATAATTCAGGATCAACTTCATCCAGGCTTTTGGGTTTTTCGTCCATGGATTTGGGTGCGGAGTAATAAGATACTGCTTGGAAATCAATATCATCATATTTGACATGAGCCCACTCAGGCTCAGTCATTTCCAACCAAGACTGATAAGCCTTTAACCGCCAATCCAGTAGCCACGCGGGCTCATTCTTTTTCGCTGAAATAAAACGAATAACATCTTCATTCAGGCCAGGTGGCAAGGTTTCTGAATCGATAGTGGTATGAAAACCCGCCGCGTATTCTTTCTTGATGAGATGTTCGACTTGTTCAGACATGACATTTACCCTTTTTGCAGACGGCCAGCAGTAACTAGGCCTTGTGCAGCTTGGCGACAACACTGCGTAAGTGTTCAATCGCATATTCAATTTCGTCGGCAGTGGTGTAACGGCCAATACTAAAACGAAGCGAGGCTTGCGCTACTTCGTCACTCAACCCGATTGCCTTAAGCACATAGCTGGGGGACATGCTTGCTGAATTACAAGCGGAGCCACTGGATACAGCAAGATCGCGCAACGCGAGCAGTAACATCTCACCATCTGCGCTACCAAAGGCGACATTCAAAATACCTGCAACACTGCTGGAATCGGAACCATTACGTTTTATCGCTGGCAGATCAGCAATACCTTGCCACAATCTGTCACGCAACATTGCGATTCGCACTGCATCACTCTCGCCGTGTGCTGCAGCCAAACGTGCGGCTTCTCCAGCGCCCACTATTTGATGGGTAGGCAAAGTGCCTGATCGCATACCACGCTCATGCCCACCGCCGTGAATCTGGGCAGCAATTTTCACCTCACCAGCTCGCCGCACGTAGAGTGCCCCCATACCTTTGGGACCATAAAATTTATGCGCTGACAGTGACAGTAAATCGACGCCTAATGCTTTGACATCTACCGTAATTTTTCCAACGCTTTGTGCAGCATCGCAGTGAAATAAGATGCCGCGCGTTTTGCATACATCACTTAAACTTTTGATGTCATTAATACAGCCCAGTTCATTATTGACCTGCATAACGCTCACTAAAAACGTATCGCCCCGAAGCGCATCGGCCAATGCTTCAATAGTGATAATTCCATCTTGCGTCGGTTGTAGGCGACTCACCTGAATACCCTGGGTTTCCAACCAACTCGCAGGATCAAGCACTGCTTTGTGCTCTATCGCCGACACCACAATATGACCGCCAGTTTTATGCGTCGCACGATAACCTTCCGCGACCCCTTTAAGCGCCAGGTTGTTTGCCTCAGTGGCACCACTGGTCCAAACAATCTCTCGCGGGTCAGCGTTAATTAGACCGGCAACTTGCGCGCGCGCATCCTCCACCAGCTCTTCTGCTTGCCAACCATAGACATGTGAACGGGAAGCGGGATTGGCAAAGGTTCCTTCGAACGTCAAGCACTGCGCCATGCGTGCCGCAACTTCCGGTGCAACAGGCGTTGTCGCGGCATAATCTAGATAGATGGGCTTGCGCAAAACAATAAATACCTTGGGTTGTGATGGAAAACAGTTACAGGATTTCGCTTACTGCGATGTGGGTTTCGTCGCAGTGAGAAGGAACCAAGCGCTTGTCCTGGCGTAGACGTACCGCCTGAATGTCATTCCGTGCCACCAGATCTGCGAGCGTAATATCACTGAGGAACCGATGTATCTGCGCACTTAAATCTTCCCACAAGTGATGGGTCAAACAGACCTCCCCTTCCTGACAATTACCCTTGCCTTCGCAGCGGGTCGCATCCAGTGACTCACTGACTGCATCAACAACCTGGGCGATTGATATGTCGGCAGTGTTACCCATAAGCCGATACCCACCACCCGGCCCACGGACGCTCTTAACCAGTTTGAAATGGCGCAAACGTGCAAAAAGTTGCTCAAGGTAAGAGAGGGAAATGCCCTGACGCGTGGAAATATCCGCAAGACTAACGGGACCCTGGTCGCTATGGAGCGCCAAATCCAGCATGGCAGTAACAGCATAACGGCCTTTGGTGGTGAGTCTCATAGCGGATCAGTCTCGTAGAAATCCCGTTGTGAATGAGTCGCAGGAGCAGGCTGAATGAGCAGGACTCAGTCGCGACGCCAATTCCGAGTATTTTACTCAAGTATTCAATGTTTTCCAACGCCCAAACGACCGATGAGCGGATATCGCGCCAATTAACCGCAAATAGCAGCCTTTATTCTGACTGATTTTGTCCTTTGGGATTACTGGTGTCGCCTTTGACTTGCTCGCGCATTGATTCCAAACCGGGTGCCAAACCGAATTTAGTCATCACTTTGCCGCTGTAGTGCACGTAATTTTGCACGGCAGTCAGTACGCCCCGGAGAATATTCAACTCCATCTGATCCATACGGACACGGTTATAAAGACGACGTAAGCGCGTCATGGTCTGCTTGGGATTATCGCGATCGAGGAAATTCAACTCCGCCAACGTCTGCTCGAGATGTTCGTAATAGGTTTCCATCGCCTGCGCTTCCACCGGCGGCATATCCCATTGATGTTGCGGCAAGGTATTGCCCTCCGCAGCTTGCAAATAGGCCATGCGAATCTCGTAGGTAATAACTTGCACGGCTGTCGCAAGATTAAGGGAGCTGTAATCCGGATTGGCCGGTATATGTACGTGGTAGTTGCACTTATGCAGCTCTTCATTGGTCAGCCCGCGGTCTTCGCGCCCGAATACGATGGCAACCTCATGACTCGCCGCCTCAGACCAAACGCTTTCCCCACATTGGCGCGGATCAAGCAACGGCCAGGGAATCCGGCGCTCGCGCGCACTGGTGCCCACTACCAGACTACAACCGGCGATAGCCTCATCCAGAGTCTCGACCACCACCGCGTTGTCGAGCACATCAGTGGCCCCCGCTGAACGCCAAACGGCTTTATCAGAGGGGTATTCCTGCGGGGCAACCAGATAAAGGCGACCCAAGCCCATGTTTTTCATTGCCCGCGCTGCGCCGCCAATATTGCCGGGATGGCTGGTGTTAACCAAAACGATACGGATATTGGCAAAAGGCTGGGCTGACATAGGCAAATCTCGGAAGGTATATGGATGTAAGGACGCAAATAAAAAGGCGCGCAGTATACAGCCA
>DATIDX010000234.1:0-9921 GCA_035456025.1 Cellvibrio sp. | reverse complement strand
TGGTCATCGAGGCAATAAATTAACTCCACAAAAGGATAGGACTCATGCAAGCGCCCGACGATTTCTTTCAGTTGTTCGTTGGATGCACCAAATTTGTTCGGCGACAGCGAGGTCACAATCGATTCCAACAGGCGTTCAATTTGCGGTTGGTACTCATCGTATTTTTGTAATAGATATAAATAATTGCGTGGGGTCATGCTGCGAACTCTGGGCTGATTAAAAACAATCCATCTCTACACGATGAACAACTGGCGGCATAATCCCGAAAAACACCTGTGAACACAAGGACGCCGCAGGGATTTAACGCACATATACCAGCCTGCAGTTATTGCGCCAGTGTTTTGCTAAACGTTTTGCCATCCCTGTTTACTGCTAACACGGGCGCAAAAAATAAACCCCGGTACTAGCCGGGGTTTAGTGCGAACAGACAGACATTTAATTGGTGGGAGCAACAGGCGCTTCAATATTGCCAGGAGCGCGGTCACCGACGCTAACGGCGCCATTTTTCAGCACGAAACTAACGACCTGTGTTTGCAACTCGGCAGTGACCTGAGGCGCACTGACCTCAGGACGCAAGAGCGATGTGTGCGCTCCCGCCGTGTGTTTGACATAGCCACGCCCCAACTGGGTGCTACCTGAACCCAATTGGGTTGTACCAACCAACGATGCCAAGGCCTCGGTTCCCATCAGGGGTGCGCTCGCAGAGCCATTGGGGATCACCAGATCGCCATTGATTTGTTGCACC
Organism: Cellvibrio sp.; assembly: GCA_035456025.1. Classification (GTDB taxonomy): domain Bacteria; phylum Pseudomonadota; class Gammaproteobacteria; order Pseudomonadales; family Cellvibrionaceae; genus Cellvibrio. The sequence continues at coordinate 9,176 of DATIDX010000234.1, read as the reverse complement.
AACACCGGCACACCCAAACCAGCTAGGGTTTGCATGAAGCTCACGGGATCACCAGAGTCCATCGCACTTTGCGCGGTATACAGGAAACGCTCGTAATTGCTGGTGCCCACATTTACGCCACTGGCCGCCAAACCGTTATTGATCACCGGTGCGAAGGTTGCGGAATTCACCAATACCTGTGCGACCTGGGTGCCTGCCGCGCTGGTAATTAAGCCTTTGATAGGGTTGAGGTTAGAGGGCAACCCCACCTTGGTATCGTTGGCAATAGCAATTTGGTTCACGGTGGTAAACACACTGCCCAAAATCCCGCCGAGCGATACCCCGACCACATACACGCGCTTCAAATCCAGTCCGGTGGTGAGGGACTTCAATATTTCTGTATTCACCCCGGCAAGACTGGCATTGAGGTTGAGTAAGTCCATCACTGCCTGACGGTTGTTATCGCGGGTATTGATCAAATAGGCCAGGTTGATGAACTGGGCTCCCGAGCCGTCAGTTGGACCCGGGTTATCAAAATTCATCGGCGCTGGAGCACCGCCCGAACCGGCGACATTAAAGTGCCGCTCATGGGGCGCATTGGCGCCGTACAAGGTCGCAAAGGGAATGGACTTGCTCTTTTCCACATTCAATACATTAACAAAGGCACTGTTAGCGGCAACACCGTGGACGGGTAGATCAATCGCCACTGTAGCGACACATTGGCTCGCCAAGGTATGCCCCAGCGCCAATACCGAGGAGCGGTCAAGGGTAATTCCGTGAACGTAAATAACCGTTGGGTAACCTGTAGCCGCATAGATCTGGCCACAGGTGGCGACGCCCGCATAACCGGGCACCCAGTTATCCTGTGGCAAGGTAACTTGTAGGGGCACGGATTCATCGCCAGTTTTGCCCGCAAAGGGGTAGCGATAGGTCACGTTGTAACTGCCATCGACATCGGCAGGCACAGTCGCGCCCAGAGCACCGGCCAGGGTTAAGTCCGGCTTCCAATTGCGCTTGAGGTATTCACCAAAAGGCAAACCGGCGGCCGCCGTTTGGTAATAGGGTAGCTTGATGTAGCCGGTGTAGAGCTTGCCGACATTGGCAGCGAGCTGGCTACTAAAGGTATTGAAATCGATACCGGTCAGGGTGGAGATACCCAGATCGCGCTTTTTCGGAGTCGGCAAGAGCCCAGCTGAATCCAGGGTCACCGCATTAGCGACTGCAGCCGAAGGTGCAACGCCCGCTGCTATCTGGCTCGCAGCAACTGCCGCGCGCGGCGATGCCATAGCTACTAGCGGCGTCACCGGATCACTGGTGGTAAAGGTGTAAGTCAGCACCAGCTTTTCTTTCGCCGCCGCCGTAGTCAATTGACCTCCCGATACCTTGGACAAAAAGCCACTGGCAATAGTCTCCCAGCCGATAATGGCCGAGCGCACCGGCAACAAGGTGCTAAGCGTGTCATAGGTGGGATCGCGCAGCGCGTTATAAGTCCATGAGCGCGTCAGGGCGGCGCCGGCGGCGTCTTTCACATCATCAGTGATAAACACCAGGTATTTAGTCTTGGATTTAAGCGGTTTGGTGGGGCGGATACGGATAACGTTATTGCTTCCAGCATCTTGCGAAACGACGATCGCATCGTAACTGGCAAGCCCGGTCACCCCCACAATATTGGCGGGATTCAATGCATCTTTGCCGGCGCTATCCAGCTCCACCAGAAACACATTCTTGGAGGCCAGCACAGAGGCAGGATTGACACTGCCACTGATTAAAATATCGAAAAAGGCAGAGGTTGAAAAACCATCGAGCTGATTAACCGCCGCGCGTACCGGATCAGTCGCCGCGCCCAGGTTAGCGGTGCCGTCAGACGTGGCCGCAGCAGCAAACACCAAATCGGTATTGAACGGCACGTCGGATATAACCGGGTCAAAGCGGGGATTGGTGCCAACCACGTAAACTTCAGCAGGCGCAGGTTCCGGGGGTTTTTCGGTGCCACTGCCTCCACCGCAACCAGCCAATAACAGGAGTGAAGCGGCGAGAGAAAATAATAGAAGCCAATGGATTTTATTGTTCATGTCACTTCCTAAACGAGGTTATGGAATTATCTAGGAAGTGTAGTCAGCTTTTGCCAAGGTGCGAATGTGGAGTCCCCAGGCATATCAGCGCAGACATCACCCCATCGACTGCAAATAGTGAGGCACAAAACACATTGGCGTTATCGTTAACATGGCTTCACATTCGTTGCAGTTTTGCTGCAACTAACCACTAGGAAAAAAGCCGGGCGGGGAATGGGGGAAAGGCGGGTATCTCTATCGACGGTGTTAAGTTAATTCCCATCGTTTACCAATACCGGAGTGTAGACAGCAGGCCCAAAAGGCCTGCTGTATCGTGGCAGACAATCAGCTGGTACCGCTTATTTTGCGACCGCGCGGGTTGGATACTTGGTATAAATATGTGCAACGGCGGCATTCACCGCTGCTTGTACATCTTCCATCACTTTCTTGGTCAGACGCCCTTCCATCGCCCCTTCCCACACCAGTTGTTTTTTCTTTGCATCAACCACATCGATGTTCACGGTACCCACTTTGTAATGCACGGTATCGACATCCATTGAGTAGGCCGGATAACCACCGTACATACCGCGACGGTAGCCGTAGTAGCCGTATGACCCATAGGCCGATGGCATACCAGTCGAACGCACATCGGCGCGCTCTTGGGTGTTAGTGGCGAAGTTCACTAACAAGTCGGGATTTTTTTCGCTGTAGGTATAACCCAGGCCGACCATCTCACGCTGCACGGCAGTTTTAAAATAGCCGGTCAATAAAGTGGAATAACCACTTTTATCCGTAGCTAAACCTTCTACAAAACCAAATGTTTTGTACGCACTAAAATCGGCGCCCTTATCATAATTGGTCTGGACATCAGGGGTGGTACTACAAGCGGATAAAACAAAGACGGCAACCAGTGTTTGCCAAAGATGACGTGCGCGCATGGAACTCTCCTTAATGTAAATGATAGTGGCATTGTAACACGCCACAATTTATATACTTTGACCGCCCTCATTCTTAACGATGAATTGCATGACCGCAAGTTAAGCGCGGCAATTAAAGCCGCAGCGCCGCTTAATAACATCATTAAAATGTTAAACGATAAGCAAATCCCGCCGAATAGCGTCATGCTGCCAATTTAAGGTTAACGCCATTAGCTATTATCGCGCCCAACGAGTTTTTCATAAGGAGCATAGATGATCCAGCAGTTACATTTGCGTTATGGCGTAGCGATTATCGCAACTGGCCTGGCGCTCTTTGTCGACCTGACTGTAGCCCCCTACGTTGGCAACCGGCAAGTGCTTTACATCCTGCTGTTTGCGGCGGTTATGGTGGTGAATTTGTATGCCGGCTTCTACCCCGCTGCCCTCTCGCTCGCCCTGGGCTCGGTGAGTGCGATTGCCCTGATCCCCGAAGTCCACCGGGGGATTTCACCGCGCATCCTGATTGAGCTGTCGATCATCGCCCTCTACTCCTATGTCACCCTGTACGTGTTATTGAGCCAGGCGGCCTACCAGAAAAAGAACCATTTGTTGGCGTTTGACCAGCACCGTACCGATAGCGTCCAAAAAGCCCAAGCCGATTTGCTGGAGCGCGTCGCCAAAGGTTGTCCGCTCGATGAATGTTTTGAAGCCCTTACTGCAGCCGTCGCCACCTTGCAACCGGACGCGCGCGCCATAGTGGGTTTGGTCGATAACAGCGACTCGCATTTTATCCGCGTATTTTCCTCGGAAATTCCAGCGAGCTTCGGTGAGGCGATCAAAGATACCCCGGTTAACGAGATCGCGCTCAGCCCCTTTGGGCTGTCCGTGTTTAGCGGCAAACCCATCACCGCAGCCAACATCCATTCCGATCCGGACTATCCGCAAACCTGGCGCGAGCTGTTGAGTTCCCACGGCATCTTCGCCTGCCATTGTGAACCGGTGCTCGACCCTAAAAATCGCGCCGTCGCGGTATTCGGTCTGTGCTTCAAAGAGGCGCGCCACCCAAGCGACTGGGAATTGCGGCTCGCCCGCTTTGGGGCGCATATCGCCAGCATTGCAATTGAGCGCGACCGTTCGATCCTTGCCCTGCGCGAAAGCGAGGAGCGCTTCCGCGCGACCTTTAACCAATCGGCATTTGGCATGGCGCAGGCCGACCTCACCGGCCGGCATGTGATGGTGAATGATGCCTATTGTGCATTGACCGGCTATTCGCGCTCGGAGCTGCTGGAGTGCCGGTTTATTGATATCACCCATCCCGAGGATATCGAGCGCAACCAGCAGGCATTCAAAGACATCTTGAGCGGAAAAGCCTCCAGTTTTGAGCTGGAAAAACGCTACCGGCAAAAAAATGGTTCCATCAGCTGGGCGCAGGTCAGCGCCACCCTGATGCTGGATGCCAACGGCCAACCCTGCTATGCCATCGCGGGCGTACAGGACATCACTGAACGCAAGCGCAAAGAGCAGATGCTCGGATTTTTGGTGGCGCTGGATTGGTCGACCCAGCCGCTGGTAAATCCCGATGATGTGATGGCAGTAACGGCACAAATGCTGGGCGAGCATTTGGGCGTAAACCGCTGCGCCTATGCGGAAACCGAATCAGATGAAGACCACTTCACCATCACCGGCAATTACAACCGCGGCGTCAACAGCATTATCGGCCGTTTCAGCATGATGTCCTTCGGCCCCGAAATCCTGCGTTTGATGCGCAGCGGACAAACCTATGTGGTCAACGACGTCCTCTCCGATCCCCGCATAGGTAGCAGCCTACCCGCCTACGAGGCGACGCAAATTGCGGCATTAATTTGCGTGCCTATCCTCAAGGCCGGACATTTTGTCGCCTGTATGGCGGTGCACCAGAAGGAGCCGCGGGTCTGGTCAGCACAAGAAGTTGAATTAGTCCAGATGGTAGTGGCGCGCTGCTGGGAATCGATTGAGCGCGCCCGCACCCTGCGCAACCTGACCGCCAGCGAACAACGCTTGCGCTTTGTTCTGGATTCGATGCCGCAAAAAATCTTCACCGCAACACCCGAAGGCGAGCTGGACTACCTCAACCCCCAGTGGACATCCTACGCAGGGATTGAATTCGCCCACTTTCGCAAGCGCGGTGAACGCAGCTTGCTGCATCCTGACGATCTGGCTAAGACCCACGCTGCCTGGAAGCACTCGCTGCAGACCGGCGAGCAGCTGAACCTTGAACACCGCTTCCGCAACACCCAGGGCGGATACCGCTGGCATGTGACCCGCGCGGTGGCAATGCGCGATGCCACAGGCAAAATCACCATGTGGGTTGGCTCCAATACCGATATTCACGATCTCAAGCAGGCCGAAGAAGCGGCGCTCACACGCTCGGAGCAAGTACAGCGCTTTGCCAATATCGCCACCCGCCTCAACTCCAAATCCGATACCGCCTCGGTCATGGACACCGTGACCGGCGCAGCGCGCGAATTGATTGCAGCCCACCTCGGCGCCACCAGTTTCGTCCCCGGTGGCAACTGGGAAGATGCCATCACAAGCGTTTCCCTTTCGGACAAATACCAGCAGTGGCGCAGCTATAACGGTGAACCCGACGGCAGTGGTATCTACGCGCTTGTCTGCCGCAGCAACCGCGCCATGCGGCTCACCCAGGCAGAACTTGAAGCCCACACAGGCTGGAAAAGTTTTGGGGCAGAGGCAAAGAAACATCCGCCCATGCGCGGCTGGCTTGCCGCTCCGCTGATCGCTGCCGACGGCACTAACATCGGAGTTATGCAAGTCTCGGATAAATACCAGGGCGAATTTACGCAGGATGACGAGGCAGTTCTGGTGCAACTGGCACAAATGACCTCGGTCGCGCTGGAGAATGCCCGCTTGATGGAAGGCCTGCTGGACGCCGACCGGCGCAAAGACGAGTTCCTCGCGACCCTCGCGCATGAACTGCGCAATCCGCTCGCCCCCATGCGCAACATGATGGAAATCCTGAAGCACCACGACAGCCAGGATCCGCTGATCGCGAAAGTACATTCAGTCACCGAACGCCAGCTCACGCACATGGTGCGCTTGATCGATGACCTGCTCGATGTCAGCCGTGTGAGCCGGGGGAAACTGGATTTGCGCCTGGAGCAGATCGAGCTGGCGCCAGCCGTCTTGCATGTCGTGGAGTCCATGCAGCCGTCAGTCATCGCCGCAGGCCATCAACTGACGGTGTCACTACCGCCCGAGCCTATCTACCTGCGCGCTGACCCCACCCGGCTCAACCAAATCCTCGGCAACCTGTTAGATAACTCCTGCAAATACACTAAAGCCGGCGGCAATATCGAATTGACCGTTGCACGCGCCGGAAGCGAAGCTGTCATTACCGTCAAAGACAATGGCATCGGCATTCCACGCAATAAACTAAATGAGATTTTTGGCCTCTTCGCGCAACTCGACCGGTCACTGGAGCGCCTGCGCGCAGGCCTTGGGATTGGTCTGACGCTGGTGAAACACTTGGTGGAAATGCACGATGGGGCCATCAGTGCACATAGCGCGGGACGTGGTAAAGGCAGTGAATTTATTATCCGCCTGCCCCTTGCCGAGTGCACTGAAGCACCCGTGTTAGCGTCTGGGAAAGCGGCGGTCGAAGTAGCATCGCGCCGCATCCTGATCGTGGATGACAACGAAGACGCCGCCCATTCCCTGTCGAGCTTGCTGGAAATGAGCGGCGCGATCACCAGTATCGCATTCGATGGCGCCGAAGCCCTCGAGCAGGTAGAGTCATTTTTGCCGCAAATTATTTTGCTGGATATTGGCTTGCCCAAATTGAACGGTTATGAAGTATGCCGTAGGATTCGCGCCAACTCCCGCTGCAAAGACGCCTTGATCATCGCGGTTAGCGGCTGGGGCCAGGCGGGCGACCGCCAAAAATCCAGCGAATCCGGGTTTGACGAGCATCTCGTAAAACCACTGGATTATGGTGCGCTCAACCTGCTTATTAATACCCATCGCCCAGTGAATACATGACCCGACGCGCTCACATTGCCATCGCAATTATCAGCTTAATTGCACATCACAGCGTCGCTGATATTGTCTTGCTCACCAATGGCGACCGGATCAGCGGCGACATCCAGCAACTGGATGAAAAATCCCTCACTATCAAACCGGACTACGCCCCCACCTTCGCCATCGAGCGCGGCGCCATCCGCAGCTTTACCACCAGCACTGCAAAAGTGTGGCAAATCCAGACCCGGGCGCACTCCGCAAAAATTTCGGAATCCACAACACCGGGCCAAGTGTTGCTTGATGGTGTTAGCGTCGCAATTAATGACCTGCGCTTGAGTATTAAAAAAACCGAGCCGGCCTGGCGTAAAAACGGCCATCTGGGAACCACCGTCGATATAGATACGGGCACCCATGAGGGGCGGAAGGAATTTCATATCGATGCCGAGTTGAACCTGGAATCCAAAGACTGGCGGCACAACCTCAAGACCAATATTAATTACGATAAAGACCAGCAATCAGTCACCGAGAACATGGGTGAATTTACCTACGCGCTAGACTATTTTTTTGACGACCATTGGTTGGCGCGCAGTGAAAATACCTACGAGGAAAATAATCTCCCACCCAACAACCAATACACTCTGACCGGTGCTGGCCCCGGCTATAGGTTCTGGGGTGAGCAGCGCAACCGCATGGACATCATCGCCACCTACAACTATTTGTGGTTTTCGTCCGATACGGTTGACCTGGAATTCAAGGGCTGGGCCATCACTCTTGATTACATGAAGTTCTGGTTTCACGACAAACTGGAAACCTTCGCCGACGTACAAATGGTGTTTCCAGATGTGCAGGCAGTGGACCCGATTATTGATCTGGATGTGGGGCTGCGTATCCTGCTGACGCGCAAGATTTTCCTGTCGCTGAGATACGACTACAACGAAACCACTACCGAACAGGAGCGAGTGGTTGATAGCGGTTATGTGGTTGGGGCTGGAATTAATTTTTAAACGAAATTAACTATGTCGGTGAGTTGCGCTGCTACCGGATTGGTAATCGCGATAGCACGCATTTTGATGCAAACTCAAGCAAACTTATTTAACCGTGTAGCCTTTGGATTCAAGGCAAGCGCCAAATCCTTTATTAAACAGCGATGCCTGCTCCTGAATCACCGCTTGCTGTTGTTGGCTTACTTGCTGTTGCTGCTGCGCAGCCTGATGCTCCGCATCCGCTTTCTGCCGACGGCTTTCTGCACCACCCCGCAATACTCCCAAGGTTGCCCCTACCTTAGCGCCATCTGAAGCATCGTCATTAGCCACCTCACCAATCACCGCGCCAGCGGCAGCACCGCGCACTGCACCGCGTAAGCGTTGCCCACCTTGCTGTTCTACAGGAGCTGGCGCAGCCTGTGTCTGCTGGGGCGCCGATGCCGACGGATTCATAGGGTCATACCCGGTCTGGTTTTTGGACCAGGTAAAGCACTCACCTTCGTCCTGGCTTTGCTTTTGCGCGGTTTGCCCCTTCGCCGGAAATACCATCACGCCAATTGATGTCGACAGGGATTTGGATGGCGGTGTCTGTGCAACTGCCACACTGGCAATTACCAAAAGCGCCGTCGATGTCACGAATTTGAAAGAGTTACGCATTTATATCTCCTGGAGGTGCGCGCTGATTGCCAGCGGAAAGGTGCGGGATTCAGCCCATTGAAGGGGTAATTATGGTTCACTTTTGATTTTCTGTGTCGTAGATTTCGTTCTAATTCAAAGCCTTTTTACCCAACACAACTTTGCTGTAACCGACAGGCTAAAGCCAGCAGGTTTAAACCCATCTAAATCTGTATAAGCATAGATTCTTATTTGATTAGCCAAGCGCATACTTATTTACTAGTATCGATTCAATCTTGTCCAAGTTTCGCGCTAAGCAGGCATCAACCACACACCAAATGCGCACCAATTTAACGCAGACAAGCGGCGAGTTTTTCGCGTCAAGTGGGCAAATTCCACCTTTAATTACGCGTAACCTGACCCCAATAAAGGGAATGTAACCATGAAAATCCGTTTTTATACTCAGATGTTTACTATTGAAATCGTTAGGAGTTCTAAATGAAGCGTTCATTAACCATGGGTTTGATATTGCTGACACTTGCCAGCGGCGCATATGCTTTTGAAAAAAAACATGAAAAAGCATTAGCTCAAGAAGTAAAAGACTTGGGTTTCAC
>DATIDX010000233.1:0-3993 GCA_035456025.1 Cellvibrio sp. | reverse complement strand
TAGGGCCAATCAAACGCACACCCAACTCGTCACACTTCACTTTTGCGTCAAGCATATCGAGGGTTGGAATACCTTCAGTAATACACACGATCAACTTAATGCCACCGTTAGCAGCTTCAAGGATTGAGTCTTTACAGAAAGGAGCCGGAACGTATATTACCGATGCAGTTGCACCAGTCGCAGCAACCGCTTCAGCAACAGTGTTGAACACTGGCAGGCCAAGGTGAGTTTGACCACCCTTACCTGGAGTTACACCACCAACCATTTTGGTGCCGTAAGCGATCGCTTGTTCGGAGTGGAAAGTACCTTGCGCACCGGTGAAACCCTGGCAAATTACTTTGGTGTCTTTGTTAATTAAAACGCTCATGTTCTTCGCCCCTTATTGATTCGCAGCAGCTGCAACAACTTTCTTGGCAGCGCCAGTCAAGTCGGTATCGGCAATAATGTTCAGGCCGCTTTCGCCCAACACTTTTGCACCCAATTCAGCATTGTTACCTTGCAGACGAACAACAACAGGTACTTTTACGCCTACTTCTTTAACCGCACCGATTACGCCTTCTGCGATCATGTCGCAACGTACGATACCGCCGAAGATGTTGATGAATACGGCTTTCACCGCGTCATCAGACAAAATGATTTTGAACGCTTCAACTACACGCTCTTTGGTCGCGCCACCACCTACGTCGAGGAAGTTGGCAGGTTGGCCACCGTGCAATTTAACGATGTCCATGGTGCCCATCGCCAAACCTGCGCCGTTAACCATACAACCAATATCACCGCCGAGTGCAACGTAGTTCAATTCCCAAGCAGCGGCGTGAGCTTCACGCGCATCTTCTTGCGATGGATCTTGCATTGCTTTCAGTTCTGGATGACGGTAAAGAGCGTTGCCATCGATTACCAATTTCGCATCCAGGCAGTGCAAATCGCCAGCTGGAGTGATAACCAATGGGTTAACTTCCAACAGAGCCAAATCTTTTTCTTTAAACAATTGCGCAAGACCCAAGAAAATCTTTACGAATTGATTGATTTGCTTGCCTTCCAAACCAAGTTTGAAAGCCAGATCGCGACCTTGGAAAGGTTGTGCACCTACTAGCGGATCAACAGCAACTTTTAAAATCTTTTCTGGAGTATCGTGTGCAACTTTCTCGATCTCTACACCACCTTCGGTAGAGGCCATGAACACGATACGACGGCTTGAACGGTCAACTACAGCGCCCAAGTACAATTCTTTGGCGATGTCGGTGCAGGTTTCAACCAAAATGCGGCTTACTGGTTGGCCTTTCTCATCAGTTTGATAAGTTACCAGATTCTTGCCCAACCACTTTTCAGCGAAAGCGCGGATATCTTCTTTGCTCTTAACCAGCTTTACGCCGCCCGCTTTACCGCGGCCACCAGCGTGAACCTGAGCTTTAACGACGAACATATCGCCGCCGATTTGATCCGCAGCAGCAACAGCCTCTTCAACAGTCGCAGCAGCAATGCCTTTAGAAACAGGCAAACCATATTGGGCAAACAGTTGCTTACCCTGATACTCGTGCAAATTCATGGTGTAGTTCCATTTGACGATGGTTGGACATGTAATTATCGATAGACATGCCAACTGGGTTATCGATGGAGACGAACCTTATGAGTCCGCCCCCGCCTAAAAAACGAGGACTCTATGGTTCTCTTAACGCTTCTTCTTGTTGGCGATGTGGATGGCATGACCATGCACCGCCAATGCTGCTTCGTGGATAGCTTCAGACAGGGTTGGGTGACCAAACACCATCATACCCAAATCTTCCGCACTGGAACCGAACTCCATTGCAATCGCCACTTGTTGAACCAAATCAGCAGCGCTTGGACCAACAATGTGGGCGCCAAGAATGCGATCAGTTACAGCGTGAGCAATAATTTTTACCAGACCCTGGGTTTCGTTAGCAGCCATTGCGCGACCAGACGCCGCGAATGGGAAAGTACCCACATTGTACGGCTCACCTGAAGCCTTAACTTGCTCTTCAGTTTTACCTACAGAGGCAACTTCCGGGTGGGTGTAAATTACGTTGGGGATAATATCGTAATTAATTTGTGATTTTTGGCCAGCAATACGCTCTGCAACCATTACACCTTCTTCAGAACCTTTGTGTGCCAACATCGGGCCACGCACTACGTCACCAATAGCCCAAACACCTGGCGCATTAGTTTCGCATTGTTCGTTTACAAAGATAAAACCGCGCTCATCCAGATTTACACCGCTGTCAGCAGCCAACAGGTTCTCGGTGAACGGGCGACGGCCAACACAAACAATCAACTTATCAAAGGTTTCTTGTTGTTCTTTGCCGTCTTTATCCAGGTAAGTCACAGTCACTTCTTTACCATTTACTTTTGAACCGGTAACGCGTGAGCTGGTGCGAATATCCAAACCTTGTTTAGTCAGAATTTTTTGGGTTTCTTTGGCAATCTGCTGATCCATAACGGCAAGGAATGAATCCAGAGCTTCAAGCACAGTTACTTTAGCACCAAGACGATTCCATACCGAACCCAACTCCAAGCCAATTACGCCGGCACCAATTACACCCAAACGCTTCGGTACTTCGGAGAACTCCAATGCACCGGTAGAGTTAACGATAACGTCGTTATCTACTGGAGCAGGAGGAATGTTGATTGGGTTAGAACCGGAAGCCAAAATAACATTGTCTGCATCGTAAACAATTACCTTGCCTTCAAAGTCGGTCACTTCAACTTTTTTGCCAGCGAGCAACTTACCGGTACCGAACAAACTAGTAACACCGTTTGCTTTAAACAGACCAGCAATACCACCAGTCAGGTTTTTGATGATTTGGTTTTTACGCGCAATCATCGAAGGAACATTAATTTCAACGCCTGATGCAGTGATGCCGTGAACTGCAAAATCATCTTTTGCTTCATGGTATTTGTAAGAGCTATCGAGCAACGCTTTTGAAGGGATACAACCTACATTCAAGCAAGTACCACCGTTAACGCCCTTGCCTTCTTCGTTTCTCCACTTCTCAACACACGCGGTCTTAAAGCCAAGCTGCGCAGCGCGAATTGCGGCTACATAACCCGCAGGGCCAGAACCGATAACTATCACATCAAATTTTTCAGACATAACAATGTTCCTAAATTATTAACTGTCGGCTACAGCCTTGTGAGCAGCAACCCTTTACATAAAAACGCTCCTGGGTTGCCAAGAGCGTTTCAAAAAAGCGGATTAGATTTCCAACACCTTATATTTCTAAAAGAATACGCGCTGGATCTTCCAACAAATCTTTGATGGTTACGAGAAATTGCACAGCTTCTTTACCATCCAATAAACGGTGGTCGTAAGACAACGCCAAATACATCATCGGCAGAATCTCAACCTTTCCGTTTACAGCCATCGGACGCTCTTGAATTTTGTGCATGCCCAAAATTGCAGATTGTGGCAAATTCAAAATCGGAGTGGACAAGAGTGAACCAAACACACCACCGTTGGTGATAGTGAAAGTACCACCGGACATTTCTTCAATACCAAGCTTACCGTCGCGTGCGCGCAAACCGAAATCGCGGATAGTATTTTCGATGGTTGCCAAGCTCATATTTTCCGCATTGCGCAACACCGGAACAACCAAACCTTTTTCAGTCGATACAGCAACACCAATATCCTGGTAACCGTGGTAAACAACATCGTTGTTATCGATAGAGGCGTTTACAACAGGGAAGCGACGCAGTGCTTCAGCTGCCGCTTTTACGAAGAAACTCATAAAGCCCAAACGCGAACCATTGTGAGCTTTTTCGAATTGATCTTTATATTTTGCGCGCAGCGCCATCACCGGAGCCATGTTCACTTCGTTGAACGTAGTGAGCATTGCGGTAGTGCTGGATGCCTCAAGCAAACGCTCTGCAATACGTTTGCGCAAACGAGTCATTGGTACGCGTTTCTCAACACGATCACCTACCGCTTCGATTGGTGCGGCAGGCGATCCTGCGGCTGAAGCAGCGGGTGCACTGGCA